>JAGCKR010000008.1 GCA_017647405.1 Alphaproteobacteria bacterium
CTTCATTATTTAAAACGGACTTATAACTGGCAAATTAAATTTTTTTTGATAATAATCATAATTATCTTTATTAATTCGTCCCCGTTTTTGTTTGCCTTGTTTTTCTGCGATTTTGTCTTCATCAGATAATTGACCGGCAATTTTTATGAATGTCTTGACAGAGGGCAAAAAACATTTTATCCTTTTTTTTAAAGGAGAATTAAATATGAAGAAAGCATTTGTTTTTGGCCTTATGTTGTTTAGTTTTTTTTGGAGTGAAAGACCTGTTTTGGCTGACAGGATAACACCGGAAGAAAAAATCAAACAAGCCTATGAGAATATGGTCGAAAAATTTAACATTGACACATCTTTTAAATTCAAACAAGATGCTTTGAACGGGCCTGTTTGCAATGATAATTACACAAATATTTTATGCCACATATACACGCCTACTCAATATATTGTTTTTGATCCGAATAATTTAGAGGAAGCAACCTCTTTTCCTCTTTCATTGGTAAAAGACGAAAAGCAAGAAACCGTTTTTAAAGGGCTTCTTGACCCAAAGAAAAATCTTGATATTAAAATTACGCAGACTAATGAAAAAAATGAATGCGAGATATGTATAGAATCCGGCTTTTTTGATCATCCGACTACAAAATTATCGGCTGATTTTTATCGTTTTCCAAATTATGTTAAACCGATGAATAAAAATTGCGAATTTAAAAGAAGATACAAAAGTTATGATAGAAAACTCATCAAAAAATTGGAAGAAAAAATAAAACAAATGCTTCCGCATGATTCTTCTTTTAAATTCAAACAACCGGGGTTGAATTATCCAATATGCTATGCAAAACCAATGGATTATCCTCTTTGTCAAATGAATTTTAAGGATAAAGAAATAGGTTTTGCATTGGTTGAGGCTCAAGATATTTTAAGCGGAAAAATAAACAAAGTTCAACATTCGTTTGAAGAGCCGCTTGATAAGGATGCTCTTCATTTTTCAGAATATGAAATTTTGGAAGATACGCCTTATAAAACCGTGTTTCGATCAAAGGATCGCAATGGTAACTTTACTTATTCAAAAATAGAAGCAAGGGATGGGAACATTTGCTTTTTGCACCTGCTTTTATCGCAAAATCCGGATATCTCAAATGAAACATTGATGGATAAGGGGGTTTCTCACATCCCCCTTCTGCCCGTTGCTCCCTTTTGCGAGGAATATCAATTCCTTGAAAAAAAATAATCCTTATTGGTTCAATTTTTTTCTTCCCGCCTCAATGAACTTTGCTAACTCATCGGTTCGCCATGTTTGAACACCATCTCGGTCCAACTCTTTTTTGGCGGTTTCCCAATCTCCAGTGGCATAAGCATTTGCTAACTTCGGCCAGCCTGTTTTATGGGTTTTAAAGTTATAAATTGGCGTATTTACCCCTGGATTCACCATAATATCAAACCATGGAATTTTTAATTCAACCGGCAAACTGTCCCAATCAATAGGAGGATTTTGAATGCTAAACAGTTTTAAAACTTGTGGCAGTCTGTTTTTGATATGCTTAAAAGCAATTTCTTTATCCGTTTTTTCATCAACAGGATAATTTAAAAACTCAGGGTAGTCTTTCCTTTGAGATGCGACTTTATTATTTGTATGCCATTTACCATCTGCTCCCTGTTCACAAATTTCTTTTTTTATTTTGTTTGAAAGGGCCAAATAAGCTTCGCGTTTCTTTGGGTCAGAAAAATCAATCAATGGATCATTTTTTAAATCTTTCAAATTCATTAAATGCCCCGTTCCGGCCGTATCATAACAATTGCTGTCAATGTAAGGGTGGAGAACAGTATTTTCAAAATCTTTCATTTTTGGCCAATAAACTTCAAAATCAGCGCTTAACACTTCATCCGAAGGCATGGAAATTGGTCTATTCTCAATGCCTTGGCTTGACAAAGTGCCGGCATGAGCTTGTTTTATAGCAAAGAAGAGATTTTATTTGCTGATTTAAAGCATCATATATATTTCTTAAAGCAAATCCAAAAAAAGAGCGGTAAAATAAAAAGAAGATAAAAAAATCATTTTTGCTAAAATCGGATGATTTTTAATATTACTTAGACCCAAAAAAAACAAAAGCAAAAAAATAATTAAAACCAAACGC
>JAGCKR010000009.1 GCA_017647405.1 Alphaproteobacteria bacterium
GCGTTTGGTTTTAATTATTTTTTTGCTTTTGTTTTTTTTGGGTCTAAGTAATATTAAAAATCATCCGATTTTAGCAAAAATGATTTTTTTATCTTCTTTTTATTTTACCGCTCTTTTTTTGGATTTGCTTTAAGAAATATAAAGGAAAATGGAAGGGTGGTCCAATTTCTTGGGGATTAAAACGCGTCTGGTTAAAGCCTGATAAAAATACGAATACTCATGGCCGAGATGGTTTTCAATTCATGGGGGATTTAGTAAAGGTTCAGCAGGATGTATAGATATACCATGGCAAACGGATGATTTAAGTGATTATTTAGATAATTGTCAAGAAACAGTTCCTGTTCAAGTGAAATATCCTAAAAAATGGTGATATTTGTCAAAAGTTAAGAAAAAATTCTTGCTCTTCAAGGCTTTTTTATAGTATATTTTATTTATAAAAAGTTTAAGACGGGTAAGTTTTTATGAAACAATTTTTTTTGAAATTAAAAGATCATTTTATTGAAACAAAAAAAACAATAGCACCTTTTAAATGGAGTATAATTTTTTATCTTATTTTCGTAGGTATATTTATTGCTGATTATTTTGATCCACCGGCAAAAGATGATCCGATTTTTATATATGAATATTCCAAAGGAGCTTGGAATTATATCAATCAAGAGACTTATCTTGAAAGCTATAAGATGTTTCTTGCCAATTTAATTTTGATATTTTTTCTTGGAACAAGCAATATAAAAAATCACCCGTGGATAGCAAGGGGGCTTCTTTTGTTTCCATTAATTTTGATGGGGATGGGAATAATTAAAATTATCCTGGCAGAATTAAATTAAAAGAAAAAGAGGCGATAAGCCTCTTTTTTTCTATTGCTCTGGATTTAATAGACAATCATCTTGAAGTCCAACACTCCAATATTCTTGTCCGAATTCATTTTCATTTTTATATAATTCATTTAAATCATCATAATCTTTTTCAATGACAGTATTGTACTCACCCGTTTTTTCGTATGACAATATAATTTCTCTATTGCTATCTGTGTATTTGCATTTTAATGCTGTGAAATCCACTTTATCGATAAGAATTTCGCAATTATGAAGAGGATTATAAAATGTATCTGTATCTCTGAATGTGACATATATCTTATCTTTTCGAATAATCTGATAGGTATATCCAATGCTATCGCCACCGCCATAAAGAATGTGATTTAATGCTTTTTGTTTGAACTTGAACTTTAAATCCGGATTAAATTTATCAACAAATTTCTGCCTGATTTGATCGCACTTCTTTTTAAGATCAGTTCTTCGTTCTTCAAAGGTTTTATATCTTCTGACCCCGTTTTCAACGATGGTTAGTTCATTCTCTATTTCTTTGCGATATTCTTCACGCTCTTTTTCAATTAACTCATATTCTTTATCGTCAGTGTTAAATGACTCCTGCGCTAAAACGGGCATTGCGCTCCCAACCAAACTTGCCAACATTAACGCTAAAACAACTGCTTTTTTCATATTTAATTCTCCTTTAAAAAAAAGGATAAAATGTTTTTTGCCCTCTGTCAAGACATTCATAAAAATTGATACTCACACTCTCTCTTTGCTCTCTCGCGCCTAGCCTTCTCCACTCCTCCAAACTCCAAGCCCCCTCTATCTCGCCCATCCACATCCCCCCCCATTAATTACAATATTCTCTCTCTTTATCGCGTTTAAGTAAAGCTTTAAGAATGAATGATAATATATTGATATTATATATTTTATTAATTATTCTCCTTTTACTTTCAGAATAGTTTTGGATAACGATTTAGGGCAGTTTTCGAGCGGATTTGCGAACGGGATGTGAAGCGTGGCGGTGCTGTGGCGGGCGGGAGTTGGTGGTTTGGGGTGGATGTGGTGAGGTCGCTCCGTCCTCTGTGATGCATTTTCCACGCTCCTCCGCCCCCTGTGATACCTTTGTTCGGCTCACTCCGATTTGTGTGATGAATTTTGTGGGGCGCCTCAATGTTCTGTGATGAAGTTGGTGGGGTCGCTCAGCTTTATGATACCTTTGTTCGGGGCACTCCGCTCTTTGTGATAAATTTTCCACGCGCCTCGATGTTCTGTGATGTGTGAAAAAAGGCTCAGAAGCGAATAGATAAGAGGCGATTCATCGACTGCGGTGTGCGGATAAAAGGAGCCCTAAGCTCCAAGGCACATAAAGAAGATGTAATCGCCCTTAGATATCGCTTATCAGTCTTTTTGCACTCCCAATACTCGGGCCTTCCTCATGGCACAAACGCCCCTAGTTATCTTTTAAAACCGATTTTGCACTCCCGATAGTTGGGTCTTCCCCAACTCCTGTAATGCGTTAAGAACAAGCTATAAACGAGAAGATAAAGATGAGTGAACCGACTGCATGTGTACGGACAAAAAAAAGCGCCAGCTTTAGGGTACACAAAGGAGGTTTAATCGCTTTAAATTCCGTTTAGAGCGCCTGTTCTTAACTCCCGATAGTTGGGCCTTCCTCCACTCCTACCTCGGCTTACACCCACAATACGTTTGATGATAAAGTTTCCATTCTTTCGCCAAATAAGCGCGCCGATCTTCCCCACCATTTTTTCGCCAATTAGTTTCATCATACGAAATATTTTCTTCTTGCGCGATTTGAAGGGCAATCGATGTCACCTGTTCAAAATTTTTATATCTGGATACGCCCAAAACCGAGGTAAATTTTGAAAAACCCATTTCCTTGGCAAAAAGCGCCGCCCTTTTTAACCGAAGAGCAAAGCATTTATCGCACCTGCGACCTTTTTCAGGCTCATTTTCAAGCCCAACCGTCACGGCCTTCCACTTTTCCGGCTCATAGGGAAGCTCAAAAAAATCAACCCCCATATCCACACACAACCGTTTATTTTCATTCAATCTTTTTTCATATTCGGCAAAAGGCTGGATATTGGGATTATAAAACAAAACCGCGAAATCCCGCCCTTCATTTTTGAATCGCTCAATCACGCCGATACTACACGGCGCACAACAAGAAAGAAGCAAGATTTTTTCATTTTTTATTTTATTTTCAAGATTTTGCATGAAATCATTATACAACATTTCCCAAAACAAAGCAAGTTTTTTTTGATTTTAGACATAAAAAAGATGTTGACAGATATCTTTTTTAGGGGTAAAATAGAAGGTGATGATATCAATCAACTATAGATTCAGGGAGTACATCATGATGACTAAATTATTTTCAAATCGTTGCTTTAAAGTGTTTATGTATGTTGCACTTTTCGCAATTTCATTCATTACCGTAAATGCTTATGCTGAGAGTGGTACTGGTGTGTTCGATCAAATCGGTAATAAAATGTTGGATGTTTTCCAAAACGTCCGTTCAATCATCTTTATTGTCGGTGGGTTCGGCTTAGTCGGTCTTGGTTTTGCAGCTATTTTCGGCAAAATCAAATGGACATGGTTGGCCGCTCTTGCTGCCGGTTTGGCAATTGTTGCTTTGGCTGGCGCCGTTGTTGACTACGTTGTTAAACAACAAGGTGAAAAATTAAGCGCAGATGATGCCGCAAGCTTTGACATCGGTACAACATGGGATGAATAATCTCACTTAAAAATCTAACCTACATAAAAACCTTAAAGTCTGCAGCTTTAAGGTTTTTTTATACCCTATCCTTGCGTCCCTTTTTCCACTTAAATCGTGAATCAAACGAAATGTCAAAAGTGTCACTTTTGGCATTTTTAGCTTGTTGCTTTCTCAAAAAAATCGTGATAGGTTTGGATAAAATAGGAAGAAGTGTGTTGGGAAGTTACCCCCCCTGACCAAAAGCTCAATTCCAACAAACATTTCGGCGCACTACCTCCGCATCTCAGTATCCTCCTTTCTAACCCCATCGCACCTGATCCACCACACACACCGCATACCCACACACCGCATATCCACACTCCGCACACCACACACACCACCGTGCGCCACCACACCGCACCACGCTCCACACACACGCAACCACCTCGCGCAACCCAAACCCCTCTTTCCATTTCCATACAATATATCTCTATTTCTTCTGATATAATTTATAATTGTTTCTCTCTCTTTATCGCGTTTAAATTGAATTTCAGGTGTTTTTAAACCGGAATTTTGCCCAAAATCACCCAAAAAACGGTTTTAAACCCGAAAGGTGGGGGATGTTTAAATGTGAGTAAGGAATCGCTGAAATATAAAACTCTAACTGTATATAAAAACGTCTAAACATGCCTAGAATTTGAAGACACAACCACGCGCCACCTCAACCCCACTCGCCACGCGCCACCTCAACCCACACCATACCCACGCGCCACCTCAACCCACACCATACCCACGCGCCACCCCACCGCGCAACCCACACTCCACACCGCGCGCCCAACACCCGCACCTCACCCCACCGCACACCCACAACCCACCGCGCGCAACCGCACCCTCTCACGCAACCACCTCACTCGCCACATGCCTCTCAGCCCTACACACACGCATCACAGCTCTCACCCCTCGCCATCGCCCCACCTTTCAGATCATCACAACTTTAAAGATTTTTCTTTAAGGTATTTTTATTAACTAATTCATTTAAAAGGAGTTTTTTTATGCCATTTACAACAACAGGAACATTTGAACGCCTTCACAACTGGGAAGAAGATCGTTTAAACGGCATTGAAATCGTCACCGATCATCACGATGCCGAAGATGACAACTTTGCAGAAGGCTTATCGCAAACGCTGTTAAAAGACGGACGGGCGCCGATGGAAGGCGCGCTCAACATGGGCGGTTTTGCCATCACGGGGCTGTCCAACGGCGTTAATAAACAAGATGCCGTCACAAAAGCGCAACTAGATGAAATTGATTTAAACTTTGTTCCCAAAGAAAAAGATTGCAAAATCGGTGGAACAAAGGAATTTTCAAACCCCATTTTAATGCCGACCGTTTCTTTTTTGGATGAATCCAATAAAGGGGCCACAACGCAATATGTTGCCGATAAAATTAACGAAGAATTTGACCTTCGGCGAAACACTTTTTTAGGCGCTTTATTTCCGAAATATAATAACATCACGCCCATTTCTTCCGGTTATCGAACAACAACATTCGGCTACGTCATTTTTGAATTACCAACCAGAATGAACGGATATATCGAAGTGGGCGGTTACAAGCGCTCTTTTTCATATAATTACAGTTACACGCAACCAGTCACATTAGTCATGCCGGTTGGCGATGGAATTAACATTCATTTTTCGAATTGCACCGCAAAATTTATTGCTCTTTAAGGAGGTTTTATGTCTTTTACACTTTCATCAAATCAAATCAGCATCACCAGAGGGGACACCTTTTCCATTCCGGTTCATTTTCATCAACCCATTCAGGGGGCAACCATTTCCATTGCTGTTTTTAAAGAAGGCACTCTTTTACCGGTGATTCAAAAAGAAATAACCGAGCATTTGGATGAAACCGCGGGCAAAAGCTTGCTTCTTCTTGAAAAAGAGCTCACCGATATAGACCCCGGAACATATTATATTCAAATGGCGATCACCTTTTTAAACGGTGCCAAATATACGTTTTATCCCCCTCATCCGGATACAAAAGCATTATTCATTGTTCAAGAAATTCAAACTGTTTAAGGAGATTTGTTCATGCAGGAAATTCAAACATATTTACCCAACAACATTCATGTAACCATCGGGTGCGAACCGATTGATTTAAAAGTGCAAGGTGTTTTTGTCAGAAACGGACTGGCGGAAATTGAAAATTATCTTGAAAAAACGGCCAAACCGGCGCTTGAAAGCCTGATCAATGATGCCGGAGCTGATTTGGAAGGCGCCATTATGTTGTTTAACCAAAATGCTTTTGAAGAAACATTAAAATTCAATCAAAATGCGCAAGAGCAAAAAAATTATATCACGGAAGAAGCCCGTTATTGGACAGATGCCCCCTTGCAAGAAAACCCCGAAGGATCAGCCAAATATTGGGCAGAACAAGCCAAAATCAACTATGAAGAAGCGCTTGTTTTAGCTGATACTTTAAATAATGAGGAGATTTAAATGACAACGAAACTCAACAAAAAATTAAGATATGCCGTTGAAACAAAAAGCTTAATCACCAAAGCCCTTCAAAACAAAGGAGCCATTGTGGATGAAAAGATGCCCTTTCGCGCCTTAACAACGGCGATTGATAATCTGCAAACGCAATCACCCTCCAAAAATATTTTATCGGCTTATCCCCTTCCCCTTGGCGAAAAAGCCATGATTCAAAAGCATCAATATGATCTTCCCGCTCAAAAAGGGGCGTTCATGGGCGCATTAAAAGGGTGTTTCGGTGCGCAACCTTATGAATTTGCCTTTGTGCATCAAGATCAACTGCATTTGGGATGGTATAACGGTCAAATTTTAACGTATCAACTCGATAAAGAAAACCATGCGCTTATTCCTTTAAATATAAGAAAAAGCACCATAAAAAGCACCACTTATACCTTTCCAAATCCCGGTAAAACAACTTTTGGATCAAACTATCATTTTTCTCCTGAAAAAGAAAGTCCGTTCACGGAAATTGCCTATCCAACCGGAGGGAATTTCAATAATTTTGAACCTTCTTATTGCAGTTTTGATTCCAAGGGAGAATATCTGATTCAATATAATTCTTATAACTCTATCGCCGATGTGCTTAAACTGGTTTATAACGAAGATGAAGAAGCCTATGCTTATGAAATTATTGCCTCTATACCACAACAAAATCACCCGTACTATTATGTTTTTAATCGTGGCGCCGGTGATATTCATACAAGTAACACCTTCACCATCGGAGGCAAAACCATTTTCAAAATCAATTCTGAAACGAATGAAATTTCAAGCTTTTCTATTGAAAACTTGCCGATTGAAGGGGAAAATTTTGATCTTCAAAAACAAGATGTCTTATTGTTTGGGCAAAACTATCTTATTTTAGTGAATTATACCGGCAGTCAGCAAATAATTTCCTTTATAAAAACCACGCCGATTGATGAAACGCTTGCCTCCTCGGATGAAGGTTTTTATGATAATCCAACAAATTATTCCTATCAAATCATTCATCAGGAAACCGCCAAAAAAATGCCCCCATATGCTCTTTGTCATCATGCAGGGGATATTTATTCGCCTAAACAAGGTGAATTAAATTATTATATTTACCCGCATAAAAAGCGCATTGAAGATATGAGCGATTTTTCCTATGAATTTGGCACTAGCGAAGATACAATTACGTTGGTTGCCTTTTTTGATGCCAACACCTGTGTCAGCTATGGCACAAGAACCCTTTCAAACACAAGGGTCAACACAACGCTACCCGTCTTGTTTGAACGCGAAAATCCCACGCTTAAATTCAACGCGCAAGAACCTGTTTTTAATCTGCCTTGCGCAGCATTAAATGAACATGGATTTGGTCTGTTTTATTATAATGGAAGCCATTATCTTTATGATATCATCAACAATAAAATCAGCTCAACCGCCAAACATAGCGTATCAAATGCACTTGTCCATAATATTTTCATGAAAAATGGACGCGCATTCGGCTTTATTGAATCGGAATATTTCTATCTAAGCATGCCGGGGAAAAGTGGCTCTCATACCGTCATCTTCCGAGCCGGATTTAAAGGCGTTGTCGATGAAGATTTGCTGTCAAACACGCTTTATAACAATCTGATTTATTATTCCGATACAGGCGAACAAATCACTTTAACCAATAACTCCTTTACAACAAATAATACATATTGTTTTGTTTTCAAATATAAGGGTGAATATTATTTCTTTGATTTCAATGGGAAAAAGGGTGAAAAAGTTTCCGGCACCGTTCAAAAAGTAACGCTTGACATTGAAAATAAAACTTTTCATCTGGGCGAACAACAACCTGCTTTTGGAACTTTTGAAACGCAACTGCATGACTTCATGGTTCGCATCAAAACAAAAGATTTGTTAATAACAAAATCAAAAATGTTTGGTGTCAAGGAAGAAGACCATACGCTTCATTTCACTGAAATTAACTTTCCGGATGAGCTTATTCAATCGTTTGAAGGCAAAACGCCTTATCTGGTTCAAACCTATTATGACGGATCGGTCGGCTTTTTGTTTGATAATGGCAAAACGATTATCGCCTTTTTGGATTGGGATGGAAAAAGCCAAACAGCCCATCTTCAAAAAAATAAAACGATTCAAACCGTTTTACCGCCCGTCACGCTCAATGAATCATTTTATACGGTGCTTTCGCCGTTTAAAATTTATCAATCGATTTATCGTCCGTATGATTATTTCATTTACACCAAGTATTTCTCAGAAAATCAAAAAGAAAAGCATCTATATCACCTCACCCCTAACACAAAGGAAAATTTCAATGAAACCAGCATTATCGGCGAAATTTCCTCTGAACTGCAACAAGATGAAGATGGATATCCGATACAAAAAATCTCTCTGGTCTTTTAAAAAAGATTTCCTGTTGAATTAAAAAACACTTCTTTCAACTTAAAAAGCCTTTTAACTTTTTCACCAGCTAAAAGGCTTTTTTTTCTTTTTTATCGCCCATTGTTGAAATCAACGCTTTGAATCGGCTTTTTTTGTTTTTCATTTTGCGCTGCCGCTTCTTTTCGCTTTTCTTCCACTTCTTTTTGCGTTAAAACCGCTTTTTCATACCGCTGGGAAAGAGCCTGCTGTTTTCTTTTCACATTGGCTTGCTGTTTTAACGCTTCTTCGCGACTGATCGTTCTTTGTTCTTGAAGGCCTTCTTTTTCAACTCTAAAATCATCAAGCCCCCCAGAAATAACCGTTTGAACGGCTTGTTGGTTTTGAACGCCGGCCTCTAAGTCATGCGATGTTCTTTCCAATGACACAATCGTTTCTTGCGGTATCAAAACGTCTTTTTCAACCGGTTGCTCTTTTTCTCTTTTAAATAGTTTTTGGGCAAATGACATCATATTTTTCATCTGAGAACGAACAAATGAATTGGCTTTCTCGTTCATCTGCATTTCATCTTTTTGAGAACGAATCCCGCCCAAAATCTTCTTTTTAAATTCTTTTGGCATTTGTGGGAATTTCACAATCCGCCCCACCAAATAAGCCTTTAAATCCGCCTGTCTCTTGCCGATAAACCTTGAAACAGGCTGAATCATTTTGCCCATAAATCCTTTGGGAGCGGTTTCTTTTTCGGTTTCGGTTAAAAACCATTTTAACATCCCGCGCGACATGGATTTTAAAAGCATGCCACCTTGCAAACGCTCATCAAATCGGTTTAAAAATCCGCCCGAAATATCTTTATCCAAGTTTCCGGAAAATAAGATCGCTTTGGCCGATTCAACCACCTCTTGCTGAATGCCAAGGCTTTCCCCTTGGTGCCCCTTAGAAAGTTTCAGCAAGAAGGAAACCTTTGTTGCCAAATCTGATGGATAGGCCTTTGTTTCTTGCAGGCGAATAAATGTGTCCACAAATTTTTGACTCATCTCTTGATCGGCACCATTGCTTAAAACTTCTTTCATCTCTTTCATAAAATCAAAAAAGTCTTTGCTGATTTCTCTTTGAGAAGAAAGCTCCTCGCCCTTTGTTTCTTGCAAGCTCAAAAGCGTGTCAAATAAAAGCGCCCCAAAGGCTTTTTTATCCTCGGCGGAATAAGCCTCTTTTTTCCCCTGCAAGTCAAAAACATCCATGGCTGAAAGGGCAACCCCTTCCAAAATTTTGGGATCAAGGCGTTGTGAAAGTAACACTTCTTCCAACCGTGGCAACATATAAGCCGGCATATCAAATCCCAAAACGGCTGGCTGAGCTGAGCCTTGTTCCTCATTCATTTTTTCATGGATAATATGCAAAAGCGGATGGTTCACTCCTTTTTCTTCCAAGTGATGCAACACGGTGCCGATAATATCGCGGGCAGACTGCTCTTCATGATTGCCGGCAAGCGCCAACGTATCAAAAAGCACCTGTCCCAAAACTTTTTTGCCCCCTTCGGATAACAGGTGATTTTCCCCTGAAAATAACCCTAAATGACGAACGCCCTCTTTTGCAAAGCCGTTAAAGATATCTTTATCAAAAACAACCTCTTTATTTTCCAAAACCCGCTTCATCGCGTCCATAAAGTAATCCGGATTTGGATAATAATCCTTTAAGGCTAACAAGGAACGCATGCATTCTGTTATATAGTGAGACTCTGATGAAACCTCTTCATTTTGATACATTAAATCAACTTCATTTGATAAAATACCCGCCAAAGAATCCACCCCAAACTCACCACCGGCACTTTCATGCATCCCGCGTTCCAGTGTGCGATAAATAAGTTTCCCAAGCGCCTCTTTTTCTTCTTGACTGGGCATAGCTAATGCCATTGCGCCGGTATCAAAAATATGGATGATATTATTCTCCCGATCAATTTTCATTTGACCTGCATGCCGGTCATGGTCAAACTGACCACCGGAAAACATCATCATCAACTCAGTTGATAAATATGCCTTTGAAAGTGCTTCTTTATATGGTCCTTCTTCAATATCTTTTAAATCAACACCATACCCACGTTCCAAATCAGCCCAGCCATTGCCTCGTTTCCCTTCTGGCCAATCGCAAACGTGAATTTTAAAGCTTTGTCCATCAAATTCAATGTTGCGCTCACCATAAAGCTTTTTAGCCGTCTGATATTGATCATACCCGATTTCAGTATCCGTTTCAATATCGGAATAACTGCGCGCCTGATTAATCAGCCTTGAAAACATGGAAACGCCCCCGGGTAAAACCTTATATTTTTCCAAATTCAAAAGCGTTTCGTTAAAAACGGCAAACTCTTTTTCGGCATCAATTTTGGCACTGCGACGCAAAATTTTAGTCACAAAATCCGTTTTTTTCGGCACTTTTCCATCCGCCGTCATCTCGCCTTTTTCGGCCGTCACGAAATAAGAAGCCGACCCTAAAATCTTTCCGATCCAAACGGGATTTTTATACTGCAAATTTTCATCGCCATCGCCCTTATATAAATCCAACCACTTAAATAACGTCCATCTGGCCGGTCGGTTCGCATTGGATTTTAAATCCTGCATTTCTTTGCGAATAAATTCAGGTACCGCGCCATAAGAGGCCATCGCCTGCCCAACTTTCACGCCGGCTGGCCCCAAATTTTCCAAAAAGAGACGCACCCCTTTGGCCACCGATCGTTCGGATTGCAAGCGTTTTTGCTCCGCTTCTGGCAAATTTTCTTCGCCTTTTAAAATTTCCCCGCCGTTATTTTGACTGGCAGCCGCCAACATTGCCGCCAAATAAAGATTGCGCTCATCAATGCGTCTGGCTTTGATGAAAGAATATAAAAAACCCATTCCAACATCTTTCATCTTTTCATCGGCATTACCAAAAACTTTCGGCGCCACAATATCAAAAACATACTCCCATGTTTCTTTTTGGGGCAAAATATAATCCGGCTTATCTGCATTTGCTTTTTTCTTTAACGCATCAACAAAGCTTTCTTTGATATATCTGCCTTTACAAGAAAGCAAAATTTCGCTCATCAAAAAGGCCTGTCCTTCCAATGGAAGCATGTGATATTCTTTA
This sequence comes from Alphaproteobacteria bacterium, assembly GCA_017647405.1. Classification (GTDB taxonomy): domain Bacteria; phylum Pseudomonadota; class Alphaproteobacteria; order CAAHEQ01; family UBA3637; genus RGIG4140. The sequence continues at coordinate 11,523 of JAGCKR010000009.1, forward strand.
TGAATTTGTTGAAGCATTTGAGATGAAAAATATTTTCCAACCTCAACTTGTTTCGTTGATCCCCACCCGCCAACAGTCACCTTTCCTGACGATTCTTTTAAATGCTTGTGATAAGCTCTGGCATCATCAAAATCACCTTTGGAACATAAAAAATCCATCAACTCTTTGGCTTCATACGGATTTTCTTTTAAAAATTCTTTTATCGTATCAAAGCCGATTAACTTTTGATGATGACTCTTTTTCGTGCCCTTTTCAAGCTGATCATAATCGCTTGGCTCAGGCTTCATCATCATGCTCATATCATATTGCGACACAAACAAATCCGATAACCGGCGCAAAATTTCAATCCGATCAACCGGGTCGATAAAATTTTCATTATATCTTTCTGGTTCTCCCCAATAATTTTTCTTTTCAACCACCGTTGTTAAATTCAATTTATCAACATACTCTTTGGCTTTTTCAAACAATTCCTTTGAATTATCATCAATTTTGCCCCCGCAAGCATCAAAGGCACTTTGCGCCCAAGCATCAAAATATTTGCGCCGAATAACGGGGTTATCAATCCGATGCTCTTTGGAAATAAAAATATCAAAGAAAACATTTCTTTCGTGCGGATCTTCAATTTGATTAATTTCATTTAAAAAGTCTTCAAGCATTTGATCGTTCATCTTCATATCTTTTGAAAAAGCATAATGATCAACCAATATCTGATAAGC
>JAGCKR010000010.1 GCA_017647405.1 Alphaproteobacteria bacterium
ACAGTAACAGGCGAAGCGCTTGATCGGTTAAGTGCCACGGTTACAACCGGCCTTGAAGCTAAAGTCACTGACCGCACCAGTTTAAAACTTGAATATTCTGGAACGTTTAGAAAAGAGTATCAGGATCATAGTGGAATACTTCGCTTAGAATGGAAATTTTAAGAAGTTTTAAAATAGTGCCCTAAGGCGTCCCTAAAGCAAAACCGTCAAGTTTATGTATAATCTATACACGGCACTTGGCGGTTTTATCTTTATTCGCATCCTTATCATCCCCATTTTAACGCATCATACAAATCTGGTGCGGCGTCACTATGTTTTCTTCTTATGAACTCTATCTGCCTATAATCCACATTTTTGAAGAGCCATTATAAAAAATCGAAGTAGCCTCTTGCACAACTTTATTATTTTTTAATTTAATCATAAAAATCTGGTGTGACGTCTGGGACAGATGTGAGAGCTCTCGTGTACGCCAGCAAATGTACACGTCGCTTCTCATATCTTACCATCTGCTTACTTAAAATAGTTTTTGAATTGAATAATTTTGTTTTTTTAATTATATCAAATTATTATATAAAATATTTAAAGTTATAGTTGATAAGTTTCCGATAGATTTTGGATGATTTTAAAAAGTGTATTTTGAAAATCTAAAAGATCATTTATTTTAATGTGTTCATTATTTGTATGAGCTAAAGTTTCATCCCCAGGACCAAAAATAACAGTTTCAACACCATATTCTTGATAAAACCCAGCTTCAGTGGCATAATCAAATGAGGTAACAAAAGAAGAGGGTTTTTCTTTTTGAATAGCAGGAATTAGTTTGGATTCGATATTTCCATTAAATGCCGGCATGTTATCTAATTCAAACAAGGTGACCGGTGTTTCTTTATATTCTTTTGAAAGTGCGTTGTGATAGGCTTGAATTTGTTTAATAACTTCATTTGTTTTCCCATTATCATCAGATCGTATTTCAAAATCGATAGTTGCATTTGGAGCAACAAGATTGCATCCACTGCCACCATTTAGAACGCCAACATTTAAAGTTAATCCGCTGTTTTGATAGAGTAGGGCTGTTTGTTCAATGAAACTGACCAAACGGGCGGCGATATAAAGCGCATTGATGCCGTTTTCAGGTTGACTAGAATGACAAGCCTTTCCGATGATTTTTGTTTGAAATCCTTTAAAACCTTTGTTTTTAATTCCGATTTTTAAGTTAGTTGGTTCTAAAACAATACCATATTGGGGGTGGATATTTTTTTGCTTGAAAAAATGAAGGATTGACTTAATCCCTTGGCATGAGGTTTCTTCATCAGAGGTAAAACAAAGAAAAATAGGCATCTTTATATTTTTTAGCTCTTTTAATATGCTGAGTAAAATAGCAATAGATTGCTTCATATCAACACTGCCTCGACCAAAGAGGCAATCATTAATTATTTGGGCTTTAAACGGATTTTCTTTCCATTCGTTTTCACTGGCCGGAACGGTATCTAAGTGGCAAGATAATAATATTCCATTGGTGATATCCTGAAAATTGTTTATATTAATACCGGCCACTAAATTAAAAAGATTTTTATTTGGATTTTTGATGCGAACACAGGATATTTTTTCTTTTTCAAAATAAGAAATAATATATTGAATTATATCATTATTTCCATTTGATGGATTGTCAGTTCTGATTTCAATTAAATCGGATAAAATTTTAATTGGGTCTTGCATTGTTTCCTCCTTGTTTTAACTGTTATCTCAAAAATAAGTTTTCTTGTCAAGGAGATATCTTTTTTAGCCGGTTCGTTGATGCTCTTTTTTTAATAGTGTTGCATTGGGAATCCCTTGCCATTTTGTGACTAAGTAAGAATTTTGAAATTCTTGAAGACTGTGTTTTGCAAGTTGTTGAACGGAAATGCCATATTTTTGTATAAATGGAGCAAGTTTAGTGTTTCTCATTTTGTTAGAAGCCAATATTTCAAAAATATCATCTTTTAAATCAAAAGGAAGAGGTTTCTTATTTTCAAAAAATGAAAAAACATTATTGATGAAATAGGGTGTCGCTCCTGTTTTAATCAGACCTTGTTTTAATGTACTCATTTCTTTTTGAGAAAGAGGAATATTGTTGTTTATATTATTGACTAATTTACCAATTTCATCAGAGATAGGAACCAATAAATTATTTTGAGGTGCCGGTACGGCTTGTTTTTTCTGGTACGCATGTGTTTGGTGAATGTTTTTTAATTTTCCAACAAGTTCAGACGAAGAGAGCTCTTTTATTTGCTCAAGTTTTACATTAAATGCTTTTTTGACGGCATTTTTAATAATTTCATCTTGTTCTTCTTTTGTTAAATACATGCCGGTTAAATAGCAAGATCGCTTAATCCATGTTGTTGAATTTGCATATTTTTTTAAATATTTGATATAGTTTCTTTTTTGTTTTTTTGTAAATAAGCTGAAAATAAAATTATTATTGATATCCTTTGGTAATTGATCAGCAAATAATGATTTTTCCCATTCGATTTTCAAAGATTTTTCTTTTGGTTTAAAAGAAGTTTTATCAAAATCCTTTGTTTCAGAATTGTCCAAAATCCAAACCATTGCTTCTCTTGCCAATAATGCGCTGAGTTTATTAGGGTCAAGTGCATGTTTTTTTAAATTATCTTTGATATGGTTTTTTCTGTTTTCAGTAGTCTTTTTTGCTCGTGTTTTACGTATTTCTTCAATTTGGTCACAAATATTTTTCATGAAACTATAAGGAGCTTCAAATGCAAGAACTAAACCGACTTTAAATCCCATATCGGTAAGAGTTTTTTCATTTGCAATTTTATCAAGAGCGGCCCAGATGACTTTTTCCCTAAATTTTTCCCAACTAAACTTGCCGGAATCATCTTCAAATTCTGAATCATCCGTAATTGTTTCTCCGGAAAAGAGCTCTTCATATTTTTTTTGTTCTTTTTCTTTTATTTTTTCAAGAGTTTTTTCTTCAAGATCATTTAAAAGCTGTTCAATAAGTTTGGCTATTTCTTCCTCATTATTAATTTCATCCAAAGTTTCCGGATTTTGAAACATTTCGTTGACTTTTAAGGCGTTTTGAACAAAATCGGATTTAGGGTCCATGAGCGTTTTATCAATTTCGGAAAGTTTGTTTTGATCAACTTTATTTTCCTTTATCAACTGATTAATGTGTGCCAAATATTGATATTTTTGAAGGTTTTCAATATCTTGTGTCAGTTTATAAGACTTTATTGTATTTCTAAATAAGTTTAGAACAAAAGAATTGCTCTTAACATGGGAAGCCGTGTGTTCAATAAAGCTTTTAATTTGGATATCAGATTTGAATACATTGGCGTTTAATGCATTCAAAAGATTTTTTTGAAATTTGGCAGGTTGATCTAATCCGCATAATGATGTTAATGCTCGTATATTGACTTGATGTATATGAGAACATTTTGTTTGATAGGTCTGCAATAAAGCAGGAGAAAATGAATTTTGAACCATAAGGCTCCTTTATTTAGTTACGTTGCTAATTCTATATTCTTTTTTTTTGAATTTGTCAAGCATATAAAATTAAAAATAATGATTTAAAGATAATAAAAAAAACATTTGACAAAATTGTAATTTTATGATATTATTTCAAAACTTAGAGGATTATAAAGAGGTTTTTTTATGTTGCAAAAAGCAATTAGAACGGCAATTAATGAAGCTAAAATGCAAGAAGAAGGTTTTTATTTGAATTATCAATATGATTTTTCAATAGTTAAAAGCATTCTTGTTGAACATCCGGAATTGATTGATTCGCAAGATGAAGATGGAAATACTTTATTGCATCATTTGGCTGATCCCAGAGTTGTTGTTAAAGGGCTTGGATTAAAAGAAGTTTTGCAACATAATCCGAATCCATATGTGAAAAATAAATATGGATTAACACCACGATTGGTTTTATTAGCAGAAGAAAATTGTGTTGATAAAAATTATGAACAAGAATTATTATCTGCATATGAACAAAGCTATATTTCAACTGAAACAGGTAAAATTTTTCAGGGACTTGTGTTGTTAATGACGCAGTTTGGTGATGATAAATATATTTCATATCAGGAAGACATGGCTGTTTCGGTGATGAATTTATTAGGTGTTGGAAATCAAAAGTTAAACTATATGAGAGAGCAACATAAAGCTGAAAATAAATGTCTCTCTGCTATTCGGCGAAAAAAATTGATTGAAAACACTTTGTCAAATTTTTAATTTGCGTAAAAATTTTTAGATAATAATCTGTTTTTATAAAATATATTATTTTGAATATATAAAATGATTTAATTAAATTAAAACATTAATATATTTTTATTATATTTTGATAATTATATAAAATCAAAATTAATCTTTTTGTTTTTGATGTGTTTTATTTCTCATTGTTGTATATAGATTTGCAGGGATAACAATGTCTGTACTTTTATTTTTATGTGTATAGTAATATTGATGAATGTTTTGTGCAACGCGGAGTAATTGTTTCATTTGGTGATATATTAAAAATTCTTTTTGTGAAAATAACAGATAATTATTTGCTTTTTCTGTTTGAGTGTAAATACGTGGAGTTAAATGAATGGATTCAAAGAGTTGAACCAGATTTGAATGATGTTCTTTTCCTTTTGGGATTGGAATTAAAAAAGATTTAGAACTATATTTTAAGAGGTTTTTATCGCTTAAATTACCTTTTTTAACAAAAAAATCATTTTCAATTTTTAAATAAGGTATTTTTTGGGATTGAAGGGAATATAAAATTTCTTTTTTCTCATGTTTTGAAAGATACTCGTTTGAAAAATGAAAAACGAACATTTCATTTTCGAGTTCAAGTTTGTTAAAGAAATGTTGAATCAAACGTGACATACGTTCAATGGACTCATGGTTTGTTGTAAATAAGATTTTTTCTTTTTGTGTTAAGAAAATGCCTCTTTTAGCATAAAAAGATTGAAGTTTTAAAATGCTTTGATAACCGAAATTTCTTAAATCAAAGGTTAATGCTATGTTGTTTTCATTTGTTTTGAATGAACAGTATGAAAGCATAAAGCGGTTTCTATTTTCTTCTTGTTCAATAAATCCGGCAGATTGTGAAAGTTCATTTAAAAGATTTTTTGAAAAGATCTGAAAAGAGGGTTTACTCCCGATCATCTGTAAAGTAAAAAACAGCGGTTTTTTTATCCTTTTTGAAAATAATATATTCATTTCGTCCATGGAATTTTTAAATGAGTGAAATATATCATTTGGATTTGTATATTGTTTTTTTAAAAATTCAATTCTCTGAAAAATTTTATCGGTATATCTGATTCCGTTTAAATGCCATATATTTAGCGCATGTACTAATTGTTCTTTACTTAACGAGGCGAGGGCAATAATTTCATTTTTAAACCAAAAAGCAGTTGCTCTTTCTATTTTTTCAGCATTTAATGAAGGATATTTTGACTTTATGTGTTTTCGAATATAAAAATATAAATCTTCAAATGGATTATCATCTCCTTGTTTGGAATTAAGCTCTTTTGCCTCAATTAGAATGGATTTTGCTTCTTGATTAACTTCATCATAGTAAAGGCATAAAGATGTTTTTTCTTGTAAATGTTGGATTTTATGTGCATCAGCTGCGTGACCGATTTCATGGATAAGAGTGTCTAATACTTGGTAATTAACTAAATCTGCTAAAAAATAGAGTGCATTTTCCGTGCTTAAAAAAAGACCTAAAAATTTTTCTTTTTCAAGATCTCCATTTTCAGGGGCAATATAAACAGGTCGTTTGGCATGATGAAAAAAAACTTTTAACTCATCGATTAAGTGTGGGTGATTATTAATGCCTTGTAAAATGGTTTTAAAAAAAGCTTCTGAATCAACAGATATTTCAACTTGAGAGGGGAGCTTAATCGTTGTAAATAAAAAGGAATTAGCAAGTTGCTGAATGAATTTTGTTGGTATTTTATATTGTGTTGATTTAAATAATTCACCTAGCCAAAGAGATGATATTTTATGATTTTTGCATAAAAATGTTTTTTGTGATAAGGCATTTTTAAATGCAGTTATGTTATATAAAAGTTTTTTTTCTTCAACAGGAAGTTTTTGATACCAAACGGAAATTTTTTCAATATTTTTTGATGAAAAACTATGGGGTTGCAAAAGTGATTTTACAATAGGTTCTGCAAGGTCAAGTGTTATGATGTTTTTCTGATTAATAAAGTTTATAAGAGAAAATTTTTGCATGTTATTTGCCTTTGAAGGTGTTAATTTAATATATTTTTATAAAAAAATCAACAAAAAATAAAATGCAAATAAAAAAGGCTTAAAGTATTTCTTTAAGCCTTTTAATTAACATATTGATTTTAATCTTGAATAACATCTTCCATGCGGCTTTTTATTCCTCTGGGATCAGTGATGTTTGGAAAAAGAACTTTACCAGTTCCTGTTCCTGAAAACCAAAGGCTTCCATAGCCTAAAATTCTACCCAAAATTGACTGTTTTATTTCAACGGATTCTATTCTGCCAATTTTTAATTCTTCTGTATGAACACTGATAACACCAGTTCGGCAGACAACTCTTTTTGTGGTAACAACCATTTCTGTTGTAAAAATACGTAGCAAGAAACCAAGGGAAGATAATGTGAAAACAAGAGATGGTGCTCCAAAAAGAATATATAAAAATTGATTGTTTTTCGCATCGTATTTAAAACAAAGAACAATGCAGGCTATTGCAAGAGCTAAACATAAAACAACTGTAAGATAATTAATCCAGTGCAGATGAGCAACTTCTTTGATCTGTTCATCTTTTGAAAGTGTTCCAACAACGTATGACATAATGGCCTCCTTTTTTTTAATTAATAGCTATATTATACTATTTTTTGATGTTTTTGTCAATGAAATAAAAATTTATGATGAGAAAGGATTTTTTTATAAAATTTAAAATAGGAATTTTAAGCGAAATTTTTTTTGTTTATTGGTCAGTTATATGCTTATTTCTCTGAAAATTTGTGCTTAAATCTTTTGTTTTTTTAATTTTTATTTTTAAATCATATAGTTATTTTAAGTTTTTTTCTGATTTTGAATGGTGTTTTTTTAGAAATTTTATATTGAATGCCAGATAATTAGATTCTTATTTTTTTTATTTATATAGAAAAATTATATTCAAGTGATACATTAAGAATTTATCACAATTATATAATTTTAAAGTTGTTTTTATTATTTAATTTGATTTTTTGACGTGTTTGTTTTATAAAATAAATGCTTGCTTTTTATATTTTTTTTTGTATGATGCTAAATATGAATAAATCGTATTTTATAAAACGTTTACTGCTAATTCCCGTAACGCTTTTTGGCATTATGGTTCTTAATTTTATGTTTGTTCAACTTGCACCGGGTGGACCTGTTGAACAAATGATGTTAAAACTTGAAACGGGAATGAGTCCAGATGCAACTGCCAGAATATCCGGAACGGGTGCAATGACTGCTGTGGGAAAATTGCATAGTGCAGGGGAGTCCTCTTCCTATCGGGGAACTCAGGGGCTGAAACAAGAGTTAAGAGAAGAGCTTGAAAAACGATTTGGATTTGATAAACCACTATGGGAACGTTTTTTCTTGATGTTAAAAAATTATTCTGTTTTTGATTTTGGAAAAAGTTTTTATCAGGATAAGACGGTTATAGTATTAATTTTGGAAAAAATGCCTGTATCAATTTCGTTGGGTGTTTTTTCAAGTTTATTAATTTATTTGATTGCCATCCCATTGGGAATTAAGCGGGCAATGAAAAAAAATCGGCCATTTGATTGGATTTCAGGTTTTTGTTTGACAATCGGATATTCAATTCCCTCTTTTTTATTGGCCATTTTTTTAATCGTTATTTTTGCTGGTGGCGAATATTTTGATTGGTTTTATCTAAAAGGATTGGTTAGTGATAATTTTAATGAACTTACTTTTTTTGACAAGGTGATTGATTATTTAAGACATATTACTTTACCTGTGATATCTTTAACAATTGGTGGTTTGGCAAGTCTTTGTTTTTTAACAAGAAATGCTTTTTTAGATGAGTTGGGAAAAGCATATGTAACAACGGCCCGTGCAAAAGGTTTAAGTGAAAATCAGGTGTTATATAAACATGTTTTTAGAAATGCAATGCTTATTGTTATAGCAGGATTTCCATCTTTATTGGTGGGTATGTTATTTACGGGTTCGGTATTAATTGAGGTGATTTTTTCGCTTGATGGATTGGGATTATTAGGTTTTGAAGCTGTTCAAAACAGAGATTATCCAGTTATTTTTGGAAGCCTTTATTTATTCGCGTTATTAGGTTTAATATTAAATTTAGTAAGTGATTTTGTTTATACGTTAATTGATCCCAGAATCCATTTTGAAAAGAGGATGATGTGATGAAATCATTAAAGAAAAAAAGGCGATCTGCATTTGCCAGAAACAAAAAGGCTTTAATTTCATTGTATTTATTTCTTTTGTTATTTTTAGTATCATTGTGTGCGCCGTTTATAGCGAATGATAAACCAATTTTATTATGGGATAAGCAACAACTTTATTTTCCGCAAGTGGAATTTGTGTCGGATAAAATGTTGGGCGGCGAATTACCGACAGAAGCTGATTTTTCAGATTCTTTTACGCAGAATTATTTGAAAGAACATAATTTTTATGTGTTAAATCCTTTAATTAAATATTCTTATGATACAGTAGATTATTTATCTTTATATCCGTTTCCGTCTAAACCTGATTCTTTTCATTTGTTGGGGACGGATGATCAAGGGAGGGATGTTTTTGCCAGATTGCTGTATGCATTAAGAATCAGTATCTTGTTTGGGTTATCCTTAACATTTTTTTCAGTCGTTCTTGGTGTTTTTGTGGGGGCAATTCAAGGATATTTTGGTGGTAAAACAGATTTATTTATAGGTCGTTTTTTGGAAATTTGGTCTTCATTACCTCAATTATTTATATTAATTATTGTTTCAAGTTTAATTGCGCCATCTTTCTTTTCGTTACTTTTGATTTTGTTGCTTTTTAGTTGGACTCAATTAACAGGAGTTGTGCGGGCTGAGTTTTTAAAAACAAGAGGATTAGATTATGTAAAAGCAGCCAAAATCTTAGGAGTGAGTGATTTTATGATTATGTGGCGACATATTTTACCCAATGCATTGGTTGCAACCATCACATATATACCCTTTATGCTTTCTGCCGCAATTGTTTCTCTTTCAGCACTGGATTTTTTAGGGTTTGGATTGCCGGTGGGAACTCCGGGGCTTGGTGAATTAATTCGTCAGGGAAAAGAAAATCTGTCGGCTCCATGGTTGGGATTAACGGCTTTTTTTGTGATGACAATATTGTTGGCGCTTCTTGTTTTTATTGGGGAAGGGGTCAGAGATGCCTTTGATCCGCATCAGGAGAATAAAAATGTATAACTTACTTGAAATAAAAAATTTGAGTGTTTCATTTGAAAATTTTGATGCTGTAAAAGATGTTAATTTGGCAGTGAAACCTGGTGAATTTGTGGCACTACTGGGAAATAGTGGATCAGGTAAATCTACGGTTGCTCAAAGCATTTTAAGATTGCATAAAAATGCAATATATCAAGGCGATATTTATTTAAAGAAAACTAATTTGATGGAAATGCCTGAAAGTGAATTGCAACATGTTCGTGGACGGAAAATAAGTATGATTTTTCAAGAGCCGATGACGTGTTTAAATCCTTTGCACATGGCTGGAAAACAAATTGAAGAGGTTTTAAAATTGCATCATTTGCCATCTTCAAAGGATGAGGTTTATTCCTTATTGAAACTTGTTGATTTAAATGATTGTGAACGAATTTATTATTCATATCCGCATATGCTATCTGGTGGCCAACGTCAAAGAGTAATGATTGCAATGGCTTTGGCTGCCAGACCATATTTATTGATTGCTGATGAGCCGACAACAGCGTTAGATGTGACTGTTCAGGCTGAAATTTTATCTTTATTAAAAAAATTGCAAAAGAAGCTCAAATTAGCGATTTTGTTTATTACACATGATCAATCTATTGTTAGAAAAATGGCTGATCGGGTTTATATTATGAGAGCAGGGGTCATTATTTCAACTCAAATGCCCTCTTTAGGCAGATATCGCAAACGATTATTTGTTGAAAGTGATGGTCCTGATTTGTTGGCGGTTCGAGATGTTTCTGTTTCATATGGATGTTTTAAAGCTGTTCAAAACGTTTCTTTTTCATTAAAAAAAGGTCAAACACTTGGAATTGTAGGGGAAAGTGGTAGTGGAAAATCATCTTTAATGCATGCATTGATGCGACTGGTTCCTGCAAAGGGCTCTGTTTTAATTGATGGTAAGGATTTTTTTCAACTTAAGGGAAATGAGCTTTTTAAAATGCGTTCGATGGTTCAGATTGTGATGCAAGATGCTGCCGGTTCCTTAAATCCCAGATTAACAATTTTTGATATTATTCAAGAAGGATTAAAAACACATTATCCTAAATTAAAAAAGGCAGATAGGATTCGATTGGTTGAGGAAGTGTTAATAGCTGTTGGGTTAAATCCAGAGTTGTTGATGGACAGATATCCTCATGAAATTTCAGGAGGACAAAAAACCCGTGTTGCGTTGGCGAGGGTATTAATTTTAAAACCGAAAATTTTAATTTTGGACGAAGTGATGGCCTCTCTTGATAAAAATATGCAAGGAAAATTAAAAACACTTTTGAATAAGTTGCAACAAGAATATGGATTTATTTATTTGTTTATCACGCATGATATGCGGCTTGTTGAGGCAATGAGTGATTATGTTTTAGTGATGAAAAATGGGATGGTGCAAGAGTATGGTGTTTTAAAAGATGTTTTTTCAAATCCACAGTCTCCTTATACTCGAAAGCTTATAGAAGCCAGTTTTTAAAATGGGATAAAAAAAAGATCCCCATCAATCTAATTGATGGGGATTATCTTATTTATTTTTTTAATTCTTTGATGAAATTTAAATTATTTTTATCCTTTCTAAACAACTCAATTGCTGGCCATTTAGTCCATTTGATGGTTAGAGTTGCTTTTGTTTCATTCAGAATTTTTCCGGTTTCCTCCGGAACATTAACTCTATAAAAAGATTGATCTTTTAAGACAATAATTTGATCAGACCAAAGTGGATGGGTAATATTATATATTGTAGTTGTATCAGAAATTTCGTTGAAAGGTTTATTTGAATAAACGTAGAAACCGTTTTCATCCTTAATAAAAGATTCCATTTTCGGGTATTTTTCCCATTTCACAGTGATATGATTTTCTGATTGGTCTAAAATTTTTGCTTTTTCAGATGGAACATCTTTTCTTCTGATATTCTTTTTTGCTTTATCATATATTACAAAAGCTCCCCAGTTTGGATGAGAAACAAATATAGCATCTTCATTTTCTTTTGGACAGATCTTGTTAAATCTTTTTTCAACAGTGGTTTGATCTAATATTTTTTTCTTTTTATTAACTTTAACCATTTCTTTGAGCATAATGCATCGATTTATATCCCCATTAAAAGCACCCAATATTTCATAAGGGGCTTCAAAGAAAGGAGATAATTTATCCTTTTGAAGCTTTTTGAATGATTCTGCTTGCGTAAAAGCGTAATTTGTTGGTTTTTTCACTTTTTTAACGTGACCAAAAATCAGAACCGGTTCTTCAAGAGATGAAATTTTTCCACCATGTTCTAAAATCTTTTTGTATAAGCCACAATCCTCTGCATATAAATACTTTTCATCGTATTTTATGTTGTTTTTATCCAAGAAATTTTTACGGATCATAATGGTTGGATGCGCTAATCCACTGTTAAAATATGTGTTTAACTCAATTTCATTTGGATCTTTTATTTGTGGTTTCCCAGTTCGTTTTTTTTCTGTTCCGCCTCCAAATCCACCTCCCAAAACAGTGATGTGGGGATTTTCTTCCATTGCTAAAAATTGTCTTTCTAAACGATGAGGAAGTGATTTATCATCATCATCCATTCGGGCAATATATTTTCCTTTTGCTGCATCAAGACCTTTATTTAATCCGGCAACTAATCCCATATTTCTTTCATTTTTAATGACAACAAGTCGTTTATCCTTGTTGGCATAATCCTCTAAAATCTTTTGAGTATCATCTGTTGAGCCGTCATTTATAACAATTAATTCAAAGTCTTCCATTGTTTGGTTTAAAATAGATTCAATGGCTCCGCCAATCGCATGATCACGATTATATGTGGACATAACAACGGAAATTTTTGGTATTGAAAATGCACCGCTAATCATAGAGGAAATTTTGGGTGTATAATAAGTTGTTAAACAACCTGCTGTAAAGCAAATTAAGCCTGTTAAAAATGTTGTGGAAAATTTTTTGCTTGTTTTTAATTTAGCCATACCTATATCCTTAATTTAAAGTGAAACTAAACAGTTTCTATCATATAAAGAGAATTCTTACAAGAAAATTATTCATTAAAAATATTTTTTTTAAAGTCATCACCGCGCTCTTCAAAGTTTTTATATTGATTATAACTGGGCGCTCCTGGAGATAGGATAACAATTCCTCCCGCAGGAGTTTGTTCTTTTGCGATTAATACACCTTCTTGAATGGATGTTGCTTTGATTGCACGGATACCCTCTTGTTGCGCTAATGAAAAAGCGCTGTAACCGGTATCCGGTAAACAAATAAGTAAAATTCGGTTTTTTATTTGTTTTAAAAAGTTGATTAAAACGGTGTAATCTTGTTGACGATCAAATCCGCCGATAAATAAAGTTATAAACCCATTGTTATCAAAAGCTTTTACTGCGGCTAAACTTGTTTCCGGTGTTGTGGAAATACTATCATCAACATAAAGAATTTTTTCTTTTTCTCCCAAAATTTGAAGGCGATGGGGAAGGGCCTGAAAAGAAATAAAAGCCTCTTTTGCATCACGAGGATTAATTTTTAAACAGTTCAATGCTGTTAAAACAGCGCTTGCGTTTTCTAGGTTATGTTCCCCTTTTAATGGTAAAATATCTGTTGGAAACAGTTTTTCATTTTTGTTATAAAAGAAACCATCTTTGAAACAATATCCTTCGGTATCATTAAAAAACAATCTTTTTAAATGCGAAGTTCTTTGAATGCTTTCTTGTTGTAGTGCATTTATGATGGATATTTTGCTTTGATTAAGCATGTTAATTTTATCGAGATAATATTGTTCGTGAGTTTGATGCCATTGCAAATGTTCGTGATATAGGTTTGTTAAAATAGCAATATCAATTTGGCCGTTTAAATCTGCTGATTGATAACTGGATAGCTCGGCAACAATATAATCAGTATCAGCGTCAACTAATTCAATGAGTGGTATACCTATATTTCCGCCTAGTTTAACCTTAAATCCTAAACTTTTAAGAGTATGATAAAGAAGGCTTGATGTTGTGCTTTTCCCCTTTGTTCCAGTAACTGCTAATACTTTTGTTTTTTCTTTCTTATTTTGAAAAAAAAGATTTGTGGGTGTTGTGCAATAAATTCCTTTTTCTTTAGCTTTTTTTATTTCTTCACGGTAAATGGAAATGCCGGGAGATTTAATGAGTACATCACAAGTATATATATCTTGAATATTATCTTCTTCGATAAAGATAATATCTTTTGGGGTTGTTTTTTTTATTAATGCCTTAAAAGTTGCCAGGCCTTCTTTTCCACGCCCCCAAATGCCGATTTTTTTATCAGATAAATTTTGAAATTTCATGAAATAACTCCACGGGAATTTGGTGTGAACTGAAAGTATTTAAAAAGTCTTTTTGATTTTCAGGGATAATATTTTTTAATTCTTTTATAATCAAATCGTCTTTATATTGATTGGATTTTATAAGAAATTGAAATGCTTGACGGCATTCTTCAATTTCACCAACGCATTCAAACGGTTTATGTCCATTGATGCCCAGTAATTCTTTATATCCTTCCAGATTATTTAAATCATTTAACGGATTGCACCCAACGGCCTGAATCAATGTTTTTTTATCCATAAAAGGCGCGAGGATTAAAAAAACAAATCGGCATTTATCGCAAGAGCCACACCATCTGTCTAACCGTTTGGTGGTATCAAGTTTAAAAGCTTTATTGCAACTTGTAAACACAGAAAAATATTTTTCGCATAGCTTGGCAAAAAGTTCCGCAATTTTAAGTTCTGAAAAAGATCTTAAAAGGGAAAAATATAAAAAGGAAGGGGTTACTGAGTGAGTTATTTGGTAAAAATCTTTTTCAAAATCAAAACTTTTACTGTATTGATGATTGATAGCCAACTCTCCTTGCATGAGATTACCGCTATTGGCAGAGCTTTCACAACTCATAGCAACAAATTGGTAATCATAAAGTAGGGCGCTTATCCAAAGAACAAAGGCAAGCATTCCCGTGATGGGAACGTGTCCATTATAAACGGTTCCTTGATTATTAAGTTCAATCAGTAGGGAAGAAATTTCTCTTTTAATGGCAAAAGAAGGTATTGTTGCTTTTTGAATGCACTCTTTGATAGGTCTTGGTAATCCTATGGATATGGCTGCAATTTCTTCCTGCGATTTTGAGAGTAACTCAATTGAAACACAAGAATCTTTTCCGCCACCGATTGGAACTAAAAATCTTTTTTTTAAAGGAATTAAATAAGTTGATACAGCTGAATTTTCTGAAAAAGGAAAGGTTATTTTTCCTTGCAAATTTAAATTATTTCGAACGGCAAATTCGCCAAGGCCTTCTAAATAAAACTTATTAAAGAAGTGCGCTTCGTTTTTTGAGAGCGATCCGCTTTGAATTTCAATCTTTTCAGGACAAAAGGCTTTATAATAACTGATACCAAAAGCTATATGTGTTAAGAAAAATATTTGATTTAATGCTTTTCTTTTTTCTTCAGAAAGATTGAAAGGTGCATTTGGAAATATTATTTTTTCCTCAAAAAGATTTTCTTTAAATTGATAAAATAAAGAAAGTTCGCCGGTTTCAAAATTGAAATCAAATTTTTTATAACAAAAAGCCTTGCACAAAATATTTTTTCCTTTTAAAATGCCAGTAAAGAGCGATAAAATAAACCTTGCTCGTTTAATTTTCCTATTAAACGATATTGGTTTTATATCATATAAGAAAATATTTTGTAAAGCGAAAAGGTGGCTTAAATTGAAAAAAAACAATCAATTAAATCGATTCATTTTTTTATTGTTAATATTGTCGGTTATCGGTGTTTTTTACGCCTCTTTCAAAGATTTTTTCATTGCACATGATAAACAATTTGAAATAGCTTTAAAATCGGATGGGTCTGGTAAATATCAAAAAGCCGAGAGGTATTATTTGTTGGCTTCAAAATCAGAGGTTGGTGAATTAAAAAGAATTTCATTTTATTATTTGGGAATGCTGTATAAAAAGAAAGATGTCGGATCTTTGAAAAATTACAAAAAATCAGAACAGTATCTTGAAAAATCAGCACAATTAGGGTTGAAACAAGCACAATATGAGTTAGCGTTATTATATCATGCGGGTGATAAAATTCCGGAAAATATGACGAAGGCACTTTCTTATATGAAAATGGCGGTTGATCAAAATTTTGCACCGGCTGAATATGTTTGGGGCGTATGGCTTGAAAGAGGATATATGGGAAAGGTTTCGCAACAAGAGGCATTGTCATTTTATGAAAAATCAGCAAATCAAGGCTATATGCCGGCGATAAAGGGGTTAGCATTGGTTTATAAAATTGGAAGTCAAGAAATTATGCCTGATACCCAAAAAGCTCAATATTGGTATGAAAAAATTTCAAAATAGAATTAATAACGAAAGGAAAAGGTTATGGTATTAAAATACAGAAAAGATTATCAACCGCCACATTATCAGTTGCCGTTAACGGAGCTTGATTTTACATTGGATAAAACAAAAACTATTGTTAAAGCAAAACTTCATTTTTCTAATGTAACTCCTTCAAAAGATTTGCTTTTAAATGGGCAATATATGAAATTATTAAGTATTGCCGTTGATGGGGTGCAACTTTCAAAATCTGAGTATGAATTAGATGATAAAAGTTTGGTTTTGCATCCTCAAAAAGAAGCATTCCTTCTTGAAACAGAAGTTGAAATCAATCCTGAAAGTAATACGCGTTTAATGGGGCTTTATGTTTCAAATGATATTTTTTGTACGCAATGCGAACCGGAAGGTTTTCGTTCAATAACTTATTATCCGGATCATTCGGATGTGCCGAGTAAATTTATTGTAACCATTCATGCGGATCGTAAAAAATATCCGGTTCTCCTTTCGAATGGGAATATGATTAAAGATGAAGGCGACACAGTTGTTTTTGAAGATCCGTTTAATAAACCTTGTTATTTGTTTGCTCTTGTAGCAGGTGATTTAGATTCTTTATCTGATACATATACAACTGGATCTGGAAAAGAAGTTTCTTTAAATTTATATTCCGAAAAAGGGAAACAAGATCGGTTGATTTTTGCTTTGGATGCTTTAAAACGAGCAATGGCTTGGGATGAAAAAGTTTTTGGCTTAGAATACGATTTAAATCGTTTTAGCATTGTTGCTGTTCCGCATTTTAATGCCGGTGCAATGGAAAATAAGTCATTAAATATCTTCAATGATGCCGCTTTGTTAGCCTCTCCGGATACGGCAACAGATGCTTCCTATGAATATATTGATCATGTGATTGCGCATGAATATTTCCACAACTATTCAGGTGACAGGGTCACATTGCGTAGTTGGTTTGAGCTTTCTTTAAAAGAAGGGTTTACGGTATTTAGAGATTCTGAATATGGGTATGATACTTTCTCTCGGGCAGTGGCTCGAATTGATGATGTAACAGCTTTAAGGGCTGTTCAATTCCCTGAAGATGATGGTCCATTAGCCCATGCTGTTCGTCCGGATTCATATCATGAAATTGATAATTTCTATACAAGCACCATTTATGAAAAAGGAGCCGAAGTTATCAGAATGCAACGATCAATAGTTGGTTCATCTGCTTTTATGAAGGGATGTGATTTATACTTTAAACGTCATGACGGGCAGGCGGTAACCATTGATGATTTTGTTGCCTGTATTGAAGAAGCCTCCGGTCAGGATTTAACGGATTTTAAACGTTGGTATTCAACTCCGGGTCGTCCGACTGTAAAGGTTAAAACCTCATTTGAAGATGGCGTTTATACTGTAACTTTAAAACAATCGCATAAAACAGCGAAAAAACCATTTGTGATTCCACTTCAATATGGATTATTGGGAAAAAATGGAAAGGATATTAAAACAGGAACCTTTATTTTAAGTAAAAAAGAGCAATCATTTACGTTTAAAGACTTAAAGGAAAAGCCCGTTTTATCAATTAACCGTTTCTTTACATCCCCGATTACATTGGATATTAAATATACAAAAGAAGAACGACTTCATTTAATGAAATATGATTCTGATTTGTTTAACCGGTATGAAACAGGGCATCAATATGCTTTGGATATAATGGCTGATATGGTGAAAAAAGAAGCCAAAAAGCCGAATTCAAATGTTTTGAAAGCGCTTGGATCTTATTTAACACAAAAAGATTTAGATAAAGCTTTTGTTGCTCGAGCACTTGTTTTACCAACAGAAGATGATTTATATGATAAATTAGATGTTGTTTCAATTGAAAAAATAAAAGCTGTTCGCAATATGATGCGTCAAGCCTTTGCTGATATGTACCAAAAAGAATTATTGAAAGTCTATAAGGATAATATTTTGAAAGGCCCTTATACACCGGATAATGCTTCTTTTGCGGCACGTGCCATTAAAAATGTTGCACTTGGGTATTTGGCATTAACTGAACATAAAGATTTGGTTTACAAACAATTCCAATCAGCTAACAATTTAACGGATAGGTTAGGGGCATTGAATATTTTGGTTGCCAATAGCATGCCTGAAGCTGAAAAGGCGTTGGCGGAATTTTATCAAATGTATGAAAATGATGATTTGGTATTGAATAAATGGTTTGCTGTTCAAACAAGAAACCCATCTCAAAATACATTAGATATTACTAAAAAGCTCTTATCTCATCCGAAGTTTGATTATAAAAATCCGAATAAAGTGCGTGGTGTGTTGGGAGCTTTCTCTGGTAATTTAGGTTCTTTCCATACGAAAGAAGGTTATGAATTTTATGCTCAAGAATGCTTGAAAATTGATAAAATTAATCCGCATTTAGCAGCAAGATTGTTTACTTCTTTTTCAAAATATCTGAAATTTGAAGAAGAAATTAAACAATCAGCTCGCGCTGTTCTTGAAACGGTGGCAAAAGAAAAAGAGCTTTCCGGTGTGTCAAGAGAAACGGTTGAAAGATTGATTTAATCTTAATTTTTCTTAAAGAAAACCCTGTCTTTCTTTGTTGAGACAGGTTTTTTTTGTTGGTTTATTTTAATGGATGAATGGTGTGGGGTGATTTTTTTAATTAAATAAATTTAAGTAATACTTTAAAAATATTAAATAATATATTGAATTAAATAAGTTGAAAAAAAGATTTTGTTTTTATAATGTTTAGGGTTTAAAATCATATAAAAAAGCTAATTTAACCAAAAAAAATACTCAAAATATGTGTATTCTAAAAGAGGGGTAAAAAATAAAAAGCTTTATTTTTCAATAGGTTAAATTTTTAAGAAAATCGCTGTAAAATTATTAAAAAATACCTTTTGTTTCAAATGGTTACTTTAAATTTTAAAGTCGGAAATCTGAGGGTCGTTAGATTTGCCAGATGACGGTAAAAAAATGACGCCTTTTTTTAGGCTATTTTTTGCCGAGATTTGAAGGATAAAAACATAAAAAATGCTGTTTTTACCGATTTTTATGCAAAATTTTTATAAAAAATAATCCTTTAAAATCAATAAACTACAAGAAAATATCAAAAAATCATATATTTTTTTTGAAAATTTTTTGACACGAAAATCGAAACCCATGGTATAATTAAAGTATGGAAGAGGAGTTAGGTCGGAATTCTAACGACC
>JAGCKR010000011.1 GCA_017647405.1 Alphaproteobacteria bacterium
CATTATGCTTTTTCAAAAGATATGAAGATGAACGATCAAATGCTTGAAGACTTTTTAAATGAAATTAATCAAATTGAAGATCCGCACGAAAGAAATGTTTTCTTTGATATTTTTATTTCCAAAGAGCATCGGATTGATAATCCCGTTATTCGGCGCAAATATTTTGATGCTTGGGCGCAAAGTGCCTTTGATGCTTGCGGGGGCAAAATTGATGATAATTCAAAGGAATTATCTGAAAAAGCCAAAGAGTATGTTGATAAATTGAATTTTGAATGCATTGTTGAGGAAGAAACTATTCTCGGGAAAAAGGTCAATGTTAATAAAGAGGCTGTTTCCCCAATAGATCGGGATGAAATTTTGCGCCGGTTATCGGATTTATTTGTGTCGCAATATGATATGAGCCTGATGATGAAGCCTTTGCCGGTTTCTTTTGAAAATGCGACAGATGAAACAACGAAACGGACAAATCGAAGGTTAATCGGCTTTGATGTGATAAAAGAAATTTTAAAAGAAAACCCCAAAGAAGTTACAGCTTTTATTGACTTTTTGTGTTCCAAAGGCGATTTTGATGATGCCAGAGCTTATCACAAGCACTTGAAAGAATCGCAAAGTAGAATAACGATTGGCGGTCAAGATACTGGGCGAGATTTGCAAGAAATCAATCCTTCAAAATATTTTTCACCTGAACAGCTTCAACAAATTCATAAAGATTATCACTCACATTCCTTAGCGATTCAGGCTGCTTTGATGAGTGAAATGCTTGATACGGCTAAGTATGATGTTATTCCAAACAGCTTTGTTGACGCGTTAAAGAAAAAAGCAAATGCAGGTAATCGGGATTATATTTTGCCCAAAAAAGAAACATGGGAGCATGTTTTTGATATTGTTGCGCCGAAAGTTTTTGGTAA
Source organism: Alphaproteobacteria bacterium (assembly GCA_017647405.1). Lineage (GTDB taxonomy): Bacteria > Pseudomonadota > Alphaproteobacteria > CAAHEQ01 > UBA3637 > RGIG4140. Next base: position 909 of record JAGCKR010000011.1, read on the forward strand.
TGCCGATGAAAAGATGAAAGAAGTGGGTATGGGCTTTTTATATTCTTTCATCGAAGCCAGAGTGAACGATCAGCGCAGTCTTTATTTGGCGGCGATGTTGGTAGCGGCTAGTCAAAATAATGGTGAGGAAATTTTAAAAGGCGAAGAAAATTTGCCAGAAGCGGAGCAAAAACGCTTGCAATCCGAACGATCGGTGGCCAAAGGGGTGCGTCTCTTTTTGGAAAATTTGGGGCCAGCCGGCGTGAAAGTTGGGCAGGCGATGGCATCTTATGGCGCGGTGCCTGAATTTATTCGCAAAGAAATGCAGGATTTGAAATCCAATGCGAACCGACCGGCGAGATGGGAGATTTTTGAATGGTTGGATTTATATAAGGGCGATAAGGGCGATGGCGATGAAAATTTGCAGTATACAAATCCCGTTTGGATTGGAAAGATTTTAGGGTCTGCCTCTTATTTCGTGACGGTTGAAAAAGGCGAGATGACGGCGGATGGAAAAGTGCCGGAAAAAACGGATTTTGTGACCAAGATTTTAAGACCGTCAGCCAAAATTGAAGCCAGAAGAGAATTTGATATTTTTAACGAAACGCTTTTGAATTTGGAAAAATATGAGGTTTTAGACGGGGGCGTTTCCATGTTTTCAAGGTTGATTAATCAGGCGCGCAGTTATTCCGATATTGAAATGGATACTGAAATCGGGTATGAGCAATGTCAGACGGCTAAAGAGCGTTATGGTGAACGCAACATTGAATTTGATAGACAAAGCTTTAAAATTCACGTTTGCGATTGGCCAGAAGGGAAACGAGGCAAGGGCTGGGCTGATTTGGAACGCGGGTATGGTGTTGATTTAAAAGATATTGAAGAAGGACCATATAAAAAAGCACTTTCAAAGGCATATTTATCAACTGAGTTGATGATGATGTTTTCCGGTGGTCAGTTTGACCATGACCGCCATGCAGGTCAAATGAAAATTGATCGGAAGAATAATATCATTCATATTTTTGATACCGGCGCAATGGCATTAGCTATGCCCAGTCAAGAAGAAAAAGAGGCGCTTGGGAAACTTATTTATCGCACACTGGAACGCGGGATGCATGAAAGTGCCAGGGGTGAGTTTAGGGTGGATTCTTTGGCGGGTATTTTATCAAATGAAGTTGACTTAATGTATCAAAATAAAGAGGTTTCATCAGAGTCTCACTATATAACAGAATGCATGCGTTCCTTGTTAGCCTTAAAGGATTATTATCCAAATCCGGATTACTTTATGGACGCGATGAAGCGGGTTTTGGAAAATAAAGAGGTTGTTTTTGATGAAAATAAAGAGGTTGTTTTTGATAAAGAAAATAAAAAGTTTGTTTTTGATGAAGATATCTTTAACGGTTTTGCAAAAGAGGGCGTTCGTCATTTAGGGCTATTTTCAGGGGAAAATCACCTGTTATCCGAAGAGGGCAAAAAAGTTTTGGGACAGGTGCTTTTTGAGACGTTGGCGCTTGCCGACAATCATGAAGACCAGTCTACCCGCTATATTATCGGCACCGCGTTGCATCACTTGGAAGAAAAAGGCGTGAAACATCCGCTTTTGCATATTATCCATGAAAAAATGAATGAGAAACAAGGCTCAGCTCAGCCAGCCGTTTTGGGATTTGATATGCCGGGTTATATGTTGCCACGGTTGAAAAAAGTGTTACTTTCACAACGCCTTGATCCCAAAATTTTGGAAGGGTTTGCCCTTTCAGCCATGGATGTTTGTGACTTGCGGGGGAAAAAAGATGCTTATTCCGCCGAGGATAAAAAAGCCTTTGGGGCGCTTTTATTTGACACGCTTTTGAGCTTGCAAGAAACAAAGGGCGAGGAGCTTTCTTCTCAAAGAGAAATCAGCAAAGACTTTTTTGATTTTATAAAAGAGATGAAAGAAGTTTTAAGCAATGGCGCCGATCAAGAGATGAGTCAAAAATTTGTGGACACATTTATTCGCCTGCAAGAAACAAAGGCCTATCCATCAGATTTGGCAACAAAGGTTTCCTTCGTGCTGAAACTTTCTAAGGGGCACCAAGGGGAAAGCCTTGGCATTCAGCAAGAGGCGGTTGAAGCGGCCAAAGCGATCTTATTTTCCGGAAACTTGGATAAAGATATTTCGGGCGGATTTTTAAACCGATTTGATGAGTGTTTGCAAGGTGGCATGCTTTTAAAATCCATGTCGCGCGGGATGTTAAAATGGTTTTTAACCGAAACCGAAAAAGAAACCGCTCCCAAAGGAGTTATGGGCAAAATGATTCAGCCTGTTTCAAGGGTTATCAGCAAGAGACAGGCGGATTTAAAGGCTTATTTGGTGGGGCGGATTGTGAAATTCCCACAAATGCCAAAAGAATTTAAAAAGAAGATTTTGGGTGAAATTCATTCTCAAGAAGATGAAATGCAGATGAATGAGAAAGCCACTTCATTTGTTTGTTCTAAGATAATGTCATTTGTCCAACAACTATTTAAAAGAGAAAAAGAGCAACCGGTTGAAAGTAACGTTCAAAACCAACAAGCCGTTCAAACGGATATTTTAGGCGGGCTTGATGATTTTAGGGGTGTAAATGAAGGCCTTCAAGAACAAGCACCTTTAGCGAAAAATAAAGTTGAGAGAGAGAAACCGGCGCTGTTGGAGGAAAAAAACGTTTTGATACCGCAAGAAACGATTGAGTCATTGGAAGGGACATCGCATGACTTAGAGGCCGGCGTTCAAAACAAACAAGCCGTTCAAACGGTTGTTTCTGGGGGGCTTGATGATTTTAGGGTTGTTGTAAAAGAAGGCCTTAAAGAACAAGGACCAATCAGTCGCGAAGAAGCGTTAAAACAGCAAGCCGACGTGACAAGAAAACGGCAGGCTCTTTCCCAGCGGTATGAAAAAGCGGTTTTAACGGAAAAAGAAGTGGAAGAAAAGCGAAAAGAAGCGGCTCAGAAAAATGAACAAGCTTCTTCTAATGCTGTTTATAATTCACCTTTAACAAGGGGCAGGGGGTAAATTAAAAAACTTTTTGCTTTCTTGAAAGAAAACCATTCGTTTTGAATAAGATGCGGATGGTTTTTTTATTGGGAAAATTTAAAATCGGCGGATGAATTGTTGGGGTGGTTTAGGGCGATTTTTTTTTAAGGTGGAAGGGGGCAATTTTTTTACTGTTTCTTGGGATAAAAATAAAATGATGCATAAAAAAGCTTGAAGTTTATGGTTAAATATGGAATAAATAAAAGTATATTATCAGATTAATCTAGGGGGATCAGATGGATATAAGTCAAGTGACCAAAAAAGTGCCGTTTCAGTTTTTTGATGTGGCAGAGGCGGTTAATAATTCGCCTGAGGCGCAACAAAAAATTCAAGATTATTTGCAATCTATTTGTCAGCGGTTACTGGGCGATCAGGTAAATCTTGAAGAATATCTAGTTCATTTTGCTGTTTCTGATGATGAAGGTATTAATGCTTCCTTTTATTCCAATCATAAAACATATACGTATCAAGGAAACTCTAATGGCGAAACACCGGAAGAAATTGAGCGCATTTGGGCGCAAACAAGTTGTATCTGCGTGAATAAAGGGCTTTTAAATGCCGTTCAAACGGAAGATGAGCTTGCTTTTATTTTAGGCCATGAGCTTGGGCACTTTTTAGAGGAAAAGAAAGTGGGGCCTAAGGATTTTGAAAATTCAAAAATGGGCGAAAACAGGTCGGATTTCAATGCGCTTGAAAGTTTGGCAAGAGCCGGTTATAATTTAGATGAAGGCATGAAAATTGCGCGTAAGCTTTTTGATGATCCAACTGTTGATGATAATTATAAAGCCAATATTTTTAAAGTGTTTGACGCGCATCAAAATAATGAAACAAGGTTGAATGCTTTGAATGCCGAAAAAATTGCATTGGAGCGGTTCTATCGCGAAAAAGGCATTGATTTGGAAAAAAATGAACCAACGCCTTTGGACGGGAAATTTTTAGAGACTGTTCATCAAAATCGATATGTTTCAAAGATTGAAAAGGATTTGACGGCGCTTGGTTATTATGATGAAAGCAAAACGTTGGCCGAGCGTCAGGCAATTTTACTTGACTATGTTGTTGATTTTTTTAAGAGCGAAGATATTAGAAATGCACCTTTTATGTATAAAGGTGTTTTTAATATTTATAAAAAACAGTTACATGCTGTTCTTTATAAACATATTTCTGCTTTAAGGCGGGAAAAGGTTAAAAAGCCTATTCGCCGGTCAGATTATGATTTGATGATGCAAGAAGATTTTCAAAATCCTGATAAATGGAAAGAAGTTCTTGGTGCTGAATGGGCGGATAATTCAGATTCGTTTCCTTTTTATTTAAAGGAAGCAACGCTGAACGCCGGCATATTTGAAGTTGTGGATGATGATAAATATGAGGAGGCTTTAAAAACTTATGAGCTCAAAAAGAAGCAAGAGCAAGAAAAGGTTAAAGACGGTTCTGATTTAACTTTAAAGTTTTTTGATGAGCTTTGTTATTTAAAACTTTTTGATGAAAATTATGTTGGGTTAGATCAAAATATTTTTTATTATTCAATGGCAACGTTAAAGGATGTTGATTTTAAATCTTTAAAAACAGGGCAAGCCGTTTTAAAACAAATTGAGGAAAAATTAAAAGCTCCTAACGAGTGGGAAAGATTAGAGGCTCATCAAATTTTAGTTACTTTTTTACCACTTGTTGTGGGGTATAGGCAAACATCATTTCCTTTTGACAGCGGGGGGATTAAAGAGATCAATTTGGATAAGGATGTGATATTACCGCCTTATACGGAGGCATCTCGAAATTTATATGCCCATATTGATCCCAAAACATATATTCCGACTGGTTTAACGGGCAGTAAAGAGGATATTGATAAACATATCGCAATAGACCTTTTGGAAAAAGAGTATATGGGCGCTCGTTTTGATTCGACCCCTGTGTTGCCGAAGGTTTTTTGTTTTGATTATTGCACTGATTATCAAAATCCGCTTGGGGATCAAGAGCCGGATCTTTGCTATTTTTATGATGATAAAAAACATATTATCGATCTGTGTGCCAGAAAAGATAAACACGCCAAAATCGAAGAAATGCAACGGGAATTTCGGTTGAATTTTAATCGAAAAATTGCCGAAATTTTGAAAAGAGATTTTAAAACCATTCAAGCGATTCAAAAAGGCGATGTTTCGCAAGAGATTGATTTTGAAATGCTTTTGGCATTAAAATATTATGTTTCAGCCGGTCGTATGGTGACCAATTTAGATGGCGGTGCGTTATTTTTTGAGCGGATAAAAGAAGAGCCACACTTAATTGAGTTTAAAAATGATAACTCTTTATTTGACCGCCTTCAATGGGTTTATAATTCAAGACCGTTAAAAGATGAAGATACCTATACGATAAATGCGACGAGTATGAATCCGAATTCTTATTATTATTTTGATAAAGATGTTATTTTTTCATTGCTCAGTGACGAAGAAAAGGCATTTTTCACGAAAGGATATGTGAAAGAGGCGGATGATAAAATATTTGATCAGGCGTTGTTACAGGTTCAAGAAAACGTGCGTCATTTGCGGAAGGCTTCTGTTTTAGGATTATTAGATTTTAAATATGAGGCGTATACCCCCTTGTTATTCAACAGTCATTATACCGATGCGCAGTTTTTAAAATTGGAAGATGAAATGGTGAAATTCCTTGAATCCGAAAAAGGAAAAGAAATTGCGCGTCTTTCTTCCGCTGAATATGAATGGTTTTTTGAAGGACGGGAAGGGGAAACATATGATGACACGTTGAACCGAACCGTTTTTTCAACGTTTGATTTATCTCAAGGAATGAATGATATTTTAACCTATGAAGAGGAACTTTTAAATGCTTATGCCGAAAAGAAATTGCAAGAAGAACCCGATAAGGTTAAAGAGTTGGACTATCGCGATTTTGAGCCGAAATATTTATACCGATTGGCTCAGGCGTGGGGAATTGATCCTGATTTTTCGGATTATAAAGTCAGCGAGCGCGGGCTTTTAAATAGTTCGATACCGGAGACAAATCCGCTGTTGGATACGTTTTTGAGTCAGCAAAGGATTAGTAAAGAGGGAGATAAGAATTGTTTAAGACGCACCGTTCAACAATATTTATTGGGGCTTTATATCTTAAATTCCGAAAAAGATGATTTGCCTCTTGGGGAAGTTTTTATGCATAGAGGCGTGTTCCCCGGCTTTTCGAAAAGAACATATGTAGATGACTACAATAAGGAAGAAAAAAAGCAGGAAAGTTATATTCATAACCGGATGCATCGCTTTACGCATTTAAGAAAAAATTATCCGACCGATCCTTATTTTGCGTTGGTTACCTTTCAAAATGTGACCGAAAAAGGGTTGATGATGGGGCGGTGCGATTTTGAAAAAGCCAGTTCATTAATGGCATCGATTATCAATGAAGAGCAAGATCCTAAGCGTCAGTTGGATACCTCTTTATTATTCTTTGATTGTTTAAAGGATATGAAATCGGAAGAAACTAATCCGGTTAAAGATGAAATTATTTCAAAGTTAAGGATTTTTGATAAAGAAATCCCACTTCTTGATCGCATTGGCGCTTATCAGATATTGGTTGATCATTATGCTTTTTCAAAAGATATGAAGATGAACGATCAAATGCTTGAAGACTTTTTAAATGAAATTAATCAAATTGAAGATCCGCACGAAAGAAATGTTTTCTTTGATATTTTTATTTCC
>JAGCKR010000012.1 GCA_017647405.1 Alphaproteobacteria bacterium
AAAATAAAACAAAAAATAGCCTATTTTAAAGCAAAATTTTATGCGAAAAAACCAGCAATTTTAACGACCCTTAGATTACCGACTTTAAAATTAAAAATAACCCTTTAAAAATAAAGGGCTTTTTTAATAATTTTACAACAATTTTCTTAAAAGCCTAACTTATTGATAAATAAAGCTTTTTATTTTTACTCCTCTTTTGAAATACACATGTTTTGAGTAATTTTTGGATTAGATTGACCTTTTTATCAAAATTTACTCTTTAAATTTTACTTTCAATAAAAAAGCAAATAACAAAAAATCCCCACTTTCGTGAGGATTTTTATTTTAATCATTCATTTGTTTTAAACACCTTCTTGCCATTTTCAATGCGTTTTGAAAATCACTTGCAACTGAAAGCGTTTTCCAATTAATCCGTTCTTGCAACAAAACGTGGTGCAAAATACGTCTTGGTTGTTTTTTAATATTACAAATAATGACTTTTGTTCCTTGTTTCTTAAGCTTTTTAATAAATTCAACAATCAGGTTAGCCCCACTTGCATCAATCAATGGCACCTGCCCCATTCGCAAAATCAAAACTTTGGGCGCTGTTTTAAATTGATTTAAAAATAAGGATACTTCATCCACACCCCCAAAGAAAAGAGGACCGGAAACCCGAAGCGCCATCACACCTTTTTCTGCTAAAGATTCAGTGATATTTTCGCCGCCATATTTTTCTTTTGAAAGTTTATCTTCATTTTCAATAGCAATTTGATGACTCATACGATGCATAAAGATGATACTTGCCATTACAAAACCAACGGAAATTGCCGTATTCAAATCAACAAAAACTGTTAATAATAACGTGACAATTAAAGTGTTTCGATCTCCTTTAGGAGCTGTTAAAAGCTTTTTCACCTTATCAAGGCTAAGCATATTCCACCCAATTAAAATCATCACAACGGATAAACAGGCCAATGGGATATATCCGGCTACACCCGCTAAAACAGCCATAAAAAGCAAAATAAAGACTGCATGCAAAATACCGGCTACCGGAGAATATGCATTGGCTTTATAATTTGTTGCCGTTCTAGCAATCGCGCCTGTTGCCGGTAACCCACCAAAAAAGGCTGTTGCAATGTTCGCTGTTCCTTGGGCAATTAATTCAACGTTTGGGTTGTGGTTATCACCACTCATACTATCCACAACTTTAGCACTAAGCAAGGATTCAATTCCTGCCAAAAAAGCAATCGTAAATGCACTCGGCAATAAAACCATCATACTTTTCAAAGTGATCGTCGGCATTTCCGGCATTGGTAAAAAGTGTGGCACATCACCAAATCTTGACCCGATTGTATCCACATTTAACCCTAAAATAACAGCGACAAGCGTTGATAATACAACACTTAAAAGATAAAATGGTGAGCGTGGATATTTTTTCTTAAGAAAAATAATGGTGAGAAAAGCCAATATACTCACTAAAACCGTGCTAAAACTCATGGTTCCTAAATGCATAAAATAAGATTCCCACTTATCAACAAACGCTGATGGCACTTTTTTAATTTCAAGGCCAAATAAATCTTTTATTTGAGTTGAAATCAAAATCAACCCAATACCAGCCGTAAAACCAGTTACAACCGGATATGGAATATATTTAATATATGTTCCAAATCGTAAAGCACCGGCAACAATCAAAATGATCCCCGCCAAAATCATGGTAACCAATAAACCGGTATACCCATGTTGAGCCACAACACCTAAAATAATAATGATAAAAGCCCCAGTCGGTCCACCAATTTGATATCTGGATCCACCTAAAAGAGAAACAAAAAATCCTGCAACAACAGCTGTATATAAGCCTTTTGCCGGATCAACACCAGAGGCAATTGCAAATGCCATGGCAAGCGGAATTGAAACAACAGCCACTGTTAAAGCAGCAATAGCATCTCGTTTAAAATCGTTAATTGTATATCTTTTCTTTATAACCTCAAGTAATTTTGGCACAAAATGCCGTTTAATCGATTTTTTAATTTTATTCAGACTTTTTTCAAACATATTTAATACTCCGCTTCTTTCAACAACAAAATATATAAAACCCCACAACACACTTATAAAAAATGCGTTTAAGGTTATCCTAAGTTTTTGATTTTTTGGTAACTTACTCTTAAAAATATCATCTGTCAACATAAAAAAAGAGCTTGTTAAAAAAAAATTAACTTATTATAATTCAACGAAAAAAAAATAAGGATTACAAAGATAATGAAACATCAAATTGAATGTGAAGAAAAATTTTTTTGCAAACACACTCCGGAATTAATTTCCTTTATTTTAAATGAGTTAAATTTTAAATTTAAAGAAACACTTGAAGAAGAAGACATTTATCTAAAAGACGAAAAAGGTATATATATTAAAAAAGATGCATGCCTTCGTTTAAGAAAAACCAACAATTTATTTTTGGAACTTACCAGAAAATCCGTTGTGAATCAAAATAATCAGCTTAAAAAAGAAAAAAACATCCCCTTTCCCATTAATAAAGAAAAAAGACTTTTATCCCTTTTAAAACGAATCGGTATATCACCTTATTGCCAAGTGAAAAAACAGCGAACAATCTATTTGAAAAGGCAAGAAAATCTTACTTACAGTATTACACTTGATACTATAAACAACAAAACCCAATTTATGGAGCTTGAAATTACAACTAAGTCCCTTCAAAATGATTTGGAAATAAAATTAGATAATTTTATTTCTCTTTTTCATACTTTTAATCTTAAAAAAGCAAACACAAATTATCGCGATTTCATAATAAACGAAATAAAATCATAGTGTTATAAAAAAATTACTTTTTCCGATTGACAAAGAAATAAACTTTGGATATATTCTTATTAGTAATTATTACTAATAGGTATAAATAATGACACGAAATACAAAGCAAAAAAATATTGTTCTTGAAGCTCTGAATCGGTTAAATCACCCAACAGCGCAAGAAATTTATGAATATGCAAGAAAAATTTATCCGCAAATAAGTTTGGGAACTATTTATCGTGTTTTGGGTAACTTTGCTTTGAATGAAAAAGTGTTACACATAAAAATTCCAAATAAACCAGATCATTATGACTATCAAACACATGGACATTATCATTTTTCTTGCAAAAACTGTTTATGTGTTTATGATATAGATATTCCTTATATGGAAAATTTAAATATGCCGCATAAAGAATATTTTATCGAAGATCACAACATTTTATTCAACGGCCTTTGCGCCACATGTTTAAAAAAGGAAGGAAAATAACATGACAGAAAATTTAAAAGGAACAAAAACAGAAGCTAACTTGTGGGCTGCATTTGCAGGCGAATCTCAAGCTCGCAATAAATATACATACTATGCTTCAAAAGCAAAAAAAGAAGGGTATGTTCAAATTGCAAAAATTTTTGAAGAAACAGCCGATAATGAAAAAGAACACGCAAAAATCTGGTTTAAACTTTTGCATGAAGGTGATATTCCTTCAACAGGCGAAAATTTAGCTGACGCCGCTGCTGGTGAAAACTATGAATGGACAGATATGTATGCCGGCTTTGCTCAAACGGCCAGAGAAGAAGGATTTACAAAAATTGCCGCTCTTTTCGATATGGTTGGAAAAATTGAAAAAGAACATGAAGAAAGATATCGTAAATTATTATCCAATGTTGAAAACGGCCTTGTTTTTTCTCGTGATGGCGATGCCATTTGGCAATGTTCAAACTGCGGACATATCGTAATTGGCAAAAAAGCTCCAGAAATGTGCCCTGTTTGCTCTCATCCAAAAGCTTATTTCCATATTAAAGCTGAAAATTATTAATCAGTCTCTCCCCCAAAGCCCGATTTTTATAATCGGGCTTTTTTTTAATTTTTTCGCAAAGGAATTGCCCCTTTAACATCATCTACTGCTCTTTTTAAATCGCCTTGATATGTATTTCCCATTTCATCTAGCAAGGTTGTTCCATATTTTTGAGCAGACTTAATATTCCAATCATTTTGCATTAAAACACTCGGTGCCTCTTCTTCCATTGAATTAACAAATTTTATCCCCCCTTCTTGCAAATCTTTCTTTAAAAATTCTTTTTCCCGATTATTTTCATAAAATAAAACAAAAAGATACAATAAAACCAAACTGCCAATTAAATAATATAAAACTTTCATATAACCCCCTTTATTAATGACTCTTTTTTAGACATAAGAAAAAAAATAAATATATCAAGCCTTCCTCAACTAAAATCAAAAAAAGTAATCTAAACATGATTTAACTTGATTTATTTTCTTTTTTTATTTTATAATGTTTTAGAAAATCACAAAAACAGGAGAAAAAAATGAAAACTTCCACAAGAGAAAATGATGAAATTGAAAAGCTCAATGACCATTTCTCAAATTCTGAAGATGCTCCCACACATTCAAAAGGAGTTTCCCGCATATTAAAGCCAACACTTATCACAATTTTATCCCTTTTGTGTTTAACCGGTGGAATTGTTTTACATAAGCTACATAAAACAGATGGCGAAACTCTTTCCACTAAAAAATATGAATCATATTCAGTTAGTACATCTTTAAATCTTTTAAAAGAAAATACAGCCATTCCAAGCGATAATCCATTAAAGTCTTCTACCACATTATCAACTTTAACTAGCTTATCGCCGGTAAAAACAGTACCAGATCCCCTTTTAATTGAAAATGAAACACCAATGAATACATTGGCAGAAAAAACAGATGTTACGCCAACAACACTTGAAACATCCCCCCTCCCCGTCGAAACAGCAAAACCTGTTTCTCAACCATCATTTTTAGATGGCTTTACATTAGGGGATGCGTTGAAATTTAAAGAAAATTTTTTGGCTGAAAATGACTGCAGTTCTGATTATCAAAAACTTTTAAATGTTCCAAATAAAACAACTCAGGCTTTGGCTGTTTTAAATGATTTATCCCCTTATTGTCTTCATAACCAAAAACCTGTTCAAAATGTTTTGGAGGCATTTTTAAAGGATAAAAAAGAAGCCATTATTGCTTTTTATAAACATAATAATCCTGCATGGTTAGCTTATTTAAAATCCATTCCGATTTCCTTAATTGAAATCAGACGGATAAATCCGATCAAAAACTCTCCAAAAAACATTTTATATAAAGCACAAAATGCTCTTATTTCTCAAAATGTTGAAAATGCTGTCAATTTGGTTACGCAGTTACCTTTATACATGCAACAAAAAATGGATGCGTTTTATCGCGAAGCCTCTATTTATAACAGATCACTTCAAAGTTTAGATCAACTTATTTTATCATTTGAAAGAAAAGGTGAATAACATGTTGAAAATTATCCTTTTTTTAATCGCTATGTTTGTGACCGGATTTTTAATCGTTCATGAAAATTGGACTGTTACACTTCAAGGTTTTGGATACGAAGTAACTCTTTCAACTGTTTTATTGATTGTTTTGATTTTTATCGGCATTTATTTAATTCAACTCATCAAAAAACCTTTTAGTTGGCTATTCGGATTTAAAAAAAGAAAACATACAAAAAATTTCATTAAAAAAGAAAACTATTTAACCTTTGTTTTAAAAACCCTTTTAGACCAAAACAATACGTCTATTCAAGAAATTTTAAAACAAAAGAAAGCTCTGTTACCTAAAAAAGATATTCGTCATCTTTTACTTGAAGCATTATTTACACCTTCAAAAGAAGTATTTTTAAATCTGACTCATCACAAAGACACAGAACTTGCCGGTCTTCGTGGCCTTTACTTTATGGAAAAAGAAAAAGGGAATATCAAAGAATCAGAAAAAATCATTTCTCGTATTTTAGAAAAATATTCCAATGTGTTATGGGCTATTAAAGAAAACTATGAGATTCAAACACTTCAAAGAGATTGGGCAAATGCCTTGTTAAGTCTTGAAAAACTTTTTAAAATGAAACAGATCTCAAAAAATGAATATTTAAATCAAAAAGCCTCTCTTCTTTATATCCAAGGGAAATTTAAAGATGCCTATTTGTTAAACAGAACAAATCCTGCTTTTGCCATTGCTTATGCAAAAGAAAACCCTTCCTATGCAAAAACCATTTTAACAACCTCTTGGAATAATGAACCATCTTGGGATGTTTATTTAGCCTATTATAATTTGATTAAAACACTGCCAGCTGAAAAACAAATTAAAGCAGTTCAAAAATTGATTGCTAAAAATAAAGAGTTCAGAATTTCAATGCTAGCCTTAGCTGATATTGCCATCAAAACAGAAAACTGGCGTTTAGCAAAGGAAACTCTTGAAAGCTATCTGCAATCCTATCCACTCACAAAAACAGTTGCCTCTATGATGGCCAATGTTGCTCGCAATGGATGGCATCATGAACAAGAAGCAAAAGAGTGGGAAGCAAAAGGAAGCGAAACTGATGATAAATATGGTTGGATGTGTTTAAATTGTAATCAAAAAACATCTGTATGGTATCCTTCATGTCCGCATTGCAATAAAATAGGACAAGTTATTTATCGATAAAGAAAATCTTTGATTAAAAATTAATTCAGAGTATTTTAAAACCCGCCTTTTAAGACGGGTTTTCTTTTATTCTTCACCATTTCCCTGTCGAATAAATTCTTCTAGCCAGTGAATATTATATTCACCATCAATAAATTCCGGATGAGCAATTATTTCTTGGTGTAATGGAATTGTTGTTGAAATCCCATCAATAACGAATTCTTCCAATGCTCTTCTCAAACGCATTAATGTACCATTTCTTGTTCGCCCATGAACAATGAGTTTAGCAACCATACTATCATAGCAAGACGGTACTTTATATCCCGTATACATACCGGAATCAACTCGAACGGACAGTCCTCCTGGCGTATGCCACAAACCAATCGTTCCCGGACAAGGGATAAAACTTTTCGGATCTTCCGCATTAATTCGACATTCAATAGCATGCCCTGAAAATTGAATATCATCCTGCGTGTATCCTAAAGCGGCACCACTTGAAACTCGCAATTGATCACGCACAATATCAACCCCTGTGACCATTTCACTGATTGGATGTTCCACTTGAACGCGCGTATTCATTTCCAAGAAATAAAATTCACCGTTTTCATACAAAAACTCAATTGTTCCAACATTGGAATACCCCAACTTTTTCATTGCAGAAACAGCTATATCACCTATTTTTTTGCGTTGTTTTGCATTTAACGCCGGTGAAGGAGTTTCTTCCAAAACCTTTTGATGGTTACGTTGCAAAGAACAATCTCGTTCCCCTAAATGAACAACATTCCCATAGTTATCACCAATAATCTGGATTTCAATGTGACGCGGTGTTTGAAGATATTTTTCAATATAAACAACATCGTTTGCAAAGGAGCTTCTGGCTTCATTTTTTGCCAATGTAAAAGCTTCAACCATTTCAGTGGCATCATGAGCAACTTTCATTCCTTTTCCACCACCGCCGGCAGCAGCTTTCACAATCACAGGATAACCAATTTTTTCACCCCATGATAACGCCTCTTCCACAGTTTTAACATCACCGTCAGAGCCTGGAACAACCGGCAACCCAGATTCAATGGCCGCCTTTTTTGCCGTTACCTTATCACCCATTAAGCGAATCATTTCCGGTTTTGGACCAATAAAGGTCATCCCATGAGCTTCAACCATCTCGGCAAAATCAGCATTTTCAGATAAAAAGCCATATCCCGGATGAATAGCATCAGCTCCCGTCATCATTGCAGCTGAAATAATCGCTGCTTTATTCAGATAAGAATCTTTTGCAGAAGCCGGACCAATACAAACCGCCTCATCGGCTAATTTCACATGCATAGCATCTGCATCAGCTGTCGAATGAACGGCAACAGTTTTAATCCCCATTTCCCGACAGGCTCTGTGGATACGCAACGCAATTTCGCCGCGATTTGCAATTAAAACTTTTTCAAACATTCTTATTCCAAACTAAATAATGGTTGATTAAATTCAACCGGAGAACCATTTTCAACCAAAACAGCTTTAATAACGCCAGCTTTGGTTGCTTTAATCGGATTAAACGTTTTCATTGCTTCAACAAGACAAATCGTTTGACCAACAGAAACCGTATCACCCGGTTTAACAAACGCCGGAGATTGCGGATCTTTTGAAAGATAAACAATTCCAACCATTGGGGATAAAATGTCATTAGAAGAAACGGCAACCGGTTTATTTTCATGAACAGCTGGCACAGAAACTTCACGAACGGCAGGAACCTGAACCGGCGCAACACAAGAAATTTCACTGGACGCTGCTTTAGGACCGACAATTCGAATATGAACCCCATTAGCTTCATAATCTATTTCTGATAAATTATTTTCATGAAGTAATTGAGCTAACTCTTTGATTGCATCTTGTTGTTCTTTTTCCATATTTTCACCTCATTTTTTTAAACAATAGAACTCTTTTAACTGATTTTCATATAAATTGCAAGAAAGAAAAAAGAAAGTTTTGTGACGTATTTCACTTTTTTAGCATTTTTTTGTAGCAAAAAGCAAAAAGACTTGTTAAAATGAACTCATGTTCATGCATAAACACAAATATTTTGAAGAACTTCTAAATGCGGAAGATGATGCTCGTCAAATCCGCTCTTATTCAAATACCCCCCTTGTCTCAAATAAAAAAGGGCTTGAATTTTTCGGAACAGGAGAAAATCCTTTCCATTTTCTTAAAAACCTAAATCCGACACAAAATATCCAAAAACTGATCGATGCCTATTGTTCAAAAACACCGGTTCAAATGGAAGTTCAAACAGCAGAAGGAAGATTTTTAATTCAAATCAAAAAATTAAAAGAGGGTTTATTACTTATTTCGGAGGATATTTCAGCCCAATATGCTCTTCATTACAGTTTAACACATCGTCTAGATTTTATGGCAAATGTTTTAAGCTGTTTTTCAGATCCCATATATTTAACAGATAAATCCGGAACGCTTATTTATGCAAATAAAGCATTTTTAACTTTATTTAATACAACTGTTTCTGATACTGTCGGGAAACCATTTTTAACATTTGTGCTGGATGGCGCTCCGCATTTTGAAGGTTATTGGGAGGGAACACTTTATTTTAAAACACAAAACGGTATTTTACCAGCCGATATTCAACAACAATCTTTTGAAACCTGTGGAAAAACTTTTTTTTATGGACTAATCAAGCAAATTAACCCTTTAAAACACCAAAATAAATATCTTTTCGATAAATCCCCCTTACCTCTTGCCGTTATTCATGCAGTTAACTATCAAATAAAACAAACAAATGATGCATTTAAAAATTTCATAAAAACCTATCAGCCAAATGCTGAATTAACAAATATCTTAGATTACTTATCCGAAACATCTAAAGAAATTTTTGTATCTAAACTTAAAAAAATGCTTCAAGGGCTTTCTTTAAATGAGAAAATAGACATTACAACAGTCCCTCTTTTTGGAAGCAAAACTTTTAATGTTTTCATAAACTTTTCATCCGCTAAAAAAGATCATTTTTTGATTTATTTCATTGACGCTTCAGAGCAAAAAAATCTGGAAAGGCAATTTGCTCATGGTCAAAAAATGCAGGCAATCGGTCAACTTGCCGGTGGAATTGCGCATGATTTTAATAATTTACTTACAGCTATCATTGGGTTTTGCGATCTTTTATTGGAAAGATATCCCGCTTCAAATCCAACATTTATGGATGTGATGCAAATTAAGGGAAATGCAAATAAAGCAGCAGGTCTTGTTGGCCAACTTTTAACTTTTTCAAAAAAACAACCTGCCAAAGTTGAACTTATCAATTTTCATGATGCCTTTATTGATGTTTCAACCCTTTTAAATCGTAGCATATCCCCCTTTGTTACACTAAAAACAAATATGCACCGAGGGTTAGGCTCCGTTAAAATGGAAGCTAATCAATTAACTCAAATTTTTCTCAATTTAGCTGTCAATGCGAAAGATGCCATGAAAAACGGTGGAACATTACTTATTTCCGCCACGAAAGAAAAGCTTAAAAAAGCCAAACCCTTAGGCAATGAAATGGTGCAAGCGGGTGACTACATTAAAATCACTGTTTCTGATGATGGTTCGGGTATTGATGATGAACATATCTCTCATATTTTTGAACCATTTTTCACAACGAAAACAAATTCAACCGTTTCAGGAACAGGATTAGGACTTTCAACTGTTTATGGGATTATACACTCTGCCGGTGGTTATATCTCTGTTAATAGTCAAAAAAACATCGGGACAACATTTACTATTTATTTACCGCGATATGAAGAAAATCAAGAAAAAGTCCTAATCGAAAAAAATATCCGACCAATGTTTGTTCCTCAAAAAGATCCTCATATCTTATTGGTTGATGATGAAGATGCTGTTCGATTTGTTACAAAAAGAGCTCTAACATCAAAAGGATTTATTGTCACAGACTGCGAAAGCGCAAACGAAGCACTGAAACTTTTAGCTCAAAATCAAGATTTTGATTTACTCATTACTGATATGGTTATGCCAAATATGGATGGGAAAACACTGATACAAAAAGCAAAAGAAGCCTATCCAAAATTAAAAACTATTTTAATGAGCGGTTATTCAGAAGACTTGTTTAATCCTCAAGAAAACAATCAACTTTTATGCACTGAGTTTTTGCAAAAACCTTTTGAAATTATAAACTTAATTGAAAAAGTTCGAGAAACGCTTGAAATTTAAAAAATAGGAGAAAAAATGAATAATATATTTAACACCCTTACGTTAAATGATTTCACCCATTATGGATTGATTGGTTGTTTATTAGCCTGTTTGCATTTATTTTTGCTTTGGCAAACAGTTACCCTTCTTTCAAAATCAAGAAAAAAAGGGGTTATTCGGTTTCTTTCTTCCGTTTTAAAAATCTTTTTATTTATTTTTATTGCCCTTGCCTGCTCTAAACAAAACATGGGATATTTTCTAATTATTATGTGTTCATTCTTCTTAACCAGAATGTTTTTATTAAAACTTTTTAAACCAAGCTTCAAAAAGAAATTACAAAATTCAGAGGTTGTTACCCAAGAAAGAAAAAGAGATACATATGCAAATACCGTAAGTCCCAGAAGACGCACACTTAGAAGAGAGCCAATAAAAAGACGAAAAAGAAGACGCTATTAATTTAAGTTAAATCAAAAACTTTATTTTTGCATCTCAAATTAAATACAAAATATAGGAGAGAACAAATTTTCTCCCATTATTTTACTCTCCCCCATTCTTTATGACAAAAAAATGAAAAAAAAGCGATTTTCTTGACAAGAAGGATATAACCTGTTAAACAAAAACAATCAACTTAACAAAAGGGTTTATATGAAAAATAAAGTTATTACTCCCCAAGAAGCCATAAAACACATTCAATCAGGTAACAGCTTGATGGTTGGAGGTTTCTTAAAATGTGGCACGCCTCAATTAGTTATACAGGAAATTTTAAAAAGTGAAATCAAAGACTTAACCTTAATTGCAAATGATACTTGTTTTGTTGATTCAGGTAGAGGGCTTTTAGTTGCCAATAAAAAGCTTAAAAAAGTTATTGCTTCTCATATCGGTACCAATGCAGAAACAGGCCGTCAGATGAATGAAGGAACACTTGAAGTTGAACTTGTGCCTCAAGGGACTTTGGCAGAGCGCATTCATGCCGGAGGTGCCGGTCTGGGAGGCGTTTTAACCCCAACAGGTATAGGAACATTAGTTGAAGAAGGAAAGAAAAAGGTAACCATTGACGGAAAAGATTATTTACTTGAAAAACCAATTTTTGCCGATGTTGCCCTTATCTATGGCTCAAAGGTTGATCCGCTCGGAAATATTTCTTTTCACGGCACAACCAGAAACTTCAACACCATGATGGCCATGGCTGCTAAAACGGTGATTGTTGAAGCTGAAACTTATCTTGAAGAACCAATGAATCCGGATGATGTTGTTATTTCCGGCATTTTCATTGATTATATTATTAAAAAGGAAGGCTAACATGGAACTGAGCAAAGAGGAAGTAAGACATTTAATCGCCAAACGCGTTGCCCAAGAATTTAAAGATGGTGATGTTGTGACCCTCGGGATTGGTATGCCAACCCTTGCATCCAATTATATTCCCAAAGATATCCATGTTTTTTTGCAATCTGAAAACGGGATTTTAGGCGCTTCCGGTATTTTACCTCTAGAAACAGCCGATAAAAGCATCACAGATGCCGGTGGTAATTATGTCAGCATTTGCGAAGGAGGTTGTTTCTTTGATAGTTTAACAAGCTTTTCAATGATTAGAGGCGGACATATTAACACAACGGTTTTAGGCGGTCTTCAAGTGGATGAAGAAGGAAACTTGGCAAACTGGCTTGTTCCCAGAAAAATAGTTCCCGGTATGGGAGGCGCGATGGATTTGGTTGTCGGAGCTCAAAAAGTGATCGTTATGATGGAACACACAGCAAAAGGTGCGCCAAAAATATTAAAGAAATGCACCCTTCCCTTAACAGCACAACATGAAGTGGATATGATTATCACAGAAAAATGCGTGATGGAAGTAAGAAAAGATGGACTTTGGCTCACTGAAATCAGTCAATATTCTTCAATTGAAGATATAAAAGCCCATACCGAAGCTGATTTTAAAATAGCAGATCAACTAAAAACATTTTAAAAAAAGAGGAGCTACGCTCCTCTTTTTTTATGCTCTTTCATTCGAATATTGAATAGCTTTTAATCGAAGTTCATAATTTTTTGTTTTTACAATTATTTTAGAAACCCCAAAATTTTCATCCTTTTCAACTAAATTTGGAATAGGTGAAATAACTTCGGCAAACGCATCCAATACATTTGAATCAACTTTAACAGATGTATCTTGCTTTTGAGCATGATAAAAAAGAGTATCTTTTTCTTTCCAAACAATACCTGAACGGTCTTCCTTTTCAATTTCATCATGATGAACAATAATTTTTAATCCATCCTTCTCTTTTAAAGACTTGCCAACGCCATCCAAAATTGTCATTTTCAAAATAAGAGCTTGAATATCTTGCAATTTTAATGGTTCTTTCATTCCCTCATTCAATGGGACAGGTATTCTTTTAGTCATTTTAAATCCTTTTGTTTCTCGTCATAAAAAAAATGTATGCCGAACTTATCAAAAGGATGATGTTTTGTCAACTAAATTTTACGATTAAAAAAACTATAAACAATTCCCCACATCAAATACATCCGTCACCCGTTTTTCCTCAATAATAAACGTTAAAATACAGCTACTTTTTAAATACTGCCCTTGCTGATAATTACCACCACTTAAATAAATTTCACTTGTTGGTGGCGTATAGGTTTTATAATTTGTTTGATAAATAAGCTTAGTGACGCTCCCCTCTTGAACCTGAATATTGGGTGGCCCCAATAAATCAATAACTTTTTGGGCCGGTTCACCTTTTAAATGCAATAAACTTTGCTTATTAAACTGTTGACGCGCTGCCGAACAGCCAATAATACTTAAACAAATCAATAAACAATAAATTAAGCGCATGTTTTCTCCTCTTATACATATTAAATAAGATTCAAAACCAAATAAAAAAAGCCCTTCTTTCGTTTAAAAGTTTAAAAAAAGTGTCACACCCAAAATCGTTTTTTATTATAAAATATAAAAAATAAAAAGGAGAACAATATGACACACTTATTTATTTTTTTATTTTCGTTTTTTTTCATTTTACCCATAAAAGCTGAAGTTACGGGCTTTTGGACAACTATTGATGATAAAACCGGCAAAGAAAAAAGCATTGTTCACATTTATGAAGACAATGGTAAAATCTGTGGTAAAGTTGTTGATATTTTTGGAAATAAAGAAGCAACTGCCAAAATTGAAGGCGCCCCTAAAATCATGGGATTGCAAATCATTTGGGATTTGAAAAAAAATGGCAATAAATATACTGGCGGAAAAATTTTAGATCCGCAATCTGGAAAAACTTATGGTTGCGAAATTTGGAAAGAAGGCAGCGACCTTATCGTTCGTGGAAAAATTGCCTTTTTAGGACGCAACCAAACTTGGAAGAAAAAACCTTCTTTCCGCCCTACCGCTCAAGATTAATTTACTATCTCACTCCAATATAAAAAGAGACCGCCAACGCGATCTCTTTTTATTTATCTTATTTAATGTGACTCATTTTAATAGGAACGAGCATAAATCACATCCAATGTTGCCGGTTTACCCGTTAACAAACAAATACCCTCTGTGCCTGATTGATCAAACGGCAAACAACGAATACTGATTTTCATTTCTTTAAGCTTGCTTTCCGTTTCGGCATCACCGCACCACTTACCTCTAACAAATGTGACAGATTGCTTTTCACCTTCAACCCAAACATTTGGATTTGAAAAATATTTTTCAAATTCTTCCGGCGTTGTGATATCTGTTTTAACATTGCTGTTCAAACGATTTTGAGCTTGTTCCAATAAATAATTTTGAATATTTGCCAAACGATCAGCAACACTGTTCACAAACTCATCAACAGAAACAATCTCTTTCCATTCTTTTTGGTTAATCTTTGTTCTATCACGCACCATTAAAGCATTTTTTTCCATATCGCGTGGACCAACTTCAATAACCAATGGAGTTCCCTTTCTGGTCCATTCCCACATTTTATCAACAGATTCTTTTTGTCTGTCATCCAATTTAACGCGAATACGTTCCCCTTTGAAAGAAAGCGGTGATAAGGCATCTTTTAATTTTTTCGCATAAGCCATCACCTCATCAATTTTAGACTTATCCTTCAATAATGGAACAATCACAATTTGATGTGGCGCAACCACCGGCGGAACAACCATCCCTTCATCATCACCATGAGTCATTATTAATGCCCCAATTAACCTTGTTGTCACACCCCAAGATGTTGTATAGGCATATTCTTGCGTACCATTTGATGATTGGAATTTAATATCTGCTGATTTTGCAAAATTTTGACCCAAGAAGTGGCTTGTTCCGGCTTGAAGCGCTTTACCATCTTGCATCATCGCTTCAATACAATATGTATCAACAGCACCAGGGAATTTGTCATATTCCGGTTTTTTACCCGTGATAAACGGAATAGCTAAGGCTTCCCTTGCAAAATCGGAGTAAACTTGTAACATTGTTTGAGCTTCTTTTTCAGCTTCTTCATATGTTGCATGAGCCGTATGCCCCTCTTGCCACAAAAATTCACGCGTTCTGATAAATAAGCGCGGGCGCATTTCCCAACGAACAACATTTGCCCATTGGTTAATTTTCACCGGCAAATCGCGATAGGATCTGACCCATTTTGAAAAAGCATCTGCAATAATTGTTTCTGATGTTGGACGAACGATTAATGGCTCTTCCAACTGACCTTCAGGAACTAATTTCCCATCAACAGACTTTAATCTTGAATGTGTTACAACAGCCATTTCCTTGGCAAAACCTTCAACATGTTCAGCCTCTTTTTGAAAATATGAAAGCGGAATAAACAAAGGGAAATAACAATTATCATGCCCCGTTTCTTTAATCATATCATCAAGAACGCGTTGCATTCTTTCCCAAATTCCATATCCCCACGGCTTAATGACCATACACCCCGGAGATGAAGAATTTTCAGCCATATCGGCAGCAGCAATCACATTTTGATACCATTCAGGGTAATTTTGTTCTCTGGTTTTTTGTAAAGTCATTTTGTTTCACCTTTCATAAAAATAATCTGTTTATTTATCATAAATTACTAAAAATGTCAATAAAATCTCTTCTTTTTTTTATTTTTACTTGTTATTCAATTTAATTTTTGATATTTTTAAAGAGAAGACTTAAAAAGGAGGATTAAATGTCTAATTATAAAATAGTTTTTCCAGATAAAAAACATAAAAAAGAGCTTTTCAACATTGCAAAAGAATTTAAAGAAAATCCCACTTCATTTGATATTAATCACATGGATAAAATCGTTGAAGCTTATGAAAAAAATGATCTTGAAATGTATTTAAAAAAATGCGAAGAATCAAGAAAAGGCATTAATTTGCCGGAAGGACACGTTCCAAGTTTTAATCTTTGGATTGTTAAAGACGATAAAATTATAGCCATTGCAGATATTCGTCCTACTCTTAACGATTACTTAAGAAATGTGCAAGGCGGGCACCTCGCCTATGAAATGGTACCAAGTTATCGTGGGAAAGGATTAATGAACACTATTGGAAAAATGTTATTACAATATATGTATGAGCATTTTGAGATTAAAGAAGCCCTAATCACTTGCCGAGAAGCCAACACGCCCTCTTATAAGGTTATTTCCCGTTTAATGAATGAAATGGGTGGCCACCAAGATACAGACACCATTATTGATGGCGAAACTGAAAAACGATTCTGGGTTAACACATTAAAATAAAATTATAAACACTTGACTCAACCCAATTTCCTTTCCTATATAAGGGATAGGAGGTTTTTATGACAGAAGAATCTATTCAAACAATCGAGCCAAAAAATTTAACCGATGATGATTTGATTTTAGATGTTCGCACAAATCAAGAGCATAACGAACAATCCTTAAACAGACCTCATTGGCACATACCAATGGATGAACTTAATATAAAAGACTTTATTAAAAACTATCATTTAAGTGAAAAAACGCCTCTTCATATTCTTTGTAGAAGCGGACACAGAGCCACACGAGTTGCCGAAAAATTTAAGAAAGAAGGATTTTTTAACGTCAAGACCATTGAAGGTGGCATTTTAAAAGCAAAAGAGCAAGGCATTCGCCTGATTGAACACCCCTCTTGGAGTCTTCGCAGAAAACTTGAATTCACATCTGGCGTCTTAATTTTTATTGGAACCCTACTCTCTTTATTCATTTCAAAAACATTTTACCTCGTTCCATTAACCATTGGATTTTTGCTTATGGTTAAAAGTATCGTCGGTAAATGTTTCCTCGAAAACCTCATCAATCTCTTTTTTAAGGACAGATTATAAAATTTTCTTTAAAAACGGCTCTATCTCTTTTTTAAGACGTTTGTTCAATCCCGGACCATAGTGGTTATAATCTTCATTAATCACCAATTTTGAACGTCGCATCTTTTTATGCAATAACCAAGCTTGATCAACAGGGCAACAAAAATCAAAACGATTATGAATAATTAAAGTTGGAATATCATTAATTTTATCAATATTTTTCAAAATAAAATCCTCTTTAATAAACAAATTATTTTGAATATATGTTAAAAATATCTTTAAACTGTTAATCTTTTGATCCGTTATAGCCGGTTTTGTTTTAAAATCTAACTGCATTTTTCCCAGTTGATTTTCATATGAACCATAATATTGAAGCGCTAACTGAATATCTTTATATTTTTCGGAAAAAATCTTTTCCTTAAAAAAGGCTTCAATACTCTTATTCCCTGCTAAACGCTCAAACTCAGCCTTTGCTTCTGGATAAAACAAAAACATTTCATTATAAGGAAAATCAATATCTTTTTTGCGTCCCAGAAAAATCGCATTTAATAACAAACATCTCACTTTTTGCGGATATTCAAGAGCAAATAAAAGAGCCAACGTTGATCCAAATGACCCACCACCAACAACGACCCTTGAATTAATCTTCAAATGGCGAAGCAACAAAAAAGCATCTTTAACAGAGTTCAATGTTGTGTTTTCTTCCAATAATTTTTTAAATCTGGATTTGCCGCATCCTCGTTGCGAAAATATAACCACCCGATACTTTTTTAAATTATAAGCAGCTGGGGCCGATTTAGCTTGACCACCAGGGCCACCATGAAATAACAAAACGGGAATGCCTTTTTTAGTTCCAAATTGCATGTAATGGATTTCGTGTCCATCACCAACATCCAAAAATCCTTCATCAAAAGGCTTTACTTGTTTTTTAAAAAAAGAAAAGAAATCCATATTGCCCCCTATTCTGCAAGTTGTTCATACAAAATAAACCATTTTTCTTCTGTTTCGTCAATTTCTTTTTGAATCAAATTTATCTGTTGAGTGATTTTTAAAATATCATCTCCTGAAAGAGTTCCTTCAAATCGTTTCTCAATATTTTCCTTTTCACTTGTTAACTCTTTCATTTTTCGCTCAAGAGCCAAAAATTCAACTTTTAACCTTCTTTTTTCCGCTTGATTTTGCTTTTGAAGAACCTTTTCTTCCTTTTTCTTTTCAAGTTCCTTTTGCTTTACTTTATCAACCGGTTTTTCAAGAAGAACTTCTTTATAATCAGATAAATCCCCCTCAAATGGTAAACATCTTTCACTTTTAACTAACCAAAGCTCTTCGGCAACTTCTTCAATCAAGCTAAAATCATGCGTAATTAAAATAACAGCCCCCTGGTATTCATTTAACGCCACCGCCAATGCTTCCCTTCCCTTAATATCCAAATGATTTGTTGGCTCATCCAAAATTAACAGATTGGGTCTATCCAATGAAATTTTTGCAAATAAAAGACGCGCCTTCTCTCCTCCAGAAAGCTTTTTAATTTCCGTTAAAGCTTTTTCTCCTTGAAGACCAAATTGAGATAAATGTGTTCTGATTTGAGTTTCCGTTTTCCCTTTCATCAATGTTTCAAAATAAGAAACAGGTGTTTCATTCAACGGTAAAGCTTCTTCTTGATGTTGCGCAAAATAACCGACTTTTAATTTAGGCGATAAATGCATGCTTCCTTGTTGAGGCGCTAAAATACCCGTTAGCAACTTCGCAAAAGTTGACTTACCATTTCCGTTTTGGCCTAAAAGTGCAATTCTTGCCGTTTCTTGAATAGAAAAAGAAAGTTTTCGTAAAACCGTTTTTTCACCATATCCCACCGAAAGATCATCACCCGTTATTAAAGGCGGCAAAGCCTCAATCGGCTCTAAAAATTGAAATCTTTCTTCTTTATCAGGAAAAACCTGTGGCGTTTCCTTCATTTTTTCCAATATTTTAATCCGACTTTGGGCTTGTTTGGCTTTACTGGCTTTATACCTAAAACGATTAATAAAACTTTCAAGATGCTCCCTTTTTTCCTTTTCTTTTTCCGCCTGCCTAATTAAAACCTTCTCTTGCAAAGCCTTGGTAACCAAATATGTATCATAATTACCGCTATAAAACTCAAGCTTTTTATTTTTAAACACCACAATCGAAGAGCAAATTTCATTTAAAATTGTTTTATCATGACTGATAAGCAGTAACGTCCCATTATATTTCTTTAAATGGTTTTGAAGCCAAATAACACTTTCTAAATCTAAATGATTCGTCGGTTCATCCAAAAGCAAAATGCTTGAGGGTTGAAAAAGCGCCCCTGCCAAGTTAAGCCGCATTTGCCATCCACCTGAAAAAGAAGAAACCGGTCTATCTAAATCTTCATTTTTAAATCCAAGACCTGCTAAAATTTCAGCAATTTTTGAAGAAGCCGTTTCACCACCAAGACGTTTAACCTCTTCATAAAACTCAGCTTTCTCGGCATCTGAGGCTTTTTCATACTTTTCTTTAGCTTGAAGCAAATATTTATCTTTTTTTAAAACATACTCCATTACTGTTAAAGAAGTATCTTCAATCGTTTGCTCAACAAAAGCAATCCTCTCACTCATGGGGATAATCACATCGCCCAAAACATCCAACTGCCCCATAAACACCTTAAATAAGGTTGACTTACCGCATCCGTTTGGACCGACAATACCAATTTTTTGTTTATCACCTATAAATAACGACGTGTTATTTAATAATTCCTTATTCCCGATTTGAAGGGTTATCTCTTTTAGTTCAATCATGAATAGAACTATACAAAAAAAGGCTGAAAAAAGCAAGCTTGTTCTATTGCTTTTAAACTAAAAAAACGATATACTTCCCATCTTAAAAGGAGAGAAAATGACAACTCAAAACACAAAACTTTTAACGCATGGTAACATTTTAAAAACACTTATTTTCTTTGCCATTCCATTTTTATTATCAAGTCTGTTGCAAGCCGGATATGGTTTGGCAGACATGCTGATTATCTCCTATTTTGCCTCAGCAGCTGACTTATCCGGCGTTACAAATGGCGCTCAAATTGTTTGGATTTTAATATTTTTGGCTTCCGGTCTCACCATGGGGGGAACCATTTTAATCGGACAATTCTTTGGTGCAAAAGATCACAAATCGGTTCAGGAAGTGATTTCAACCATGTTTGTGTTATTTTTCTATGTTTCTCTCGCCTTAAGTCTTTTCACCTGTCTTTTCATTCATCAATTAACAAACATTTTACAGGTTCCTGTTGAAGCTTTTAAACCAGCCAAAGATTATATTTTAATCAGCGCCATAGGTATTTTGTTCATTTTTGGATATAATGGCATCTGCGCTATTTTAAGAGGACTTGGAGATTCAAAAAATCCATTCTATTTCATATTAATATCAAGCATTCTTAATGTGATACTTGATGTTATTTTTATCGCCCAACTTAAAATGGGCGCAGGGGGTGCTGCACTGGCAACCGTATTAGCACAAGGCTTTAGCTTTTTTATTGCATTGATTTATTTAAAAGCCAAAAAGTTTTCCTTTCAATTAAAATTTTCGCACAAAGCCTTTAAAAAAGATAAAGCTTGGTTACTTTTCAAAGTTGGTATTCCGCTTTCGCTTCAAGATACATTTTTAATGCTGTCATTTCTCATCGGAATGATTCAGCTAAATAAATTAGGACTTATTGTTTCAGCAGCTTCAGGCATTGCTGAAAAAATTGATGGCCTAACTTTTTTACCCTCCCTTGCCATTGGTTCAGCTATTTCCGCCATGGTAGCGCAAAATGTTGGTGCCGGTCGCATTAAAAGAGCAAAAAAAGTAATGTATACCGGCCTATTGCTTTCTTTGATTTTTGCCATTCCAAACTTTATTTTGGTAGCCTTTTTTCCAAATTTCGTGATGGGGTTAACATCAAACAATCAAGAGATTATAAATGCCGGTTCTCTTTATTTATATTCCTATAGTTCCAGCGTGTTAATGATTACCATTGTTTTTAGTGTCAACGCCTTTTTAAATGGTTGTGGCGCTACAACATTTACCATGATTAACAATTCCTTTGCAAATTTATGCATACGTATCCCCGTCTTATTAACAGCAACAAACATCATTGCCGTTGGTTTTTCTTCACCTCTGACTATTTATAGCCAAATCACCTTTGCACTACTCTATTTTTATTCTGGGCATTGGAAAAAAGCAATTTTAAGAAAAAGAAAAAAAATTAACTTCTAGTTTTTCGAGCTGAATGATTTTGATTTTCTACCAATGATTGTTGCGTCTCAACCGAAATTTGTCCACTTCGACTTAAAACATCAATCATTCCTTCATTCACAGAAGAAGCGGATTGTTCTGTCGATACCGGAGGCTTTCGATGAATAATCGGACCTGTTCTTTCTTGTTGCGATGGATAATCATTTTCCTCTTCATCTTTATCATCTGAATAAAATAAACTTCCAATCCAAGTAGAGCGAAACCACGCAGAAAAAGAACTCTCTTCCCTATCTTTTTTCACTAAATCAACCGGCATAACGCCGGACATTTGAACCTTTCGTCCCCGTCCATTTAAAATGGCCTCTCTTGATTTAAAAGCCATATCCGTTAACTCTTCAAGCTCAGAAAATGGCAAAGCCTTTTCATTTGGATCACGATAATCAGTAATCATTTGCTCTCCACAAACCCACTGATAATGCCGATAATATTTATTATTATGCTTTGTTTGAACAAGCTCATAACTTGGATTTATTCCATGTTCCACATGAATATGCGGTTGAAAAGAATGCTCCGTATATCCAACACCACCAATATTCCCAATCCAATCACCATAATTCATAATTTGACCGGTTTTTAAATGGTTCATCGTTCCCGTTTCAATATGCCCAAAACGAACCATTTCAGTTCCATCAGGATGAATCAAAACAACTTGATTACCAAGGCCATCAATTTTATTATTTTCCAAAACATGGCAAATCCAACCATCACAATATTTGGGCACACCCAATGGAACATCTTCTTTTCCCTTTGTTCCATAATCTCGGCCATAATGCCACTCCCCCCCATTTCTGGGCCGCTTTCCAAATTGTTGATTTGGTCCATCACCACTAAAATCCCAACTCATCTAAAAATCTCCTTTTCCCTTTATATTATCAGTATATCCGACTTTTTTATTTTTGAAAAGGCAAAAAAACTCAACAGGAACCATAAAAACCATTGCATTTTATTTTTAACTTTTGTATAATGATTTTGCTTCTTATCGGATTTATCTCTACTTGTCCAAGGTAAGAAGGTTTAAGGTAAAATGGACTAAAAGGAGAAACGAATGTATAATCGTTTAAATTTCGATATATAATTCCTTTCCTTTTAATCTATTGTTTTGTTAACAATAAATAAAAAGGATTTTTTTATGCTTAAAACTGCAGAATATGTTTCAATCGGTCATCCGGATAAAGTTGCCGATTTTATCAGTTCTTATTTACTAGATACCCTTATTCAACAAGACCCAACTCTGAAATATGCCGTTGAAGTGATGATTAAAGATAACACTGTTATTTTAGGAGGCGAAGTCAACGGATATATTAAAATTGATGATATCAGCGAAACGGTCAAACAAGCTCTTCGTGAAATTGGTTATGATGAGGAATATGCTTCCATCTGGAAAGAAAAAGCCATTGATATCAATAAATTACGAGTGATTGATTTGATTGGCATTCAATCCAGTGAAATTTTGCAAGGCGTTTCTCAAGATGGCTGGGGCGATCAAGGTGTTTTTGTTGGATATGCCGCTCAAGGCGATGATTTGATGCCACAAGACTTGGTTTTGGCTCGAAAACTCAACAATGCTCTTTATCAAAAAGCAAAAGAAAGCAAACACTTGGGATTGGATATTAAAACTCAAATCACTTTAGATGAAGATGGAACAATTTTAACAGCTATCGTTGCCATTCCAATGATTGAAAAAGAAGATTTAACTGACTTTGTTATCAAAACATTGGGGCAAACACCGAAACAACTCATTATTAATGGAACAGGTGCCTACACATACCACTCCTCTATTGCCGATTGCGGTATCACAGGAAGGAAACTTGCTTGCGATTTTTATTCCACTTCATGTGCCATTGGTGGTGGAAGTCCATGGACAAAAGATCCAAGCAAAGCTGACTTAACGCTTAACTTATATGCCAGAAAATTGGCAAAAGAGTATTTGAAAGATAATGATGAATGTTTTGTTTATCTTTCTTCTTGCATTGGAAAAGCAGAATTACCAAGCGCTTTAGTGAAAACCGTTAAAGACGGCATTTTTAAACTTGAAAATATTTC
The DNA here is from genome assembly GCA_017647405.1 of Alphaproteobacteria bacterium. Classification (GTDB taxonomy): domain Bacteria; phylum Pseudomonadota; class Alphaproteobacteria; order CAAHEQ01; family UBA3637; genus RGIG4140. Next base: position 23,211 of record JAGCKR010000012.1, read on the forward strand.
TGTTGATTTAAAACCATCTGAAATTATTGAAAAATTGAATTTAAGACAACCAATTTTTTCAAAACTTTGCAAAACAGGCCCTGTTTTTGCTGAGTTATAATAAATTTAATGCACTTCCTCCCCGTTCAATCAGAGCGGGGATTTTTTTATTCATAATTATTTAAATTTCAATTACTTATTTTATTTATTAAAGTCGGAAATCTAAGGGTCGTTAGATTTGCCAGATGACGGCAAAAAAATGACGCCTTTTTTTAGGCTATTTTTTGCCGAGATTTGAAGGAGAAAAACATAAAAAATGCTGTTTTTACCGATTTTTATGCAAAATTTTTATAAAAAATAATCCTTTAAAATCAATAGATAAAAAGAAAATATCAAAAAATCATTTATTTTTTTTGAAAATTTTTCGACT
>JAGCKR010000013.1 GCA_017647405.1 Alphaproteobacteria bacterium
ATAAACAACATCAACAGCGCCTTCAACAAAGCGTTCTTGATCGGTATCTTCAATTCTTAAAATGAAAGATCCGCCAGCATTTTTGGCGATAAGATATTCATAAAGAGCGGTTCTTAAGTTCCCAATATGCATATATCCAGTTGGGCTAGGTGCAAAACGACTTCTGATTGACATGAGAAAATTCCTTTCAATTAAATAATGAAAGAATATACAAAAATTTATCTCATTCGTCAAGAAAAATCTATTCTTCATCCCTTTTTTAGGTAAGGGAATTTTTTATTTTCATCAACAAAACAAGGAAAGGATTTTCAAAATGAATTATTCCAAACAATCAAGTTTTTTAATGCTTTCAAAGATTCAAGAAATGGCTTTAGATCAAACGCCTAAACCTGATTTTACGGCCGCTTTAAGAGCCGAAGAACTTAAGGGAAAGTTGTTTCATCTTTATCAAGAAAAAAAAGATGATGCCAAAACAATTGCAACGGTTTTAACCCCAAAAGCTTTGGTTTCGTTTATTGAATCAGAGCAATCTGACAAGTCGGATTTTTAAAGGAGAGTTTTTATGAAAGAAAAAAAAGAAAAAATGATTGAAGTGAATATTCCTGCGGTTTTCAAAGAATTGCTCACAATAAAAAAACGCGTTAAACTTTATTATGGAGGCAGAAGCGGGGGCAAAAGTTATGCCTTTGCCGATAGTTTGCTTTTAAAGGCGCGTCAAGAAAAGCTTTTTATTGTTTGTTTGCGCGAAATTCAAAGTTCGATTAAAGATTCTGTTAAAAAACTTTTGGAAGATAGGATTTTACATTATGGGTTTCAAGATTATAAAGTTTTTGAAACAAGAATTGAAAATCAAATCACAGGAAGCGTTTTTGTTTTTAAAGGCCTTCGCGATCAAGACCCTCAAAAAATCAAATCATTAGAAGGGGCGGATATTGCTTGGATTGAAGAAGCGCAAACCATCAGCAAAAAAAGTTTTGATATTTTGCTTCCAACGATTAGAAAACCAAACTCTGAAATTTGGATTAGCATGAATCGTGAACTTGAAAATGATCCTGTTTGGGTGGCTTTGGGGGCAAATCCTGATGACAACACATTTGTTAAAAAAGTGAACTTTTATGATAATCCTTTTTGCCCAAAAGAAATGATTGAATTGGCCTATAAAACCAAAAAAACAGCGCCAGAAGATTATGCGCATATTTGGTTGGGCGAGCCTGTGAGCGAAGTTTCATCTAAATTGATTCCACCCGTTTTGGTTCGGAAAGCTCAGAGCGCTCAATTCTTTGAAACATATTCGCCTTTGGTGATTGGTCTTGATATTGCAAGGTTTGGTGATGATGAATCCGTTTTTTGCTTTCGAAGAGGGCGCGTTGTGGAACGTTTTGAAATTTTTAAGAAAAAAGATACCGTTCAATTGGCTGATATTGCTTCAAGATATTTAGAAGATTTTCATCCCAAAAAGCTTTTTATGGATATTGGCGCCAATGGAGCAGGGGTTTATGATATTTTAACCGATCGTGGCTTTGCGCCTTTGATTAAGGGGGTATTTTTCGGGGGCAAAGCCATGAGTGGGGATAGATATGTGAACAAACGGGCCGAAATGTGGGATCATATCCTTTCCTTTTTATCGCAAGACTTGGATGTTTTATTGCCAGCAGATGAAATGCTTTTTGCTGATTTAACGTCCGTGAATAAAAAATATGATCCCATGGGAAGATTGCAACTTGAAAGCAAAGAAGAAATTAAAAAA
>JAGCKR010000014.1 GCA_017647405.1 Alphaproteobacteria bacterium
AAAAAGACTGATAAGCGATATCTAAGGGCGATTACATCTTCTTTATGTGCCTTGGAGCTTAGGGCTCCTTTTATCCGCACACCGCAGTCGATGAATCGCCTCTTATCTATTCGCTTCTGAGCCTTTTTTCACGCATCACAAGGCAACGAGGCACCCCACCAAACTCATTACAGAGGACGGAGTGACCCGAACAAAATTATCATACAAATCAGAGTGACCTCCACCAAACTCATCACAGAACATTGAGGCGCGCGGAAAATTCACTATAACGGGCGGAGCGACCCCACTAGAATTATTATAGAAAACTCTTCATGTGTTTCTCATTCTTCGCATTTGTTTTTTTGACTTTTAAGAGTTCTTATTTTTTCACATTACGGCTTATTCTCCTTTCTCTATGGTATCTCTCTCTTCTTTCGGGTTTAAAACCGTTTTTTGTGGTGATTTTTGGCTCAAATTCCGCTTTAAAAATACCTAAAAATCACCACCTACCTCACTCTTCTAGCGCCCACCACAGTACCGCCACGCCCAACCAAACTCATCACGAAAAGTGATAAATTTGCCTCACATTTTGCGACACTGGCGTTTGCACAAGAGTGATCACTTTTTTTGTTTATATCTGCTGAATTTTATTTCAAGCAAAGCTTTAAGAATACATTATAATATATTGATATTAATGATATATAATTTAAAAACAGATAGGTCTTGAAAAAAAATTTAAAATCGGTTATAACAAAAGAAGAAAAAAGAAGAAAGGGGAGATATATGCGCGCATTAAGTGGGATTTTAGTGGCATTATTATTGGTTTTAAGTGCTCAGGATATGGCGTATGCCAGTGGCAATAAAACAATTAACAGTTTTGCTGAAGCTAAGCGTCAACTTAAAAAAGTTTATGCCGATCATCAGGTAACTTTTTATTGCAATGCCTCATATAAAAAGGATGGATCTGTTATTCATCCGGAAGGGTTTGAAAGTCCGAAATTTGCCAAGCGCAGTCAAAAAATTGAATGGGAGCATATTGTTCCGGCGGAAAACTTTGGCAGAGGGTTCCCTGAATGGCGCGAAGGTCATGCCGATTGTGTTGATGCGAAAGGCAAGCCTTTTAAGGGCAGAAAATGCGCTGAAAAGGTGAATGAAGATTTTCAATATATGGTTTCGGATATGTATAATCTTGTGCCGGCCATTGGGTCTGTGAATGCCATGCGTTCCAATTTTAATTTTACGGAAATGCATCCTTCTGTTGAAAATACGTTTGGGTCATGTCCGGTTAAAATTGTTGATCGAACGGTCGAGCCGGCCGAATATTCCAAGGGAAGTATTGCTCGAACATATTTTTATATTGAATCAAAATATCCCACCTTTAAAATCAGTGATAAAATGCGCAAGCTTTTATCTGTTTGGAATAAAAGATATCCGGTGGATGAATGGGAGTGTGAACGCGCGCTTCGGATTGAAAAAATCCAAAAGAACAGGAATGATGTTGTGATGGAACAATGCCGTCTTTTGGGGATTATTCAGTAACAGATTGATTCATATTTAATATTTTTTTACATAAAATTTTCTTTGCAAATGGAGTTTTAAATGCAAAATAAATTGATGGCACTTAGTGCCTTGTCCATGCTTTTTTTAGATGCCTGTGCGCAAAAAAAACAAGTTTTAACCCCTTCGGAGCTCAACAAAACAGGCGAGCTTATGCTTGTTGATTTGCCGGATCGGGATGGGAATAAAGCCTATTTTTATATTAATACGGATAAAAATGATATAACAGCGGAATATATGGGTTTTAAATATGTTGATAATCAACCGGATTTGGTTGAAAGAATTATGCCAAAGCAAACAAAAATGCCAATTTCAAAGTGGCGCGGGCAATTGCTTGATTTTCAATCTCTTCCAAAAGCGGAACATATTAAAGATTAAAAAGAAATTGAGGCCTCCTTATATGGGGGCTTTTAAATTGCTTGTTGTAAAAAAGCTTTTTTTATGATATATTAATCGCATCAATTTTTTCAAAAAGGAGTATCAAAGTGAAAAAAGAGATGTTGTTTTTATGCAGTGTTATTGCTGTTTCATTATCTGGATGCAAGATAAAAAAAAGACCGGCAGAGTTTTCAGCGGAAGAATTAAATCAAGAAGGCCAGTTAATTCATGCTAATCTTGAATTGGGTGCTGCCCCTCCTCGTGATGGGTTTGATAAGGTCTATTATTATATTGATACAGATGGTGATAAAAATACAGCGGAATATGTTGCGTGTGATATCAGTAATTCAAATATGAATGAGCGTCTTCGTCTGAAAGGAAAAGTTTTGAATGCCAATCAGACTAAGCCCAAAATGCCGTTATATGAATGGAAAGAATCGGTTTACTATTTTCAACGGGCAGGTCGGATTAAGGAATAATATGAAAAGGTGCTTTTTTGAAGTGCCTTTTTTATGTTTTAAGGAGAAAAAATGCAAATAAAAACCGATACGCTTATCAAAGCTAATGAAGATGATTTAGTTTTTTTAAAAGAAAAGTGTGCCGGGCTTATTTATCAAATTAATAAGGCTGCACCGTCAAGACGTGAAGAAATTCATGAAACGCTTTTGCCAAAGGTTTTTAAAAAGCTTGGTCAAAACACCTGGTTTGATTTTCCGCTTAATGTTGATTATGGGATTTTCACAACGATCGGTGCTGATTGTTATTTTAATCACCATCTTTCCATTGGTGATGGCGGTCGGGTCAAAATCGGATCGCATGTGATTGTGGGGCCTTATGTGGGGATATATACGGCGGATCATCCGTTGGATGTGGCTCTTCGCAATAAAGGGTTGATCAGCGTTTCGGATATTGAAATTGAAGATAATGTTTTTATCGGTGCGAATGTCACGATTTTAGGCGGTGTTAAAATCGGGCGCAATTCGGTGATTGGTGCCGGCAGTGTGGTCACCAAAAGCATTGAGCCATACTCATTGGCAGTTGGCGTGCCGGCGCGGGTGATTAAGAAATTGAAGTAACGATTTAATGTTGTGCTTGAATATGATGATAACGCCCCATTAATCCCACTTTGTTCTTAAAAAAAAGATCTTCGATATATAAAAAACACTGTATGAAGACTCATTTTTCAAAAATTTGTTGAAGGATATAAAAAAAAGAGGGTTAACCCTCTTTTTTAATCATTGCCTGACAAAAAATTTCTTTGCCGGCGTTTTGGGTTGCGCAAAGTCCTCCCAAAGGTTCCCATCCTTGTTTGATCAGTTGATTCACTTTATCAATTAAAAGTTCTGCCACTTGATCATAAAGAATTGTATATTGCATTAACGTCTCCTTGAATATTTTTGAACGAACTCTTTTTTTATTATCTTAAAAAAAAGCAAAAGGTCAAGTGTTAAAATCTGACACTTATTTTTTATGCGCCATATCTTCGCCAAGCTTCCAAAGCCAATCCGGAGCCAACAGCGGCATAGGTGCTGATGTTTTTCACCTCAGCTACGGGGCAAAGCGCTCTGATACCCTTTGAAATAGAGGGCACTAAACTGGTTCCGCCCGTGAAGATAATATTTTGGATTTGATCGCCGGTGATGCCTGCTTCATCAATGGTTTCCTGTGCTTTATGAATAATTTGATGGCAAGCTTTATGGGTGGCGCTTAAAAAGTCTTCTTTTGAAATAGGGATAAAAAAGCCTTTTTCAATTTCATTTAAGTTCATTCTTGTTTCATCTTTTGAAGATAAATCAATTTTAGCGCGTTCTGTTTCAAAAAGCATATAGTGCCCCAACTGTTTTGTTATCATTTCCACATATCTGATAAAAAGCTCTGGATTTTGAACTTCTTGAAGCATTCGTTCGGTGTTTAATTCATGCGTTGGCGTGTAAAGTTTTTGAATCAAATGCCACTCGCAAACGTCGTTAAAGTAAGAGTAGGGGATGGGAAGAGTGTTTTTGCGAAGCCCATTTTTGCCAAAATAAGGCATGGCAATTAAATAAGCCGTATCGCGATCTAAATCCATTCCGGCTGTATGCACACTATCGTTTGATAAAATATCACTGGTGCGATCATCTTTTAATGCGCGGTTAGGTGCTAATCGGATAACTGAAAAGTCAGAGGTACCGCCACCTAAATCAGCCACAAGTGTTAATTCTTCTTTTTCAATGGTTTGTTCGTAATGCAGTGCCGCTGCCAATGGTTCATATTGAAATGAAATATTTTTAAATCCCAGTTCTTTGGCAATTTTTTCAAGGCACCTTTCGGCAGCAATATCTTCTTTTTGATTTTCATGAAAATGAACAGGGCGCCCTAAAACAACATCTTCAATGGATGCGTTGATTTTTATTTCAGCATCTTTTTTTAGGTGATAAAGAAATTCTTTAATGATTTTTGAAAATGAATAAAAGCGGTTAAAAACCCTTGTGCCTTCGCGTTCGGTTTCGGATCCCAATAAACTTTTGATGCCACGCATAAACCGTCCCGTTTCGCCACTTAAATAAAGGTCAATAGCCGGCGATCCATAAAAGCTTTCCTTTTCGCCAAAAAAAAGTGTTGTGGGAATAACGGCTTTTTCTTGATAAAGTTGAACGGGGTTAATTTTTTCTTCAGATGTTGCAATTGCAATCAGGGAATTTGATGTGCCAAAATCAATCCCTGCAAGTATTTTTTCTTGCATGTTTTCCTCCTTGATTTTCCTTTACTTTAAAAAAGTTTTTGAAAAATATCAGATTGTTATTTTAAAGTCAAGTATAGTTATCAATTTTTTTTCTGTTTTTTATCGCTTTACAAGTTTTATTTTTTATGTTATCACTTTTTACATAAAGTAGGTTTTTCCTACTTTTAGGCATCAATTGGTGCTCGGCTGTCGTAGGCTGTAATCACACTCGGTGTTAGGGTATAACATCGTTATGTTGTTGGATATATTTATCCAATTACAGATATATCCCCGATTCATACATGTATGGTCGGGGAGCCTTTAGTGTATGTCCAAAAGCTTATTTTTTTAATAGGCTTGAAAGATTAAAGGGTCATTATTAGTGTGATATGATTTACGAACTTCCCGACCACCAGTTGAAAAATTGGTGGTTTTTTTAAAAAAATTGGGAGTTTGTATGAAAAAACTATATTATGTATTATTATTATCAACATGTTTAACAACAGAAGTTTTTGCTAATGAATCTTTGTCTGTTTTAAGCTATGATGCGCTTTTAAATGAACTGGCTTCAAATACAACAGCAAATGTTGTTTTGGATATGAAAGGCAATGGGCTTGATTTAAATTATGACACATCAAAAATGTTAACTATTGGGGGCGAACAGCAAGTTATTTTAAAAAATATTGGAACGGAGGGAGAAAGTGCTTGGACGAACAGTCAATTGATTCTTCAAAATGCAGGAACACTTACTCTTGAAAAGATTATTTTTAAAAATAATGATGCTCAAAATTTACCAAAAGAGACACCAATGCTCTATAATGCATATGCTAAAGTTGATGGCGCATGGAAATTAGGCGTTATTGATAGGATGAGTGATTTTGTTTTTGATAATAATAATATAACCGTCCAAGGTGTTATGTGGGGAGGGCTTTTATCTAACAAAGGGATTATCCATACAATTGAAAATGGTGTATTTTCAAATAATACAGGTGAAACTCTCAGTAATGCACCACATGGATCTATTATTTTAAACATGGCTGATTTTCAGAAAAACCCATCCTATATTGGATTAATTAATAATGTTGTTTTTTCTAATAATATCATGTCAACAAATAATACCTCGGGTGGAATGCATGGTGCTGTAATTGAGAATAATCGCATTGCAACGATTAATAAAATTACCAATTCAAAATTTATTGAAAACGGAATAAGACGCACTGGAACCAAAACAAATACGGGAGCAGCTGGTGTGGGTGTTAGTAATTATCATATTATTAATGAAATTTCAGATTCTCTTTTTAAAGGTAACTTTATTGAAATAACTACTGAAGGGGTTAATGCCCAAGGAGGGGCAATATATCAAATTGCAGGTACCTATCAAATAAGAGAGGTAGATGCAGAAATGGGAACTATTGGGTTGTTAAAAAATCTTCAATTTATTGATAATAGTATTCAAGTTCACTCTGGTTATGCTAGAGGGGCAGCCATTACACAATATAGTGATTCGGCAAACCCAGGAAGAGCGCCCCGAATTGGTGCTATTCAAAATAATTTCTTTAGCAAAAATCATGTTATATCTTCAGGCAAATTTGTTCAAGGTGGGGCGATTTATACGAATGGTGTGATTGATGAAATTTCCAATACAATATTTAGCGAAAACTATGCTATTTCAGAAATGGAAAATGCACAAGGAGGTGCTATTGCTCAAGAGGGGGATTTAAAGAATAATTTAGTAAAAGTTTATATGAAAAATGTTCAGGCAGATTTTGATAAAAACTATGTTAAAGCAGGGTTATCTGCCGAAGGAGGGGCCATTTATTTGGGTGAACAATCAGAAATTATTGGTTATTTAACAGGATCTTTTACCGATAACAAAGCTATTGGTTCAAGTGATATGGCAACGGCATTTGGTGGCGCTATTTATAATAATGGCACTATTGAAAATATTATGGATTCTGAATTTATTGGTAATTCAGCTTCTTCTAACGGTGAAGCAAAAGGTGGGGCGATTTATAATAGTGGTTCTCTTTCTTTTTCAGGAACAAATGTTTTTAAAAACAATAAAGCAGGTGACAATTTGAACGATATCCATAATGAGGGAACAATCTCTTTTTCGGGTAATATCACTTTAGATGGCGGTATTTCGGGAACAGGAACCATTATCTTTGAAACGGGTGCTTTATTGACGGCTGAAATTGATAAAACGCATATTGAAGCAGATACTATTGAGTTTAAAGGAGAAAATAAACTCAATCTTGTGATTGAACAAGAGGCTCAATCTAAAGAATATGAGTTTATCACAGCTTGGTTAACGGGTGTTCAAAATGTTTCAATTAACGAAAATATTTTTTATGATTTATCTTTAACGGATAAGGGAACTATCAGTGTTTTGAAAAGGTCAGATGAAGACGTTCAATCAATTCTTGTTTCAAAAATGGACTCTCAAAGCGCTGATATGGTTATGGCTCTTCAATCTTTAAAGGATGTTGGAACACAAAAAGAGCAAGAAATTGCCTCTCAAATCAGCCAAATGCTTCAAACGAATTCTTTTGATAAAACTAAAAAAGCGTTGCATGATTTAGCTCCAACAAATTCTTCGGTTGTAATGCAACTTGCAACAAGTTTAAACACTTTGTTAACAAATGTTGCAACATCACGCGTGGATTCAATTGGCAGATCAGGGGGAGATGTTTTTAAAAACAGTTCCTTGTGGATCAAAGCGCTTTATAACCATGCAAAAGAATCTTCTTCCTCTTCAGAAGGTTTTAGCTCAAATACAAAAGCCCTTATCTTTGGCCTTGATGCTCAACCAAGTGAAAAAACAACAATTGGTATCGGTTATGCCCATACGAACACAAAGGTTGATGCAGGTGCAAGAGATATTGAAGCAGATGGAAACACTTTCTTTCTCTATGGAAAATATCAACCAAACCGTTGGTCAGTTGATTGGATGGCTTCTTATGGAAAAACAGATTATACGGAAGACAAGTATCCTTTAAATATGTTACTTCGATCTTCCTACACAGTAGATACATATATGGCAAGCTTGATGACAGGGTATGATTTTGAAAATGGTTGGACCCCACAAGCAGGCCTGAGGTATCTGATTGTTGACCAAGAAAACTATCAGGATGGCATTCAGAAAGTTAAAACGGGTAAGGATGATATCTTAACGGCTGTTGTTGGGGCAAAATATCAAAAAGATTTTGTCTATGATAACTTTGTTATCAATTCAATGATTAAAGCTCATGCAACTTATGATGTAATCGAGTCTGATGCTTCTTCGGTGGTCAGCTTTGGAAACGGTGCTTCTTATGTTGTTCAAAATGAAGGCTTAGATCGCGTTGGCTTTGAAGGCGGTATAAAGCTTGGTCTTGTTTATTCAAATATGGAAGTGTCATTAGACTATGATGCTCGCTTTAAAAAAGATTATCAAGACCATACAGGATCACTTAACTTAAAATATAATTTTTAAGTCGAAAAAAAGAAAAGGGAGTCTTGAAAAAGCCTCCCTCTTTATATAAGATAGCGTTTTTTTTAGGATAGATTTTTTTAGTGGCATCCTCTCTTTTTATAAGAGAGTGTTTTTCAGGATAAATCTTTTTGAAGGAACATCTCCTTTTATAAAATAAGCTCCCTTTTTTTTATGATACTCCTCTCTTTTTATAAGGCAAGATATCTTCTTTTTTTAGGAGATCTCTTTTTTATAAGGAAAGATATTCTTTATAGATTAAGATCTCTTTTTTTTAGGATAAATAAGGCTCTTTTTTGATATATCCTCTTATTTTGCGTTAAAGTAATGCTTTAAGAATATTTAATAATATATTGATATTTAATAAAATATATTTAAAATTAATCATTTTTTTCTGATCAGTTTTCCTATTGGTCTTCGTGCTGGGATTTATTCGGCTTTCAGCCTCACCCTGAAGGGCTGTCTCGCCAAAGGCTCGACATTGCCTTCGTTTCACTTCGGCTGAACCCACTCCCACTCTGGCTCGTGACCTGTGGGTCTAATCTCGTTATTCCACCAATAGAAAAAACCGCCAAAAGGTAAGTTTTCCTATTGGTCGGAGGAGGGTGTAATGAAAGTAGCGGGATTTGTGAAATGGCTGGCGCACATTTCATCCCTCACTGTTGTTCGGGACCGCCTGACGGCGTCAGGTTGAATCTGACGGCATAAAGCCACCATCTTCAACCTTGAACCCACTCCCACTCTGGCTCGTGACCTGTGGACTTCAATCTCGCTATTCCCCCAATAGAAAAAACCGCCATAAAAGGCGGTTTTCCTATTGGTCTTCGTGCTGGGATTTATTCGGCTTTCAGCCTCACCCTGAAGGGCTGTCTCGCCAAAGGCTCGACATTGCCTTCGTTTCACTTCGGCTGAACCCAACGCCCACTCTTGCTCGTGACCTGTGGGTATCAAACCCCGCTACCCGTCTAGCCATAAAAAAAACCGCCAAAAGGCGGTTCTTTTATGGCTGGTCGGAGTAGCGGGATTTGAACCCACGACCACTCGCCCCCCAGACGAGTGCGCTACCAGGCTGCGCTATACTCCGGCATTTTTATTTTTGCTTTTTTAACCCAGTGAACTTATTTTTACTTCAAGTTTTGCTCTTTTTCAAGTATTTTTTTCTTCTTTTTTAAAAAAGAGTTGATTTTTTTGATACTCTTGATTAAACTTATCAAGAATTTATTTAACAAAAAAGGATGAAAAATGACTGATAATTTTTTTGAATACTTAAAAGAACGTGGTTATGTCTATCAATCAACGCATGAAGATGAAATCAAAGCCATCTTAAATTCTGATAAAAAGATCACTTTTTATTTAGGTATTGACCCAACGGCAGATAGCTTGCATATCGGTCATTTCTTTGCATTGATGATGTTCCGTCACTTGCAACGCAAAGGGCATAGGGGTATTCTTGTTGTTGGTGGGGCAACGGCTTTGGTTGGCGATCCAACGGGCAAATCTGATATGCGTAAAATGCTCACAAAAGAAGATGTTGCCCATAACGTGGCAGAGGTAAAGCGTTTGGCAGCTCGTTTCATTAACACTGAAGGGGAAAATGCCGCATTGATTTTGGATAACTCTGAATGGATTAACAGCTTTAACTATGTTGATTTCATGCGCATTGTGGGAACGCACTTTAATGTGAACAAAATGCTTGCTT
>JAGCKR010000015.1 GCA_017647405.1 Alphaproteobacteria bacterium
CATCAAAGACCTTGAAGACGGCTCTTTTGAAATTGGCAAAAAAACGTCAGAAGAATTAAGCTCTTCATTAAGTGTTGGCAAAAATGAAGGAAAGGCTTTATCTGCCATGATGATGCGTTCGGCACCTAATAAGGCATTTACAATTGTGCAAGAGGAAGTTCTTGAAGCCTTGCAATCAGAAGATGAAAGCAAACAAGAAAAAGCTAAAGAATCATTAAAGGCTTTAAGTGGCAGAAGCACTTCACTTTATCAATCACAAGCAACGGCAGGGTTCACGCAATTACATAATGTTATCTCTCAAATGTTGATGAACACAGCAGCACCGGTGTTTGGACATGCTGGCGGAGAAGAACCGGCCAGAGCAAGTGTTTATGTAAAAGGCTTATATGATCGGGTGAACTCACTCACGGGAGATGGCTTCCGCATGCGCAGTAAAGGCGCCGTCTTGGGTGTTCAATCAGCCGTAACGGAAGACTTGACAGTTGGGGTCGGGTATGCCGGCATTGACACAACTGCCAAAGAACCATTGCGTCGCACAGAAGTTAAAACCAACACAGGGTTTATCTCAGCGCAATATCAACCAAACAACTGGTGGGTCAGCGGTGTGGTTACATATTCTAGAAGCCAATATGATGAAGAAAAACATATCCTCTCATCAACAGGCACAGCGAACTATGATGTAGATTCCGTTGGAGCTCAGATCACAACAGGATATAACATCAAGAAAGGCAAGGTTATCTTAACGCCGGAAGTTGGTGTTCGCTATTTGAATGCTAGACAAGAAGGATATCAAGATTCTTTGGGAACAACGGTTGAGGCAACGAACTCTGACTTTGTGACCACAATGGCAGGGTTCAAAGTTGGCGCTGATTTAGGATGGATTCGTCCGTTAGCCGGAGTGATGGTTGGATATGATGTGATCACCGATGATGTGTCATCCGTCAACACGTTGGCAAATGGCGCAACCTATACCATCAAAGGCAAAGCGCTTGATAGACTGAGCACAACGGTTGTTGCCGGGTTCGGGATGGATTTAGGCAAAAACGCCACCTTGAAGCTTGAATATAACGGCAACTATCGTAAAGAATACTTGGATCATTCTGGTATGCTTCGCTTAGAATGGAAATTTTAAGGAGGAATAAACAAAAAGAAAAGGCGGTTTTAAACCGCCTTTTTTAATAAATATATTTTGAAACATCAAACGGGTATTCATCTACCAGTTCAATAAATGCATCGTAATTATATTTCATCTTCTTAACGCGATAATCGATTTCAACGATATATGCTTCATCAACGTTTTGAAGACGCTCTCTAATGTTATCTGGAAGATAATCTAAAATCACGATATCTGTTTCTGAACGATAAAGCAAGGCATGTTCTTTTCCGTCATAAAGAATTTTGGGTTTGATAGGATCTTCCTCTTTGACCGAAATAGCAAAAACAATTTCATCTTCCCTTGTTGGAAAAATAACGTAAGCATCTTCCTTTTCAATAGAAAAGTCATTTTGATATAAACTTGTCATGAAAAATTATCTGCCCCCGTCATTTGACATTGATTGAAAATGCGTGTGTTGCGTTTGGATGTTTCTAGAGGGTTCTCCATGCAAATAAGCGCCACCAAAATGAGCAGTGCCGGCTAAATTATATTGTTCTGCAACAATTGGATAAGCATCGGCAACCATGCCAAAAGCCAGTTCTGCTCTTGCTTGATTTCTTGTTTCAATGTCGAGAGAATTTTCTAAAGTTTTGTTCATTTGAAGTCTCCTTATTTTACCTTTTTTTTGACACTTTAACATAAACCTTAAACAACGTCAATAAATCATTTAAGGCTTTTTTATTTTTTTAAACGGGCTCTTGGATGTGCCTTATTATAAACATTCATCATATATGACTTATCAATTTCAGTATATAGTTGCGTGGCAGCTAATGAGGCGTGGCCAAGTAATTCTTGAACTGTTCTTAAATCTCCGCCTCCTTGTAAAAGATGTGTGGCAAAACTGTGTCTTAATGCATGCGGTGTAACCGAATCGGCAAGACCTAAATATTTTCTGATAAACCGAACATTGCGTTGAACAACGCCGGCATTTAAGCGTTCGCCTCTGGCCCCGATAAAAAGAGGAATATTCGGATTTTTTGAAGGGAGTAATTCCAAATACTCAGCAATGGCATTTTTAACCATTGGTAATAAAGGAATAAGGCGTTCCTTATTGCCTTTTCCTAAAATCACAAAGGCATCTTTATCAAGTGGAACATCCATGCGGTTTAGCTGCAAAGCTTCATTAATGCGCAGACCACATCCATAAAGAAGCATATAAAGAGCTGTATCTCTTTTTTCCTGAAACGAATCTTTTGCCACATCTTTAACGGCTTTGAGAAATAAAAAAGCATCATCAACAGTGAGTGGTTTTGGCAAAATTTTTGGTTTTCGTCCCGTGTGAATTGACATAATGGCTGTGTTTTCAAAAAGACCTTCTCGAGAGCAAAATTTAAAGAAATTTCTTAAAGTTGACATGCCTCGGGCAATGCTGGATCTTGAAATGCTATGATCTGTTCGCCAAACTAAAAAGGCTCTGAAATCTGTTATCGACATGTTTTTTAAATCAGGAATATCGGCAACTTTTTCGGTATATTCTGTAAAAAAATGAAAAAATTCTTTGAGATCTCTTAAATATGATTCCCCAGTTTTATCTGCCAGACGCCGTTCGGATAATAAATGACGTTGCCAGTCCATAATAACTTTTTTGAGGTTTTTACTTGTTGTATAAGAAAGTGGCTTGTATTCTTCCATATTTTTATGTATCCTGACCCTTGAGAAAAATTCTTAAAGAAAAGTATATAAGGTTTCAAAAAAAATGCAACAGATATCTGTTCTCTTTCCAACCCCATTAGGGTGCTATGATTATATGTGTAGTGAAGAGCTTTCTCCCGGCACATTTGTTTTGGCGCCGTTTGGTCGGAAAAAAATGATGGGTGTTGTGTGGGATAGGGCGCCAAATACGCATCTTGATAAAAGTAAAATTAAAGAGATATTTGAGGTGCTTCCTTATCAGTCCCTGCCACTTGAAACAATTTCATTTGTTAATTGGGTGAGTGCGTATACGTTGGCTCCGCTTGGGGCTGTTTTAAAAATGGCGCTTTTAACAGAATTTGATAAGGAAAGCAAAAAGCCTCTTGCTTTTAATGTGCCGAATCCAAAATATAAAACGCTTTCATTTTCGGATAGTCAGTTGGCTGCTGTTGAGCAAATCAGTGATCAAATTTCAAATGGTTTTTCCGTTTCTTTGCTTGATGGGGTAACAGGGTCAGGGAAAACAGAAGTTTATTTTGAAGCGATTGCCAAAGCAATTGAGCAAGGAGGACAAACGCTTGTTTTGTTGCCGGAAATCACTTTAACAACGGCGTGGTTGGAGCGGTTTGAAAAACGTTTTGGAACAAAACCGGCTTTATGGCATTCCGGTGTGACTCAAAAACAACGAAGAGATACTTGGCAAGCAATTTTAAAAGGCGAAGCAAAGGTGATTGTTGGGGCTCGCTCGGCTTTGTTTTTGCCTTATGAAAAATTAGATTTAATCATTGTGGATGAAGAACATGATCAATCTTTTAAGCAAGAAGACGGGGTTCTTTATCAGGCGAGAGATATGGCTGTTGTGCGGGCAAAAATTGCAAATTGTCCGATTGTTTTGGCGTCAGCAACTCCAAGTATTGAAACATATTGTAATGTTCTTCAAGGCAAATATTATCATATTGAATTATTAGAGCGTTTTTCGGGGGCAGTTTTGCCGGATATTAGATTAGTTGATATGCGTCAAAAAGAAAAAGGTCCTGTTCGATTTATTTCTCCCGAATTGCAAAAATTGATTGAAGAAAATCTTCAAAAAAAAGAACAGACTCTTTTATTTTTAAACAGACGCGGATATGCGCCGCTGATGTTATGCAGAAGTTGTGGTGAACGGATAAAATGTCCGCATTGCGCTGCGTTTTTAGTTGAACACAAAAAAAGAAATATTCTTCAATGTCATCACTGTGGATATATCAGACGCATTCCAAAAGAATGCCCAACCTGTGGTCAAGCAGAAACACTTGTAGCTTGTGGTCCGGGGGTGGAACGTATTCATGAAGAAGCTGCTTCGTTATTCCCGACAGCTAAATTATGCATGGTGACTTCGGATACCTTAAACAACCCGAAGGAATTTTCTGTGTTGCTTGAAAAAATTAAAAATAATGAAATTGATATATTAATCGGTACGCAAATTTTAGCAAAAGGTCATCACTTTTCAAACTTGACTTTGGTGGGCGTGATTGATGCTGATATGGGGCTTTCTGGTGGAGATTTAAGAGCTGGTGAGCGCACTTTTCAATTACTTCATCAGGTAACGGGAAGAGCGGGGCGTGAGCAAAAAAAAGGAACGGCCGTGTTGCAAACATATGTGCCTGAAAATTTGGTAATCCAATCGCTTCAAAATAATGATCGTCAAACATTTATGGAACAAGAAATTATGACCAGAGAGATGTTGCAAATGCCTCCGTTCGGGCAATTGGCGGCGATGATTTTGAGTGGAAAAAACGAGCAATCAGTTGTAGATACTGCAAAAAAAATTGTTGCATCGGCACCTTTTTTAGAAGGATTTGATGTGTTGGGACCAACACCAGCACCGATTGCTTTGTTGCGAGGCAAGTTTAGATATAGATTGCTTATCAAAGCGCAAAAAGATGTTAAAATGCAAAATATTTTGACATGTTGGATGAATAAAGTGATTATTCCATCTAATGTGAGTTTAAGAATTGATATTAATCCTTATAGCTTTTTTTAATGGAGGATGAATGCAAGACGTGTTATTTGATGAAGAAGAATCATTTAAAGATAAAGTGTTGCGTTTTTTTAGCGCTCTTTGGTTTCCACTTATAAAATTTTCACTTATTAGTGCCTTATTATTTTATTTTAAAGTGAATATGAAAGGTATTTTAGCTCAATATTTTGATGTGTCACATGAAAAAGACAAGGTTTCTTTGATATGGGAGCAATTTCAAAAAAGCGGGGAGGAACTTTCATTATCCGTTAAAAAAATAGCTGATTATATTGGAACGGCTTCTTCGGGAGCGTTGGCGGAAGCAAAAATTTATTCTCTTGAAAAAATGATTTCTCTTTTTTCCGGTTTAATTGAACTTGGGATTACTTTATTTTGGATTTATTTAATTTTTTCATTTTTTTTCGCTGTCAGACAAGAATATAACAAAAAAAATGAGCAAAATGAAATTGCTAATTTGGTTGTGAAAAAGCTTTTGCCGGTTTTGAAAAAAGATTAAAGATTATATGAATTTGTTTTTATTAACAAAAAAGAAAAAAAGACTTGATTTTTTGAAAAAAATTTTGTAAAATTACAAAGCTTTCCGATTATCCTTGCTCTTGATAATATCGGACAGGGGCTATGTTTCAGGCAAATTATTCATGTGGAATAGTTTGTTTTAACCGAAACGAGAAAAACCAAAAGGAGAAATTTAAATGCCTTTTTATGAAAATGTATTCATTGCCAGACAGGATTTAACACCGGCAAAAGTGGCTGAATTAACAGACAAATATGCTTCAGTTGTTGAATCAATGGGTGGTAAAGTTTCAAAACGCGAAAATTGGGGTTTACGCAATTTAGCTTATAAAATTCAAAAGAACCGTAAAGGTTATTACACATTGATGAACATCGACGCTCCGGCTGATGCTATTATCGAAATGGAACGTTTGATGCGCTTGGATGAAAACGTTATTCGTTATTTGACAATCAAAGTTGAAGAATTGGAAGAAGGCCCATCAGTTATGATGGAAGCCAAATCCAGAAAATTCAAAGCTGAAGAAAAATACGATGTTGAAATTTCAGAAGGAGATATGTAATGGCTGATATCAAAGGTTCTTTCTTCCATCATAAAAAGTCTTGTCCGTTCTGTGGTGAAAATGCACCTAAAATTGACTATAAAGACATCAAACAATTAAGCCGCCATATTTCAGAACGTGGTAAAGTTGTTCCGGCTCGTGTTTCTGCAACATGTGCTAAACACCAACGCGAATTGTCAAAA
>JAGCKR010000016.1 GCA_017647405.1 Alphaproteobacteria bacterium
GGATTACTTGAATATCCGCATTACACAAAACCTCAAGATTTTGAAGGCATGAAAGTTCCCGAAATTTTGCTTTCTGGGCATCATCAAAAAATCAATGAATGGCGCTTAGAGCAATCTAAACAAATCACAAAAGAAAGAAGACCAGACTTGTGGGCAAAATACCTGAATCAGAATAAAAATTAAGAAAGGAATCTAAAATGAACTTAATTAAAGAATTAGAAAATGAACAGATTGCCAAATTAGGAAAAAACATTCCAGCATTCAAAGCAGGTGATACTGTTAAAGTTATGTATAAAATCGTTGAAGATAAAGGCCGCGAACGTTTGCAAGCTTACGAAGGCGTTTGTATCGCTCGTCATAACGATGGTTTAAATTCAACAATCGTTGTTCGCAAAATTTCATTCGGCGAAGGCGTTGAAAGAATTTTCCCAATTTATTCACCAAACGTTGCTTCAATCGAAGTTGTCCGCCGTGGTAAAGTTCGTCGTTCAAAACTTTATTACTTGCGTAAACTCTTCGGTAAAGCTGCTCGTATTGCTGAAGATAAAGAAACTCAAGAATAATTTTCTTGTTATCTAAAAAAATCCCCGTCCACACGGGGATTTTTTTTATCTTTTGAATACCCCAACCCACCTCTCTATAATTATTATTCGCAAAATCCTTTCTCTCTCTAAATGGCTCTCTCTCTTCCTTCGCGTTTAAGTAATACTTTAAGAATGTTTGATAACTTGTTGATATTATTTAATGCCATCATTTTGTCACAATTGTCATTTTTTATCTGTTGTGTTTTTTTATTTTAGTGGGTAAAGTAAGATAAAATCGAAGTTTTATAAATTTTTTTTAAGCTCTGAAAGTTTTTTTTCAGAGTTTTTTTAATGCTTAACTGAAAGGAATTAAAAATGGATTACAAATCCCCTTTAAGAATTGCCATGGAAAAGGCAATGAACGGTGAACATGCTTTTACAAGAGAAAACCCAAAGCCATGGGAAACAAAACATTATTTTATGAAGTGGCCAGATGACCCTTTTTCAACGGCAAGTGACGCTCAAATAATTGATGTGCCAGATGATGTTGACCCTGAGGAGTTTAGATTAAATGGCTATCAAGTGCCATCTGCTCAAGCCCTTGTTGAAGAGCCTCAATTAACAGGTAGTCTTTTTGACACGCCAGTTGGCTACCAAAGTTTACTTGATGATAGTTCAAATAACTTTCTTGAAGAATCAACAAGTTATCCAACATCAAGTTATAATTCAATGGTTTTAGAAACCCCTCAAAGCTTTGGGCTCTCTTCAGTTAGAACGCCCGCAAACACAAGTTTAACTGGCGGATTATCGCAAAATACTTTTGGATCAAGCGCAAACAATTTTTCTTATCCAAACGCTCTTGGAACGGGTGGAGGCACATTAACTGAACGAATGGCCGCCACCTTAAAAGCAAGAGAAACGCCGTATGAGTCTTTATCAGATGACGCAACAAGCTCAATGAGTGAATTATCAGGCAACAGTTTTAACTCTTCACAATGTGAGCCTTCATCTTCAACAGATGAAAGTTGGTTTAATTCTCTTTTTGGTTCAAAACCAGCTTTTGGCGCAACACTTTCCTCTCAAGGCATTAATAACGAAGCAACAGGCGTTTCCTTGCCGACAGATGAAGAGCTTTCAAAAGCATTAAGTCGGCATATTCCGGCTCTTAAAGCGTA
>JAGCKR010000017.1 GCA_017647405.1 Alphaproteobacteria bacterium
AAGGCCATTGTGCTGGAGTCAACATCATGGTAAGCACCATCATAGAGGTTTGCTTTAAAGTCTGTGCAAGGGAAGCCTGCCAATACACCTGTTTCAAGTGAGGCACGCAAACCTTTTTCAACACCTGGGATATATTCTTTTGGAACAGCACCGCCAACAACCGTATTTTCAAAGACAAAGCCTGAACCCGGTTCCAACGGAGAGAATTTGATACGAACACGTGCAAATTGACCTGAACCACCAGATTGTTTTTTGTGTGTGTAATCTTCATCAAATTCTTTGGAAATTGTTTCACGGTAAGCAACTTGCGGAGCACCAACATTGGCTTCCACTTTAAATTCACGTTTCAAACGATCAACAATAATTTCCAAGTGTAATTCGCCCATACCCTTAATAACGGTTTGACCTGTTTCTGTGTTACTTGTCACACGGAAAGATGGGTCTTCCATTGCCAAACGGTTCAAAGCCAAAGCCATTTTTTCAACGTCGGCTTTTGTTTTTGGTTCAACAGCAATTTCAATAACCGGATCTGGGAAGTCCATTTTTTCCAAAATGACTTTTAAACCGTCACCGCACAATGAATCACCTGTTGTTGTATCTTTCAAACCAACTAAGGCCACGATATCACCAGCTGTGGCTTCTTTAATTTCTTCACGGTGGTTAGCATGCATTAAAAGCATACGACCAATGCGTTCTTTTTTATCTTTAACAGTGTTTGTTACATAACTACCACTTGTTAAAGTACCTTGATAAACGCGCAAGAATGTTAAAGAACCAACAAACGGGTCTGTCATAATTTTAAATGCCAAACCAGCAAATGGTTTATCATCGACAGAAGCACAAACATATTCAGCTTCTGAACCAGCGATAACGCCTTTTGCTTGTGGAATATCAATTGGAGATGGCAAATAATCAACAACGGCATCTAACAATGTTTGAATACCTTTGTTTTTAAATGCAGAACCACAAAATACCGGAATAAATGATTGAGAAATTGTTCCTTTACGGATACATTTTTTCAATGTTTCCATATCAGGTTCAATACCTTCCAAGTATTTTTCCATGGCTTCATCATCCATTTCGACAGCCATTTCAACGAGCTCTTGATAGTATTTTGTTGCTTTTTCTTGCAAATCAGCTGGAATTTCTTGATATTCAAATGTTGCACCCAAATCTTCTGATTTCCAGATGATGGCTTTTTGCATTAAAATATCAACAATACCTTTAAATTCTGATTCAGCGCCAATCGGAAGAGCCATAACCATCGGGCGAGCACCCAAACGTGTTTTGATCATATCAACACAACGTTCAAAGTTGGCACCGATACGGTCCATTTTGTTAGCAAAACAAATACGAGGAACCCCGTATTTATCAGCTTGACGCCAAACTGTTTCTGATTGAGGTTCAACACCGGCAACGCCGTCAAAAACCGTGATAGCACCATCAAGAACACGCAAACAACGTTCAACTTCTACTGTAAAGTCAACGTGGCCCGGCGTGTCAATAACATTAATGCGGTGATCTTTCCAGAAAGCTGTTGTAGCAGCTGATGTAATCGTAATACCGCGTTCTTGTTCTTGTTCCATCCAGTCCATTGTAGCAGCGCCATCATGAACTTCGCCGATTTTATGTGATTTACCAGTGTAAAACAAAATACGTTCTGTTGTTGTTGTTTTACCGGCATCAATGTGAGCCATAATACCAATATTTCTATATCTTTCAATCGGTGTTGTACGAGCCATGATTTCCCCCTACCATTTAAAGTGAGCAAAAGCTTTGTTAGCGTCAGCCATACGATGTGTATCTTCACGTTTACGAATTGCAGCACCACGATTATTATATGCATCTTGCAATTCACCGAACAAACGTTCTACCATTGTTTTTTCAGAACGATTGCGGGCAGCACCAATGATCCAACGAATAGCCAAAGCTTGTTGACGGTCCGGACGAACTTCAACAGGAACTTGGTATGTTGCACCACCAACGCGGCGTGAACGAACTTCGAGCAACGGTTTTACATTATTTAAAGCTTCTGTGAAAACTTCCAAACCGGATTTATGCAATTTATTTTCAAGTTCATTAATTGCACCGTATAAAATTTCTTCAGCTTTACTTTTTTGACCGTCGTACATTAAACTATTCATAAATTTTGTAACAACTGTGTTATGATACTTTGCATCAGGTGTCACTTCGCGTTTAACCGCAGCATGTCTACGAGACATATTTCCTTCTCCTTAATTACTTAGGCCGTTTAGCGCCGTAAAGCGAACGAGCTTGTTTACGTTTGGCAACACCTTGTGTATCAAGTGTACCGCGAATAATGTGGTAACGAACACCAGGCAAGTCCTTTACACGACCGCCTCTGATCATCACAACAGAGTGTTCTTGAAGGTTATGTCCCTCACCTGGGATATAGCATGTAACTTCAAAGCCGTTTGTCAAACGAACACGAGCAACTTTACGCAAAGCGGAGTTCGGTTTTTTCGGCGTTGTTGTATAAACACGTGTGCAAACACCTCTTTTTTGAGGACATGCTTGCAAAGCCGGCACTTTATTTCTTGCCGTTTTTGATTTCCGTGACTTACGGATTAACTGATTAATTGTAGGCATTAAAATTATTCCTTTTATTCTACCTATTATACCAAACTTTTATCGACCCCTTTCGAGCAAATAAAAGCACTCAAAAATTGCCAATCAACTTAAAGGTAACCCTTTGTTTTTATTAGCAAAACCCAAAGAAAGCGGGTGACAAACATCTTATTTTGACAAAGCCACCTTTAGCTTTAGGTCTTGATATTAAACCATATTTTTCAAATAAAGTCAAGTCTTTTTTTTAATTTTTTCATATAAAAAGAAAGAATTAACCCAAATTTTTATTGACAAAAAATTGACTCAAAATCACACAACTCAAAACAAAAGATTTTAAATCATTTTCGGGCACGATCTTCTTTTAAAACCTTCATAACGGATGAAGGTAATTTTGTTTGAACAGGCACATGCATAAAAACACCCGTTTCATCCATTTCAAGAACGCGTTTTACATAAATACTACGCTCTTTTGTCGTTAAATCACCTTTTTGATACAACTTTTCAATCGTTTTTAAATTATCATACGCCCTTTTTGTTATTTTTCGACGTGCCATTTGTTCCTTTTCTTTCAAATCAAGTAATTTAGACTGATATTCAAAAAGAAAAGAACACACCTCTTTATGATTTGCCTTTTTAACTTCATTCATCAAGCAATGAAACATAAGCATTTGATAAACATCTTTTAAACCAAAATCTACCGCCACCTTTTCAAGCGTTGCACCATTTAACAGTCTGTTATAAATCGGATAATATTTTTTATTTTTCAAAATTCCTTCTACAAACAAAAAATCACCAGCTTTGCGACAACTCATTTCTTTCGGGACAGATTTTAACAACGTTTCAAGCACTAATGCCGTTTGATATGTTAATTTAGCTTTTTCCATTTTAGTTAATTTTTTAACATGCTGATACCAAATCACATATTTATCATTTTCACTAACCGGCGGTTTTTTCAATTCAATTTCAGAAAGCTCAAAACTCTTCGTTTCAAATCTTGAAATTTGTTTATTCAAATGAGAACGAGAAGCGCTATACCATAACGATATACCAGCCGCCAAAGCCGCACTTGGAATAAAAACATCAAACGGCGATAAAAAAAATGCCCCTGCTCCACATCCAATCATTGAAACACCGGTTGCAATATCGCAAACTTTAAGCGCGCGTTCATTTCCGCTGTCATAAAACTGCCTATTCAAAAAGGAAGAAGTCACATTTTCATCCGATTGACAACAGTTATAAAAAAGAGAGTTCTTATTTTGAAATTGCGACTGCAACACATCCAAAACAGCCTCATCTGATTGACAGGCATAAACTTCCTGACACAAATCATGGCAAAACTTTAAAGAAAACACTTCACTCAAACGACCATTCATCGCATAAAACCGAACGCTTTCATGATCAAAAAAATCAGGGACATACCGTAAAACCGTTTTCGAAATCCCACTCAAAACAGCTTCCTTGATTGTTTTCCCCTCTACCAGATTTTCTTTAACAGCGCAACAAAGAAGATCTTCCCAAATAATTTTTATATTGTTTGGAACACACCGTTTAAACGCCTCTTGATCCACCAAAACCTCAGTCCAAAAAATTTGCTTTAATGACCCAAATCCTTTTACTTTAGATTTTGAATCCCAAAACAAAAGATGTCCTTTTGTTAAAATCGTTTTAGATGAAAACAATCTATCTAATCGATTTTTCATCTTTTGATGGTCTGATTGAAAGTTTTTGTATCCAGCATAGGAAAGCGCCGCAACAGAAATCAATATTTTAGGAACGGAATATTCTTTATTTTGAACAATTCCGGACACTCCATTTGCCAAAAGAAAAAAACCGCCCAAAGCGGCGGCATGATTCAATATCACTTTGTTAGACATAACCAAACGCTCCTTCAAAGTCATCTTTAAAATAGCATTTGATTTATTTTTTTTCAATTTATTTTTTTCGACATTGACGAATAAACTCTCTTAAAGCCGATATAAACTCTGGTGTTTCTTCTTCTAAATCAAAAATAAGCTCCAAAATCTCAGGTGAAATATTTTCAAGACTTGGCCGATCTTTTGCTAAAAAAAGCATATATGTTTCAATATCTAATACATTTGCAATAGCATCCAATGTTGCCAATTTCGTTCCAGCAACATTATTTTCAATTTGACAAACCATTTCAACGGTTTTTCCAATTTTTGAAGCCAACTGAGCTTGCGTCATCCCGCGTTTTTTTCGATAAAATTTCACATTTTTTGAAACAATGAAGCGAGATTCATTTTGCATTATCTCTTCTATTTTTTCAGCATCAGATATTTTTTTAACCATTTCAACCTCTTTTTTATTTAAATTACACTTAAATTTAAAATCTGTCAAATATAAATTTAATTTAAACAATTAAACCCAAAAAGATTTTATCTCTTGCAAATAAAAAAAATATATAATATAAAAAATCAAAACAAAAAATATTGGAGTTATTATGATAAAAATCTGTGCATTATGTCTTAGCTTTCTTGCTTCATTGAAAGCCTTTGCCGGTCCAGCTTGTCCTGTTTGTATGGTCACAGTCGGAGCCTCACTTTATCTTGCTGAAAAATCAGGTCTTGACAAATGCGTTATCGGCGTTTGGTCTGGCGCGCTTCTTGCTATTTTTGGTTATTTTTTAATCAGATATTTCAATAAGAAAAACTGGAATTTTAAAGGACGGGATTTTTCGCTTATGGCATTATCCGTCGGATCTATCGGGTTTCTTTATTTAGGAGATTTACCTTATGAACCGGTGATTATCGGTTGTTTATATATTGACTCTTTTTTACTCAGCAATATTTTAGGCGCTCTTGTTTTTATCGTCGGTATAAATTTTTATGCATGGATGAAAGAAAAAAATGGCGGACATGCCCACTTTCCGTTTGAAAAAGTTGTTGTTCCTGTTTTATTTACTGGTATTTTAAGCACCGTATTTTATTTTTATCCGCTTTGTGATTGTGCCGTAAAATTGCCCACTTTAAACAAACAAATTCCGGAAATATCCGTACTAGAAGATTAGGAGACATCAGATGAAAAAAGCAGAAAATGTAAAAGAATTTGTTGAACGCATTGACAATATGAAGAAAAAAAATCCCAAAGATTTATCTTCCGATCAAGACTTGACCATTGCGATTATGAATTTAATTTCCATTGAAGAACATTTAATGTTTTCGGGGGCAAAAACGGGAAAAAATTCATTCTATGACATGATCACGGATATCCGTGAAATGCGCAAAAATTTAATGCTTAAAATTATCCCCTCCTATGAAGGCGAAGTATGGTGCATTTCAAAGCATTTATTGGCAACATCTATGCGTTTAATGGAAGTTGGAACCAAACAACAAAGCATGGGCAATGTAAAAGAGGCATATAACTTGTTTAATCAAGCATATGATTTATATTGCTTATTTTGGGGCCTCAATATGAACATTATTGACGCTAAAGAAATTACATGGAAACAAGATTCCGTTGAAGAGGTCAAAAAAGAAGCCGAACAATTAATTGCCCCCAAAAAAGAACTCGTTCAATCAACAAACGAAACTGATGCAGCACCCACTACATTAATGGGTAAATTAAAAAGCGTTGTCAGAAAGGCAGTTGACTGTTGCATCGAATAATCATCCCTTAAAAAAGGAGACTCATCATGGCCATTACACCAGAGTTTTGTTTATCCCTAGACGGAAAAGGTGGATCAAAACCATTAGCATGGGAAAAAATCCCAAATAAACCGACTAAACCGATATGGATTCATATTGACTATAAAGATGAAGAAAACCAAGAATGGCTCAAAGACATGGGTCTTGATGATCGCGTTATCGAAAATTTAATTGATGAAGATACCTCCCCTCGATATTTCCCTCGCAAAAACGGGATATTAGTTGTTATGAGAGGTGTCAATATGCAAAAATCTGCTGATATTGACGATATGATTGCACTTCATATATGGGTGGAAGAAAAACGCATTTTAACCCTTTCTCACCGTTCTATGTCTGCTGTTAAAAAAATCAGAACACAACTCAAAAAAGGCAAAGGCCCGAAAACACCCTCTGATATTTTTATTGCTATCAATAAGATTTTGACTGAGCAAATTGAAACTGCTATTGCAAAAATTGCCGATGAAGTTGATGAACTTGAAGAGTTAGTTATCGAAGCCGAAAGTTTTAAGAATAAATCCATTCGTGAAAATTTAAGCCAACTCAGGCATAAAATTGTTGGGCTTCGTCGTTATATTGTGCCACAAAGAGATGTGGCAAAAGTATTACGCAATGTGGATCATTCTATTCTAAGTGAAGAAAACACAAACCAATTACGTGAAATTTACTTAGATATGTCTAAGGCTGTGGAAGATTTAAATTCGGCACGTGACCACTCAACCGTGACACAGGAAGAATTAGATTCCAGAACAAATGTCAACCTCAACCAAACCATGTATTTGATGAGTATCGTCATTGTTATCTTCACGCCATTAACATTTGTGACCGGTCTTTTGGGTGCAAATATTGGCGGTATTCCATTTAATCAGGATGAGAGAGGCTTTATCACTATTGCCATTTTCTTATTTATTATCGCCCTTCTCCAACTCTTTTTCCTAAAAAAAATGCGCTGGTTTTAATCACCAATTTTTGCATTTTTTATTTTCGCGGGCATATGATTCCGGCGTATCAATTTGACCTTGTTTTTCTTCAAGTTTTTTATTGATATGCGTTAAAAGAGGTTGCATTTTTTTAATCACATATTCAAATTGTTTTTTGCAAACACGATCCACATCTGCTTGCGAATAAACAACTTCCGGCTTTAAATTTTTAACCGCCAAACGCAATGCTTTCTTAATATCCGGCGCAAAAAAATACATCCCTTCTTTATAGATGGTCACATGCTCATCTTCATGCGCTTTTATAACCCGTCGTTCACATGTCCCCTGACGGTATTTTTTATCAACATAAACATTAAACTTATCAAATCCGATTTCAAAATTAACCTTTGAAATTCCGGCACAATGTTTATCCCTATGCCGAAAAGAAGCTCCCTCACTACTACCGGAAACATCCAATCTCGAAACAGTTAATCCAAGCAAATTATCCGGATTACTTCTAAATTTCGGTGACTTTTTGGCAAATTCATGTCTAGATAAAGAATAATTATAAATAACCTTTCCGATTTTATATTTAAAAGTAATCAAAACCTTTTGTTTTGGACAAGAGGCTGTTGCATTTATTGAAAATAAAAGGCATACTAAAAAGATAAGTATTTTTTTCATAAATTTAATATATCACAAAGGAATTTTAAAATGCAAATCATTTCTTGGAATGTTGCTTCAGCCCGAGCCAGACTCCCCTTATTAAAAAAACTACTCCTTGAAGAAAATCCGGATATTCTTTTTTTACAGGAAATTAAAGCAACAGAAGAAACTTTTCCATTTGATGAGTTTTTATCGTTGGGGTATCACGCCTATATTCGCGGAGAAAAAGGCTTTAACGGCGTTGCAATCCTTTCAAAAAAAGAATTAGAGGTTAAACACATAAATTTACCAACTCTCGAAGATGAAACGCAACAGGCACGTTATATTGAATGCGCGTTTAACAACATTCATTTTATTTCTGTTTACGTTCCTAACGGAAATCCACCAGAAAAAGATCCGTTCAATAATGAAAGATT
This sequence comes from Alphaproteobacteria bacterium, assembly GCA_017647405.1. Lineage (GTDB taxonomy): Bacteria > Pseudomonadota > Alphaproteobacteria > CAAHEQ01 > UBA3637 > RGIG4140. The sequence continues at coordinate 8,254 of JAGCKR010000017.1, forward strand.
GCTTTATAAAATCAAATGGATGAAAGCGTTAAACGAACACTTAAAAACCTTAATTGATAAAAATATTTTTTTTGTTATCGGCGGTGATTTTAATGTGATTGAAAAAGATTCAGATGTGTATAATCCGGAGCTTTATCGCCAAAACGCCCTTATGGTTCCGCCGGTCAGAAAAGAATTTTCTCTGCTACAAGAACAAGGCCTTGTCAACACTATTCGCCTCTTCAATCCAACACCACACACCTATTCTTTTTGGGATTTTCAAGGCGGTTGCTGGTTCAAAAATTTAGGAATGCTTTTAGATCATATTTTTATTCCCAAAGACAAAGAAAAACGCATTCAATCCAGCGGTATTTTAAAAGAATATCGGGGTCTTGAAAAACCATCTGATCACGTTCCTGTTTTTTGCTCACTAAAATAACTTAAAAAATTTTTAACACCTGATTAAGTTATAAAAAAAAGAAAGAAAAAAAATGAAAAAATTACTTCTTATATTATTATGTGTTTTCATACCTTTCACAGCCTTTTCAAAGGAAGAAAATCAAACCACATCTTATTCAAACAACATCAAAAAAACAATTTGTAACATATTGAAATCTGATGATTATTCTCTCATCATTCCTGTCAACACCTGGCATAACAGATATACCTATGACAAAGAAAAAATTAATTCTTATAATGAGCGCCCATGGGGTATCGGATTTAGCAAAGATTACATTGATAAAAAAGAAAACAGACACTCTCTTTTTATCTTAAAATTCCAAGATTCACATAACAAAACAGAACCGTTTTTAGGCTATTCATTCGCCGCTAGATGGGCAATGAATAAGAAAAAAGATTTTTATCTTTTAGCCGGCGGAATATTAGGCATTACAGCAAGAGAAGAATATGATTATATTCCATTTCCTGCCCCTTTACCGCTTTTTGGTTTTGAATATAAAAGATTAGTTGTTGAAAACACTTATATTCCCGGCGGAAAAAATAACGGAAATGTTTTATTTACTTGGATTCGTTGGAAATTTTAATCTTTGAGAATTGTTTTTCTTTTTTTGTAAAAAAATTTGACAGCCTTTTTAATTTATGCTAATCCATAAAGGAAGAGCAATAATAAAAAGGGAATTTTATGAAAAAAGAAATTGTTTTGCTGGCAGATGTTGGCGGCACAAATGTGCGTTTTGGAACTTATACGGAAAACGAAAAAACAGCTAATTTTGATAAAAAATATCTCGTGGCTAATTTTAAATCTTTTGAAGAAGCTGTTGAAACATATTTAAAAGAAACAGGCAAAAAACCAACGCTTTGCGTTATTGGCGCTGCAGGAAATATTGATGAGGCAAATGGAGAAGTTTTAACCAGTAATACGCCTTGGCGCGTTAGCATTTCAAAATTAAAGTCTAAATTTCCGCAACTCAAAAAAGTGAGTCTTGATAATGATTTTGCCCTTCAAGGATGGGCCATTGAAGGGTTAGAATCTCATCAATATCGCACCTTGTTTGATCATCCGCAGGTAACTGATTTAAACGATTCAAAAGTGGCCGTATTAGGCCTTGGAACCGGATGTGGTACCTGTTTAATGATGAAAACAAATGAAGCCGGCCAAATTATTTACACATCAGAATCGGGACACAGTTCCCTACCCCATGTTGATTTTGAAAATAGCGACAATGAATTAAGGGATAAAGTGATTAAAACACTTAAAAACAGATATGAAAAAAACGGCAAAGGCATTGTGGTTGAACACATCATTTCAGGAACCGGGATTCGAAATGTTTATTTAGCCTTAAAAGATGGTATTATCCCCCCTGATTCAAGCAATTTAGTCACGGCTTTTAATATTGAGAAGTTAGCCGAATCAGGTGATCCAACTGCTCTTAAAACATTTGACATTGTTTTTGCATATTTGGGCGCTCATACGGGCTCTATTGCAGCCACAATTAAAGCTGATAATATTTTTTATTGTGGCGGATTATTAGCAAGCTCTTGGGTGCAAGGAAGATTAGAACAATCCGAATATTTTAAAAAGCAATTGGAACATCGCGCCGGCATGACAGATGCGATGAAAAACCTTCGATTTAGTGTTTCTCTTTATCGGGAAATGGCTGAAAAAGGCGCTATTGTGAGAGCACAACGATTAATCAATGAAAATGCTCAGGAAGAAGAACAACAACGTTCCAACACGAATTTATTGCAAGCCTTAGCTATTGCTCAAGCCCTGATTGAAGCGCAATGCCCACAAGTTTTACCACAAATGAAACGAGTGGTCCAAGCAGTTGAAAAATATAAAATTGCAACACAAAAAATACCTTTTAAAAACATACAAAATAAGAATCAACCGTTGCAAAGATAATTTTAAAAGGCATCTTTATCAGATGCCTTTTTTTCTTAACAATTTTTGCTTTGGGTTGTTTTTTTCATATTTTATCCCTGGATTTTTTTTTACCATCTTCCTTATCCCAAATAAGATTGTATCAGCTTTCTTCAACTCTTCTTGTATGTTGTACGTATAACGTACAAGCATAAAACGTTAAAACACATTATTTATTAAATATCTGTCAGAAAACGCATTAAAAAAGCCCCAAAAAAATGGGGCTTTTCGGTTAAAGAAATAATCAAGTAGATTATTCTTCTGTTTCAGTTTCTTCTGAAACAACATCAGTTGCTTCTTGCAAAACCACATCATTTTCAGCAACAATCGGAGCTTCCGAAGTTTCTGGTGTTGAAACAGTTTCATCTGTTTCTTCCACTTCTTCTTCCACATCTGTAATGCATGTTGCAGACACAACTTTTTCATCTTTATCCAAACGGAAAAGAATCACACCCATTGTGCTACGTCCGGCAATTTTAATATCACTGATACGCATGCGAATAAGTTTACCGCCATCTGTTACCATCATCAAGTGCGCATCATCCGGCACCGGCATTGTGGCAACCACATCGGCTTTGCGTCGATCATCCATTTTGATGTTTGTTACCCCAGAAGTGCCACGGGCTGTAATGCGATATTCATAAGCACTTGTGCGTTTACCAAAGCCTTTATCCGTAATTGTTAAGATAAATTCTTCTTCCGCAGCCATTTTTTCGAATTCTTCCGGTGTCAACGTTGTTGTTGAAGCGGTTTCAGTTTCAATTACTTCACCTTCTTCCGTTTCACCTAAAGCTCTTCTCTTGGCAGCAGCTTCTTTTAAGTATGCATCGCGTTTTTCAATATCTGCTTTTGCGTGTTTGACAATTGACATAGAAATAACGCTTTCACCTTCCGGTAATTTCATACCACGCACCCCTGTGGAAGCACGCGATTCAAATACGCGCACATCTGTGACAGGGAAACGAACGCATTTACCACCGGCAGCGGCCAATAAAACATCATCAGAATCATTACAGATTTGAACGCCGATAAGCTTATCGCCTTCATCCAATTTCATAGCGATTTTACCGTTTGACTGAACATTATAGAAGTCTGTCAATCTGTTACGTCTTACCCCACCAGATGCCGTTGCAAACATCACTGTTTGATCACCACATTCTTCTTGAGATTCCGGCAAAGTTAAAATCGTTGAAATTGTTTCGCCTTGTTGAAGTGGCAAGAGGTTAATTAAAGCTTTACCAAGTGATTGCGGAGATCCTTCCGGCAAACGGTATGTTTTGATTTTATAAACAATACCTCTGCTTGAGAAGAAAAGAAGCGGACTGTGTGTACAGGCAACAAAAAGTTGAGAAACTTGGTCTTCATCTCTTGTTGACATTCCCGAACGCCCTTTTCCACCGCGATTTTGAGCGCGATATGTTGAAAGAGGAACACGTTTGATATAACCGTTATTTGAAACAGTTACAACCATTGTTTCCCTTGGAATCAAATCTTCCATATCCTGTTCAAATTCAGCATTATCAATTGTTGTTAAACGTTCAGATGAAACCTGAGCTTTCACAACTTCCAATTCTTCACGGATAATAGCATAAATTTTTTCGCGAGAAGCAAGTGTTGATAAAAATCCTTTAATTAAGGCCGCCAATTCACCCACTTCAGAATGAATTTTATCACGTTCCAAACCTGTTAAACGGTTCAATTTCAAATCCAAAATGGCTTTGGCTTGAGCCTCTGAAAGCATATAGGTGCCTTCAACAACTTTTCTATCAGGTTCATCAATCAAATCAATTAAAGCAGCCACATCGGCAGCATCCCATTTCGTTGCCATTAAGCGTTGTTTTGCCACTTGAGGATCCGGTGCACTTTTAATCATTTCAATAACGGCATCCAAATTAGCAACAGCAATCGCCAAACCAACCAAAACATGCGCTCTATCACGTGCTTTATTGAGTTCATAAACCGTGCGACGACGAACAACTTCTTCACGGAACTTGATAAACGCATCCAAAATTTGCTTTAAGTTCATTAACTCCGGTCGGCCATTGTTGAGCGCCAACATATTCATACTGAAACTTGTTTGCAAAGACGTATATTTAAATAATTGATTTAAAACAACATCCGGATGTGCATCTTTTTTCAATTCGATAACAACACGAACCCCTTGACGATCGGATTCATCGCGCAAATCAGAAATGCCTTCAATCACTTTATCTTTTACCAACTGAGCAATGCGGATAATCATTTCCGCCTTGTTCACCTGATACGGCACTTCGGTCACAATAATTGCCATGCGATCTTTTTTGATTTCTTCAATGCTTGTTCTACCGCGCATAATAACGGAACCACGTCCCGTTGTATAAGCCGAACGAGCACCACCACGACCCAAGATTAAACCACCTGTTGGAAAATCCGGTGCCGGCACATAATCCATCAATTCATCAATCGTGATTTCAGGATTATCAATCATGGCAATCGCCGCTGAAATCACTTCACCAGGATTATGTGGCGGAATATTTGTTGCCATACCAACAGCAATACCGCCAGAACCATTCACCAAAAGATTTGGGAATCTGGCCGGCAAAACTTCCGGTTCTTGACAAGTTTCATCATAGTTGGGTCTAAAATCAACCGTATCTTTATCAATATCTTCCAATAAACAATGGGCTGTTTGCGCCAAACGAGCTTCCGTATAACGCATAGCAGCAGCTTTATCACCATCCATTGACCCAAAGTTACCTTGTGACCCCACTAACGGCACACGCATAGAAAATGTTTGCGCCATACGAACCATTGCTTCATAAATAGAGCTATCACCATGTGGGTGATATTTACCCATCACATCCCCAACGATACGAGCAGATTTTCTAAACGGTTTATTGTAATCATATCCGTTTTCATGCATTGAAAACAAAATCCGGCGGTGAACAGGTTTTAAACCATCTCGAACATCCGGAAGAGCACGTGAAACAATAACGCTCATTGCATAATCCAAATAGGATTTGCGCATTTCCTCTTCAATCGGAGCGGTTACCGTATCAAGCACCATTGAACTTACTGATGTTTCAGTCATATATATTTTCTCTCTTTTTTGTTAAATATTCATCAGATTAAAACGGAATTTCATCATCAAAAGAATCACTTGAAGAACCAAGGCCCGTTGCATCCCAACCAGATGATGAATTATTTGCATCAGATGAAACAGATGAACCGGCACTCATTCCTTCACCTCTGGCATCCAACATAACCAATTCACCACGGAAAGCGCCTAAAACGATTTCAGTTGTGAATTTTTCCTGACCGCTTTGATCGGTATATCTTCTTGTTTGAAGAGCGCCTTCCACATAAACTTTTGAACCTTTTTTCAAAAAGCGTTCTGCAAAATCGGCTAAATTTGCATTAAAAATGACAACACGGTGCCATTCGGTTCTTTCTTGTCTTTCACCGGACTTGTCTTTCCATGTTTCACTTGTTGCTACAGATAAGTGGGCAATTTTTTGACCTGAAGTTGAATGTCTGATTTCAGGGTCACGACCCAAATTGCCAACCAATGTAACTTTATTAATGCTACCTGCCATTTTAAATTCCTTTCTTTACTTTTCGTTACTTAAAAAATCAAGTGTTTTTATATAAAAAAACAATCCTTCATACTTTAACTTTTTTTTATCAAAAAGAAAAGCTTTTTTTGTGATTTTTTAAGAAAAAAACGGCGTTTTTTAAGCCTTTTTAACAAAATCTTTCGGCAAATAACTCAAATTTGTTTTTAAAACCTCTTGTGCCACAAAATGCCCCTTTAACGCACAGGTTTCAAAATCAAAATTTTGATGGAGTCCAAGCAAAAATCCAGCTGCAAAACCATCACCTGCTCCATTCGTATTTTGAATCGTATCTAACAAAGGAGCTTGAAAGAAATAGTTTTCATTTTTACTAAATATTTCAACACCTTTTGCACCACATGTTTTAACGCATAAAACATCCTTTAACATGTCCGGTGCCACCTGCAATGCTTCAAATTCATATTCATTTCCAAACAAAATATCCATTTTAGGAAGCAATTTCAAAATTAACTCTTTTTTATTTTGAACACAATGAACATCCGATAAGGTTAAATAAACTTTTGCCCCAAAAAACTTGGCTCTCAAAATAACTTCTTCCACCAAATCCGGTCGCCGATTAATCATATAACCTTCCGTTAAAATAGATTTTGTGTTTTTAAGCAGTTCATCCGTCACCTCGGCTGTTTCCAATAAATTTGCCGCACAAGGACGGGCACATTGTGTTCTATCCTTATCCTGATGAACCATCACAACACTACATCCTGTTTTATCTTGGGACGTTTGAATTAAATAGGATTGAACATTATATTCCGTTAAACTGGCTTCAAAAAAATCCCCTTCTCTATCGCAACCGGCTTTCCCGATAAATCCCGCTTTTGCCCCCAAAAGAGCCATATTGCGAATGGTATTTGCAGCCGAGCCACCAGCATAATCGGCTAACGAAGGCTTTTCTCTTAAATACGAATGTTCTTCAGGTGTTGCTATAAAAAAAAGCCCCTTAACTGGCAAAATTTTTTGCATAACCGGATCAGTTTCATCAAATACAATAATTTTATCGACAATGGCATCGCCCACGCCCAATATATCCAACATCTTTTTCTCCCATTATTTTTTTCAAATTAATTAACGCCGTTTCTTTTTGAAAAACAAAACTTTTAAATCCAACAGACAAAGCCACCTCAACATTTTCCTTTTTATCGTCAATAAATAACACTTCATCAGGATTTACTTTCATTTTTTTTAAAACCTCTTGAAAAATTCTTTTATCAGGTTTTAACAAACCTAACTCATAAGAAGGAAATATAAACTCTTTTGTTAAAGGCAAAGAATCCAACGTTCCTTCAAAACAAGGTAACGCATTTGAAAGCAACCCCATTTGAACGTTTTTTGCTTTCAAATAGCTAATCAAATCTAGTGTTTGCGAATAAAAATCTCCTTTTCCTTTACATAAACTGAGAAAGATTTCCTTTTCTTTATTAGGGGTATAGTCTATCTTTAATTGGTGACAAACATCTTTTGAAAAGGAAGAAAAACTTATTTCTCCCGTCATAAGCTCTTTCCATTTAAATGAAAATGATTTTTCAGATGTTTTGTCGCTCAACCATCTTTTAAACGGCGCCAAAGAATAAGGATAAATCACTCCACCACAATCAAATAAACAAACTTTCATCTTTAACCCGTCAACTCCTTTAAAGGTATTTTAACGGGCGAAAGTAAAAAAGTCTAGCATTTATTTTCCCAAGGCAACTGAGGTGTTAACGCCGGATATCTGAGTCCAACAATATCCGGTTCATAAGAAGAACGACTTGATTGAAACAAAACACAAGTCACAAATTCATAATCTTTAAAAAGGTTTTTAACCATTTCAAAACTGTTACCCGTTTCAGTTGCATCATCTACAAGCAAAAATTTTGTTCCCCGGTCAAAGTGATCCAATGTTGAACCACCAAAACCATTTTTTCTGGAATAATTAATATATTCCATTTTCTTTTTGAGCTGATAGGCAATATAACCCGCCGGAATGGCGCCTCCGCGCCCTAATGAAACAACAGCCTCAATATCAATATTTTCTTTTTGTAACTGTTCAATGCAGTGCATAACCGCATCTTGAACTTCCATCCATGAAAAACGAATTTTTTTCATCTTTTAAATTCCCCTTTAATTCAATTTTAAAATTATATAAAAAGGAAATAAAAAATACAATTCTTTTTTTATTTCATCTTCCTTTTTAAAGAAAAATAAGATATACTTTTTTTAACGTGAGGAGAAAAAAAATGCCGTTTGTCGCTCAAATCAGTTTTATCATCGTTTTATCTTTATTGAACATTTTGGCGTATATTTGGACCTTTCCAAATTCTTTTGCCACTCAAAATAAAGATTTTTATGATATTATATCCATATTCAATGATTTTATTTTTATCTCCTGTGTGCTATCAAGCATTTCTTCTTTAAGAAAAGCTAAATTCCAAACAGCTACGTTTTTTTTAAGCATTCCGCTTATTTATACAGTTATTTTAATCTTAAATTTCAGATAATCCATGAAAACTGTTATTATTGTTAATGAAGATGTGACCCTTGTTCAGTTTAAAAACCAAACGCAACAGACAAAAACTCTTTTGGCTCTTTTTCAAAAGAATAAATCAAGGCTTCAGCTATTTTTTCCAGGGTATTATTCCCTGCCTCTTTCATTTCAAAATATTCAAAAGCTACTGACACAAAAAGAAAAAAAATTCAATCAAGATGAAGAATATTCTTTTGCCATTTGTTCAAAAAAAGCAAAAAAAATTATCGGTGCTATTGAGGTTGATTGTGTTTGTAAAGACGCCTTTTTTTCTTATTGGATAGATAAAAACTTTGAAAATAAAAAGATTATCAGTCATTCTTTTGATAAATTGAGAGAAATTTTATTTCAAAATCATTTTACTTGCTTGCTCGTCCACTGCAACATCAAAAACAAAAAATCAATTACATTTTTAACACATAAGGGATTCACCATATTTTCTCATCATCAAGATAACAATCGAAAAAAATTTATTTTTATGCAACAAACCAAAATACAATATCAAAGTTTAAAAAAACTTTTACAATCACAAAATGAAAGGATCTAAAATGCTATTCCTCAGTAAATGTGATGATCATCTTGAAATTAAAGTCCGCATTCACCCAGGCGCAAAAAAATCAGCTTTTAATGGCACATGGAATAATGAGCAACTCAAAATCAACATTCAAACACCTCCAGTTGATGGGAAAGCTAATGAAGCCCTGATCGCTTTTCTTGCCAAATTTTTTCATATAAGAAAAAGCGCCGTTCTTTTACTTTCAGGCGAAACATCACGAGAAAAGAAACTGGCGCTTTATGATATTGATGAAAAAACTTTTTTAGAAAAAATTTCTCCTTTTTTATAACCATTAACAAAGTGCAAGCAAAATACCGGCCGCAATAGCAGAACCCAAAGCGCCTGCAACATTCGCGCCCATTGCATGCATTAACAAATGATTTTCAGGGTTTTCTTCAACCCCTAATTTTTCACTCACACGCGAAGCCATTGGAATGGCTGAAACACCGGCTGAACCGATTAATGGATTAATTTTATTTTTCAAAAATAAATTCATCAATTTTGCCACCAAAACACCGCTTGCCGTTCCAATAACAAAGGCACAAATGCCCAAAACAAGAATCACAAGCGTTTTTGAAACCAAAAATAAATCCGCCGATAATTTTGATCCAACTCCAAGACCCAATAAAATAGTAACGATATTAATCAATTCATTCGAGGCCGTTTTTGAAAGACGATCCGCAACCCCTGATTCTTTCAGCAAATTGCCAAACATAAGCATCCCAACCAACGGTAAAGCCAATGGAACAAAAAGCCCTGTTAACACAATCACTAAAATCGGAAATAAAATGCGTTCTTTTTTTGAAACAGGACGCAACTGTCCCATCTGAATCAAGCGTTCTTTTTTGGTTGTCAAAGCGCGCATTACCGGCGGCTGAATAACCGGCACAAGCGCCATATAAGAATAGGCAGCCACAGCAATAGCTCCCAATAATTCAGGCGCTAAACGGCCGGCTAAAAAGATAGATGTCGGTCCATCCGCGCCACCAATAATTGCAATAGAAGCAGCCTGTTTTAACGTTAATCCGATCTCGGGGAACAATCCGGTCAATAAAATAGCGCTTAAAAAAGTTCCAAAAATGGCAAATTGCGCCGCTCCACCTAAAAAGGCTGTTTTCGGATTCGCAAGCATCGGCGAAAAATCAATCATTGCGCCAACCCCCATAAAAATCAACAACGGAAAAATACCATTTTCAATTCCCATGTGGTAAAGAGCATATAATAATCCGCCTTCTTCTGTCATCCCTGCACCGGGAATATTTGAAAGCAATCCACCAATGGCTATCGGTAACAATAAAAGCGGTTCAAATTTTTTATAAATCCCAAGATAAAGCAAAAAGAGGCAAATCCCAATCATAATCAAACGTGAAACCCCTAACGGCAATAACATCCCTTCAGGAGTTGGGGTCTGAAACAACTGATAAAGAGCCGTTTGCTTTAAAATTTGAAAAACACTTTCATTTTGAAGTCCTAACTCAATGCACCCAAAAAGAGAAAAAATAATTAAAGCGCTCCAAAAAAATATCGGATATTTTTTCATTTACTTAACCTCAAATAATTTTTGATTGGTTTCAACTTGCGTGCCAACAGATACAAAAAGTTCAGCAATTTTTCCATCCGTTGGTGCCTGAATGAAAGTTTCCATTTTCATCACTTCAACACAAAGGATATTTTCTCCTTTTTTCACCTCTTTCCCAAGGGGCGCTAAAATTTGAGTAACCGTTCCAGGCATTTTTGCCGTCACAATATTGCTCACCCCAGCACTTTCAACTTTTGTTTCAGTAACTTTATTTGAAACGGATTCTTCCAAAGCCGTTAAATCAGAAATTTGATATTCTTTCCCATTGACAAGTGCTTTTTCACCTTTTAATTCAACAGTGAATTTTTCATTATTAATCGTAATCTGATAAGAATCAGAAGTTTTGGCAGATTGTTTCTTATCTTCCTTATATCTGACTCCGATTTTACCCTTTCCTTCCAAAAAGGCAATACCTTTCGCACCACACGCAGCAACAATGAAAACATTTTCATCTGTGACCGGTAATTGATGCTCTTTTAAAACGCCTTCATAATGCGACCGACTCTTATTTGGATTTTTATCATTGATAGATAAAACACTTTCTTTTGTTGGTTTTAATCCCAATTGTTCAGAAGCAATTTGAACAACTTTTTTATCAGGTGCAACCGGTGTTTTCCCAAAATACCCTAACACCATTTTACCATATCCTTCAGCAATTTTTTTCCATGGACCAAACATCACATTATTGAACGCTTGTTGAAAATAAAATTGAGAAACAGGCGTAACAGAAGTTCCAAATCCACCCTTTAAAACAACTTCTTCCATGGCCTTAATCATCTCGCCATATTTATCCATCAAATTATTATCCCGAAGCATTTGTGTATTGGCAGTCAAAGCGCCACCCGGCATCGGAGACCAAGGAATCATTGGCTCTGTATGCAATGCTTCCGGCGGAATGAAATAATCATTTAAAGCTTCTTTAAAATGCTCTTCAACTTTCATCAATGCATCAATATCGCAGTCAAGCTCGTAATCAGATCCACGAAGCGCATGCCATAAGGTTGCCACATCTGGTTGACAGGTTCCCCCTGAAACTGGCGCCATGGATAAATCCACTCTGTTTGCGCCCCCTTCAATTGCGGCCAAATAGCACGCCAAACCCGTTCCGGCTGTTTCATGCGAGTGATATTGAATAAGCATCTCATCACCTAAAATTTTACGCGCTCTTTTAATTGTTTCAAAAACAACCTTTGGCGTTGCCGTTCCCGAAGCATCTTTAAAACAAACAGAATCAAACGGCATTTTGCTTTTAATAAAAGCTTTTAATCTGGCTTCATAAAACTCCGGTGTATGAGCGCCTTTACAATGTGGCGGCAAACTCATCATCGCCACACATAATTGATGTTTCAATCCTGCTTTATGAATGGCTTTTGCACTAAAAATCAAATTTTCAGGATCATTTAATGCATCAAAATTTCGAATAGTTGTCATGCCGTGTTTTTTAAACATTTTTGCATGCAAATCAATCATTTCAGAACTTTGAGAATCAAGCGCAACAACATTTACCCCTCTGGCAAGTGTTTGTAAATTAGCAGTTTTGCCACAAATTTTTCGAAATGCATCCATCACATCAAAGGCATTTTCATTATTGTAAAAAAACGATGCCTGAAAAGAAGCACCACCACCGGCTTCAATATTGTTAACACCGGCCTGAACGGCTTCTTTCACAATCGGCAAATAGTCTTTAGATAAAACACGCGCACCGAATACTGACTGAAACCCATCTCTAAATGCCGTACACAGCCAATCTACTTTTTTTTGTTTTCTCGTTTTTGAAACCATTTATTTTCCCTCTTTTTCTTTCAAGGCCAACACTATTGCCAACGCTTCTTTATCCAAATTTTTTTTCGAAGATATATCTAAAACAACGCGTAATAAATTCATAAAACATACAAGCAGAAATAAAAAGAAAAAAACACTGCTCATACCCATAATCGTGATTAAAAGACTTTGATAAACCATAATAACCCCCTTACTTAGTTTAAGTAATAACATTTAAAAAAAATGAATGCAAGGTCTTTCACTATTAATCTAAAAAAATATCCTGTAAAGTATATTAAAAAAGTTGATTTTTCATGCAAAAAACGGTAATCTTAACAGTATAATTTACTAAAAGGGGTAACATGAAAAAGATATTTTATAAACTTTTTATTTTTGGTGGCCTTTTAACAAGCACAAGCATTCTTTCTTCTTCAAAATCTGAAAAAAAAGAATTTGAACCCCCAAAAGTTATTAAAAAGGTTGAACCGGATCTACCCCCAAAAAATAATGAACAGCCGGAAAATGAAAAAGATACACCTATTCTTAAAAAGAACAAATCTGCCGAAAAAAATACAAACTATCAGCAATTCACTTCTTCACTCAAAAAAATTGGACCGCTCCTCAAAAAACGATTAAGCATTCAACCACCTGAAATACAATTACCCTCAAAACAAGACATTGTGGATTTTATTGATGCTCAAAAAAAATTAGCTAAAGAAGAGGAAATTAAATCCCAATATAATTTGCTTCGCCGGTTAATGGCCCCAACATATTTATTGGAAAGCACGTTATTTCGCACCGATGAGCATAACGTGGTTCATAGCCGTCATATGGAATGCTTTTATTTTTGCACTGCAAACGCTCTTACAATCGGATACGGGCTCAAAATTGAATTTGATAAAAAAGGAAAACTTGCACCCGAAGGTATTGAAGCCCTTCAAAACTTAAACATCACATTAAATGGCAAACCTTTAACATTTGAAGAAAAAGAAGCTCTTGCCTATCAATGCATCAAAAAAAGAAAAGAATATGATGCCAATAATTCCATTAAACTTTCCAAAATGCGATATGATGCGCAAGTTGCCGTTTTATTTCCGAACGAACGCCCGATTATCTCACGCGAAAATGCTTTAGAAACAGCTCAAATCGAATACACAGAAAAACATAGCAATCTTTTAAAAAGAAATCCCTTCTTAAACAATTCATTTTATTCGCAAGCATTGGGAACAGATCTGGCATATCAATATGGTAATTCCGGTGTCACGAAATGTGATTACTATAAAAATGCCAAACAAAATATATTATCAGAGCGCATTTCTGTCGGCAAAGACGATCGTTTAAAAATCAGAAGATTCTTATGCGCTTTAGCCTATAAATATCATCAAGATCAAATCAAAAGAAAATTTGCGCCCATAACACTGGCCGAGCAAAATGCTTTTACGCTCTTTGCCGTTCAAAAATATTTTGAGCTGTTTAAAGAGAGCATTATGCAAAGAAGTTCATATCATATATTATTGATGGAACATATGATGACGCTGGTGATGATGCAACATCAACAAGATATTCAAAAAATACCGCTTCGTTCTTTTCAAATGGATGAATGTGCCCAAAAAGCACACCAACTTGTTTATCATCAATTATTTCATTCTCCCATTATTTCCCAACTACCACACCGATTGCAACCCATCACCATGGTTCATGCAATTAATGGGGCACAAAAAAATTTAAAGCCATGGATAAAATCAAGGCAACTTTCTTTAACGCCGGATGTTTTTATGGAAAGAATTTTGTTGTCAGAAGCCGAAAAAAAGATTAAACTTTATAACAAGAAATATAAAAAGAACATTGCTCTCAAAAAAACATCGTCCTCCAACACAAACGTTGTTATAAATCATGGGAGTGAAAGATAAAAAAGGATATAAATATTATGCAGTTAGAAAATAAAACCATTTTAACAGGGGTCAAACCAACAGGAACTTTACATATTGGTAACTATTTTGGGGCCATTCAACCCATGATTGAATTGGGTAAAAAATCAGCACAAAGTCATGCTTCGCATATTATGTTTGTGGCTGACTATCATGCCATTAACGCTATAAAAGATCCTGTTTTTTTAGCGCAAACAACAAAAGAGCTCGCCTGTGCTTATTTGGCATGCGGATTAGACCCAAACACTTCTATTTTTTACAAGCAATCAGATATATCTGAAATTTTTGAATTAACAACAATTTTAATGGCCTATACGCCCAAAGGATTTATGAATAAAGCGCATGCCTATAAAGCTGCTGTTGATAAAAATATGGCAAAAAATGAACCTCAGGATGCGGGTATTAATATGGGATTATATACCTATCCTGTCTTAATGGCAGCAGATATTTTAGCCTATGATACCGATATCGTTCCGGTAGGGAAAGATCAAGTACAACATGTTGAAATTGCCGCCGATATTGCCGGTGCTATCAATGCTGTTTATGAAGCAGAAGTCTTAAAAATACCAACCAGTTTTTTAAAAGAAGAAACACAGGTCGTCCCTGGTATTGACGGCCAAAAAATGAGTAAAAGTTATAATAATGTTATTCCACTTTTTGGAACTGATGCCGAAATTAAAAAAGCCGTTATGGGAATTAAAACGGATTGTCAGGATATTAATGCCCCCAAAAATCCGGATGATATTTTACTTTATCATATTGCAAAAGGGATTGCTTCAAAAGAAACCATTGCCGAGATTAAGGAAGGTCTTGAAAAAGGTGGTATGGGATATGGAACCATCAAAAAAATGTTATTACAATCCATACAAGATGAATTAGGTGAAAAACGCGAAAAATATAATTATTATATGTCTCATTATGATGAAGTTGAAGATATGTTGCAACAAGGCGCTCAAAAAGCAAGAGCCATTTCTGGCGCTGTATTAAACCGAGTAAAAAATCATATTTTTAATAGAAAATAAGGATCTTTCTATATGAAAAAAACTCTTTTACTTTTATCTTTGTTTTTGTTTACAATGCCCTCTTTTGCTGAGGTAAACAGCATTGCTGTTATCGCTTCTGGAAACAAAAACTTTAACTCAACCTATACTAAAAATGCTTCTCAACTGGCATCTTTATTGGCTAACAAAAAAAAGAGTATTTTTTGTTCCGGCGTTGGAACAGGGTTATCCGGCGCTTTCTTAAAAACTCTTGATAATAAAAAAGGGGAATTTACCGCTGTTATATATCAGGATATAGATGAAACAATTTGCCCAACAAATAATCCTTGCCAACACCTAAAAATTCAAAAAGTTCCCTCATTAGAACGACAAATGGATTTATTCATTCGCAATAGCGAGGCTCTTGTTTTGCTCCCAGGCGGATTTGATGTTATGTATGCGTTTAACTATTTTGAAAGTCTTGTTCAAGATAAAAAACAACCCTACAAACCTGTTGTTTTTTTAAACATAAATCATTTTTGGGATAGAACCTATGAAATGCTTATTGAAATGAGAAGACAAAACATCATTTCTAAAGAAATCATGGAAACAATAGCTTTTGAAAGCAAACCAAACAATGTTTTAAAAACCATTAATAAGCTTCAAAAAAATATTGAAAACATCTTAAAAAAAGAAAAATAAAAAATAAAATCTCCTAAAAATTAGGAGATTTTATTTTTTTAAAAGAAACGCCCTAAAATTCCTGGTGCAATACTTGAAAGCGGTTTAAAAGAAACAACTGGATTTGCCGCTGTTCCCGTAACTTCATATTTAACACCCATTAATCCACCACCTTTGGCATCTTTAAATAAGTGCCCAATAATTGGAATACGTCCTGGCAATGAATTGATAATATACGCAGGAATAACCGAACCTGAAAGCGCTAATGATGATAACGAAGATCTTCCGGAAAAGGTAATCCCCAATGCCGTACCATATGTAACACCTTCTTTAATAAACAACGTGAAATTCGGAGATAAATCAAATGTTACTTCCCCATTTGAAAAACTTAAATCGTTACCTTGTATAGCATCCCAAATTCCTAAAATAGTTACAGCTTGCATCACAAATCCCGGTTTTTTCAGTTTTATATCCGTTAACTTTAAATCCCCTGAAAAACCACCATTTTGCAAAACTTTGCCTTTAATTTGAGCTTTTCCCTTTTCAAATTGATCAGAGAAACCTAAACGATTTAACAAATCACCAACATCATTTGATAATCCATCTAAACGACCATCCTTCGGCGTATAATTAATGGAAATCGGCTCTCTGGCCAAAGCAAACAAAAATAAATTTTGCCATAAAGAACCATTTCGATACGCCTGTAAAGATACTTGTTTTAAAGGTAAATCTTGTTTTACTGTTAAAGAATCCAAATGCACATCCAAATAAATCTCTGCCAAATCATTGCCACCTAACGGTGTCATTTTCAACTCAGGTTTTACTGCCGGCTTTGCATTTTTAAGTAACGGAAAATTCTTTAATCCACTTATATTTAATTTGGAACCGGAAATATTGGCTTTAAAGAATTCTTTTTCATAATAGTCAACACTTCCTTTAAAATCCGAATCAACCAATTTTGCCTTATCAATGTTTAAAGAAAATCCTCTACCTTTCAAGAAAATATCCCCAACCAATTCTTCTTCTTGATTCGATTGATAATTAAACAAAATTTTTGAAAGCCAACCATTGGTATCAACTGAAAAAGTTGTGTTCAGTTTAGCATTTACACCTTCATCTTTCAAATATGTCAAAGGATCAAAAATAACTTTTGCAGTTGTTAAATCACTTGAAATATTAAAAAGATAAGTTCCATTCATATCTTTTTGAATGGTTGCATCAAGGAAAAAAGGACCTTGTATAAAAGTTGAAATATCCTGATAATAAGGTGTTAAAATTGTATCATTCACCCTTCCTTTAACTTCATACTTACTTTTCAGTGGCGCTTTATTGGTCGGAGCAAAAAATTCTTCCCACTGAATATTAACAGGAACCTCTAAAAATTTAGCCTGACCATTTAAGAAAAGTTTATCATTATCCACTAATAAAGAAAACTCAGACGCATCTAAATTAATTCGTTTATCCGGAATTTCCACTTTACCATTCTTTAAATCCGCCTTCACATCAACTTTAATATCCGACGGTTTTAATGATT
This sequence comes from Alphaproteobacteria bacterium, assembly GCA_017647405.1. Taxonomy (GTDB): domain Bacteria; phylum Pseudomonadota; class Alphaproteobacteria; order CAAHEQ01; family UBA3637; genus RGIG4140. The sequence goes on from JAGCKR010000017.1 coordinate 25,749, forward strand.
CCGTTAAAGGAAATTTCAAAACAACTTCTCCCGTTGAAACGCCACTAACCATATTAGGTTTAATGCCAAATTCTTTTATTAAATCCAGTGGTTTTTGATCAATAAGATTTAACATTTGAGTCACAGGGCCATTAACCTTTAATTCGATTTTTACGTTTGAAACATCATCTAAAAGTTCTGTTAAATAAACATTTCCCACTTCCAATTGAACATCTTCCATATTTCCCTTGGTTGCAAAAATTTCAACTTTATCCGGATAAAGCATCACTTTACCCGCAGCTTTTTCAACAGGAGGCAAAGGTCTTAAATAATGAACATCCACCTCATTAAATGAAACATCTCCAATCAAATCAGAAATTTCACTGCCGGTAAAATAAAGCGTAAATAATGCCGTTGTCAGCATCCCATTTTGCAAATTCTTTTTAACCCAAGCATGCGCATCCGGACCTAAATATGAAGGCCAAACAGCTGAAATTTGCTCAGTTGGAATTTGATCTAATCTGGCATTAATGGTGGTTGTGATATCATTTAAATCATTTGAATTTAAAAAAGCTCCGATACCATTAATCACAATATCAACATCTGCACTTAAACCCGTTGTTAACTCCACATCAACCGGCCTGATAAAAAGTTGTTCCAATTGATCACCAAAGATACCCTGCGCTGTTATTTTTTTTATCGGATAAACAATATCCAAAGGATGAGGCAAATATACACTTCCCTCACCGATTGTTTCAACATTAAATGAAAGCTTTTGAATCATTTCTTTAAATGTTGCATTTTGTTTTTCAAAAGAAATTTCCGCTTCAACCGTTCCTTTTAACAAAACTTTAAAGCCGTTAAAAATATCAATCGCACGCCCAATTTCATTTAATTTTAAATCATTAAAACTCGACTGAAGATAAACCGTTTTATTAAAGGTGTTCAACAACGCATCAACAATCAGCGTCATTGGTTTTTTATTATCAACAATCATCTGTCCAAAAGAATCGAGTTCATATTTATAAAAACGTTTGCGTTTCACATTTAAATTCAAATTCGGAAACTTGAAAGTTTTTCCTTCTTTTAAATCATTAACAATCACTGTTGAATTTTTAAGAGTAAATCGACGCAATTTTGAAAACGTTGAAAAAGATTTAATAATATCGTTAATAATAATCCGCTGTTCTTGCACAAAAACCGGTTTTGCTAAAGCTGGTTCATTATTCTCAAAAGATTGTTCCGTCGTTTCTTCTGTTAAGGGTTCGTCTTCTAAAATAAACTGATTGTTTTCATTTAATGAGACATGTAAATACGCATTGGAAAGAAAAATATTTTTCGGAATAAAATTAAACGAAAATAATTGAAGAATCCCATAAGAAAACTTCACATCCGGTAATTGCATAATTTTTTTGTTTTTTGCGTCTTTTAGTTCAAGATTATCAATTTGAACATGAAAAAGCCCCATTCGGGAAGCACTTGCTGATAAAACAATACTATCAGCACTTAAATGCAAATTATTTGAAGGAGATAAATATGATTCAACTTTCGGTAATAAAAAACCTAAATCCATAGGTTCTTTATGTAATTTATAATACATAACACCTATTAAAATCAGTATGGTACTTATCAAAATAAAGAAACAGTATTTCAATCCCTTTATAAAATATTTTAACGGTTTGTTAATCCTTTTTTTCATAATAAAACCCCAAATAAATTAGCGAAATATAAACACGCATAACATAAAAAACCGGCACAAAGAGGGGCAATACCCCATGAACAAACAACTCCCCCGGCAATTTTTAATTTAAGACCATCAATCCCTTTTGCCAAGGCTATGGCTATAATTGATCCGATAATTGCTTCCGATAACGGAACGGGAATTAACGGAAAAGATGGAAGTGACAACCCCACTAAAAAATTTTTAAATGCTAAACTTGAAAAACAAAAAAGTGTGGCGGAAGATGAAAAAACAACAATAAAAGCCTCCATAGGTGAAAGAGGAAACATTCCTTTACTCACAGTGCTAATCACTCTTTTATCCGCCGAAAAAAAGCCAATACCCACACCCAATATCGTCAATAAAAACAATAAAGTCATCATACTTTTATTAACGGAAATAAATGGCCCAACAATACTGGCAATATTATTTGCACCCAATGAATAAGCGCAAAAAGAACCGACAATAATCAATAAAACACGAATAGTTATATCCCGATATAGTAATTTGATAGGATATTTTTTCAAGAATGATTTAAATAAATAAAATAAAACAAAAGCCAAAATTCCAGATAAAAATGGAGTTGCAACCCACCCCAAAAAGCTTTTTAAAACCAAATTATGATCAACAGAAAGTTGATGAAAAACATTCAAAGAAATCAAAGCACCCGTACTTGTTTGTGTAATAGAAGCAGGTATGCCGAACAAGCTTAAAAAATAAATAATTAATCCAGCGGAAACGCAAACAAAAAAAGCCTCTTGAAATGAAAACACCGTTGCTAATTGATTAACATGTTCCGTTGTTGCATACCCACTAATAAAAACACCAACTCCTACAAAAAGAAAAGACAAGAAGGCTGCCATTTTAAGATGAATCATTCTGGTTCCGATTGCACTGCCAAAAAGATTGCTCAGGTTATTTTTTCCCAAAGACCACCCTAAAAAAACAGCTCCTAACATAAAAAAACAATCTAAAACCGTCATTTTATTTTCCTATACTGCGTGTTTCACCGCCATAATGTTTAAAATATCAGCAGCATCTTCTGCAATATCCGAAATTTTTTCAATATGATACACAAATTCTTTTAATTGAATCTGTCTGGCAAGTTCGATTTTTTCATTAAAAACAGATTCTTTTAATTTTAAAGCTTGTTCATCTACCACATGTTCTAACTTATATGTTTGCTCTGTGAATTCTTTAATATCTTTTCCCAAAAAGAAAAAGCGAACACCCGAAACCAAGGAGCCAACACACTCTAAATCCGAATGAATCATCTTGATCAGATCTTCCTTTAAAGAAGAAAAAACTGATGGTTTTTCAACACTTATAACCAATAGATTTGACTCATATTTGTTAATAACTTTATCACACATTTCAAGCAATTTTAAAATATCAGAACGCATATCCGGCAAAATCATATATTGATATAAATTATTTTCAATTTGACGCCGATATGCATCATTTTCAGCTTCTAAAGCAGATACTTTTTTAAGCAAATCTTTAAATGAGTCTTGAACCCCTTCTTCAAGATAAATTTGCATGGCATGCCCATAAAAAATTCCCGCCTGAATGATATTCAGCAAAAATGCGGTTATCATTTTTTCAAGTTCATGTGTCCTTTTAAAAATATTCAAACCCCAAAGCGTTTTTTTGATCATTTTAATCCTCTTGATTTTGTCCATCCTTAGCCTTCAAGCCGGAAAGTGACGCACGCATGAAAGAATTTAAATCCCCGTCTAACACACCCGAAGTATCGGATGTTTCATAGCCGGTTCGTAAATCTTTCACCATTTGATATGGTTGCAAAACATAAGACCTAATCTGATTTCCCCAACCATTATCCCCTTTAGAATCTTCAATTTCACCTTGTTCTTTTTTCCGTTTTTGAAGCTCTAATTCATATAATCTTGATTTTAACATATTAAAAGCTTCATCTTTATTTTGAAATTGAGAACGACCCGTTTGACTTTGAACAACAATACCGGTTGGAATATGCGTGATACGAACAGCGCTTTCCGTTCTGTTCACATGTTGCCCACCAGCCCCTGATGCCCGAAAAACATCTATTCTTAAATCAGCCGGATTAATTTCAATTTCAATCGAATCATCCACAACAGGATAAACCCAAACAGAGGCAAAACTTGTGTGTCTTCTGGCATTGGAATCAAATGGCGAAATACGCACCAACCGATGAACCCCTGATTCATATTTTAACCATCCATACGCATTGGCCCCTTCAATTTTCATTGTTGCCGATTTAATGCCAGCCTCATCTCCTTGGCTTTCTTCCAATAAGGAAACTTTATATCCATTTTTTTCGGCCCAACGCATATACATACGCATCAACATGGAAGCCCAATCCTGCGATTCCGTTCCACCCGCTCCCGAATGAATTTCCAAAAAGGTGTCATTCCCATCCCCTTCTTTACACAATAAAGAAGAGAGCAACATTTCTTCTATCATCGAATCGAGTTTTACAAAAGAATCTTCCGCCTCTTGCAAAAGACTTAACTCGTTTTCCATTTCTGCAAGCTCAATCATTTCATATGTTGAAGAAACGGTATTTTCTAACGAATCAATCTTTTCAATTTGAGCGATTAATCTTGTGCGTTCGCTAATTAACTTTTGAGCTCGATCAGGATTTTCCCATAAAGATGGGTCCATTGTTAAAGCATCCAACTCATCTTTTCTTAAAAGAGCGTTATCCCAGTCAAAGACGGCCTTTCAGCAAATCAATTGCCGTTTGATATTTTTGATTAAATGCTAAAATTTCAGCTTTCATTTTAACTCCTTTTTTTAGCAACCTAAAGCGATCTTCCTCTTATTTTTGAAAAAAGGGAAATCATAAACGTATTCATTTTTTTTAAGGTTTTTGGACCACATACCCGCGCCTTAACACTTTTGAGACAAAACGAATAATCTTGTTTCAAATTCATCTCTTCCTCAGTCATAATTTCTTTCACCATTTGCATGCGAACACGTCTATCTTTTAATAAATATTCCATATCCTCGATTTCTGACTGACAAATCTCTTTATAATTTCTTAATCGATCCGGATGCGGTTGTTCCTCTTTTAAAACCGTTGCAATATCTCTTGTTTTATCAAACTCTTTTCTATTTAACACCTCTTTTGCATTTGGTTTTAATAAGTCAGAATTTGTATAAATAGTTTTCCGCCCAGTCATTAAAAACATCACATGTTCATAAACAAGAGCTGAACGCAAATAACGTCTTGCGCGTCTTATTTTTTCCTCAATAGGCATATAATTAAACAAATCTCTATCCATTGTTACCCCTAATATAAACCGCCCAATTCCGGCATCGCTTCGTCTTTTTCTTCAATTAAATCTTTTCCACCGATTACTTTTGTACTCGGCATATCGGCATCCGTTGTTTTAAATGCCTCCACAATAATATTTCCTTCGGATTGAGGTTTCCCAGTTGTCGGATTCACTTTGACAAGGCGAACACCTTTGGGAATACGAAAAGGAATATCTGGCTTATCTTTTAATGCTTCGCTCATAAAATCCCTAAAAATTGGACCGGCGACAACACCACCCGTATCATTGGCACCCAATGTTTGCGGATTATCAAACCCAACCCAAACACCGGCAACCAAATCCGGTGAAAATCCAATAAACCAAGCATCAAAACTATCATTACTTGTGCCGCTTTTTGCCCCCAATGTTCTGCGAACAGCTTTTGCAACACGCCCTGTTCCTCGTTCAACAACACCCGTTAAAATATGAACCATTTGATAGGCGCTAACCGGATCTTGAATTTGTTCTTTTGCATCAATAATCTCCGGTTTTTCCATAGGATTTGCCAATTCACCAACACAATTAGGACATGGACGCATATCATGTTTATAAATGGTATTTCCATCCCGATCTTGAATACGGTCAATTAAATTTGGCGTTATTTTTTTACCACCATTAACAAGCGATCCATAAGCCGTTGTCAGTTTCATCAATGTTGTTTCATGAGCCCCCAGCGCCGATGATAACACTTCTTGTAAATGATCCGTAATCCCAAACTTTCTGGCATAAGAAGCCACTTTTTTCATACCGATTGCCTGAGCCAATCTGATTGTCATCAAGTTTCTTGATTTTTCAAGACCAACACGAAGCGTTGTCGGGCCATAGAACTTTTTACTGTAATTCTTTGGTTTCCAAACACTACCATCCGGCATACGCATCACAATTGGCGCATCCAAAATTAATGTGGATGGAGTGAATCCAGAATCCAGCGCTGCTAAATAAACAAATGGCTTAAATGAAGATCCGGGTTGACGTTTAGCTTGAATTCCGCGATTAAATTGATTTCGATAAAATGAAAAACCGCCAACCATCGCCAAAATGCGCCCTGTATGCGGATCTAATGCAATCAAAGACCCTTCTGCTTGAGGAACTTGTTGCAAATAATAAGTCCCCTCTTTTTCATTTTGAAGACTGACAAACACAACATCACCTTTTTCCAAAACATCCCCAACTTTTTGGACAGGTGTCAAAGAAATCTTCGCATTTTCAAGTGCTTTTCTTGCCCATTTTAATGTGGTCAATAAAATTTTACCATTTTTACCATCAGATAAATAAATTTCAGCTTCTTTTTCTTTCACACGCGTCACAACAGCATACATCCACCCCTCTGGTACGTATGCCGGAATTTCTCGTTGTAAAAATTTTTCTTTAAAATCAGGCAAAGAAATATCAATCTTTTCTTTGGCCCCCCGCCATCCATGGCGTTTATCATAGTTCAACAATCCTTCTTGCAAAGCTTTAACTGCAGCAGCTTGCATTTTCGGATCCAAACTTGTGCGAATAAAAAGACCACCATTATACATAGCATCTTCACCATATTTATCCACAATAAAACGACGCACCTCTTCGGCATAATATCCATTAACACGCAAAGCATTTTTTTCTCGTTCAACAACAAGTAACTCTTCTCCTTGTGCCTTTTCTCCTTCCTCGGCCGTAATATATCCATCATCAACCATTCTGGAAATTACCCAATTCCGACGGGCAACTGCCTGTTCTTTTTTGCGCACTGGATGATAATTATTTGGTGCTTTAGGCAAGGCAGCTAAATACGCCATTTGCGCGATTGTTAAATCTTTTAAATCCTTATTAAAGTAATTAAGCGCAGCACTAGCCACCCCATAAGAACCCTGCCCTAAATAAATTTCATTTAAATAAAGTTCTAAAATATGGTCTTTCGTGTAAGTCTTTTCAATTTTACGAGCCAATAAAGCTTCTTTAATTTTTCTTTCAATTGACTGTTCAGACGTCAATAAAAAGTTTTTAGCGACCTGTTGCGTGATCGTTGAAGCCCCCATCGGCCGACGCCCCGATCCAATGTTTTTCACATTGATAATCATCGCACGAGCAAGCCCCATAAAATCAATACCCCCATGTTCATAAAAGTTTTTATCTTCAGCAGCCATAAAAGCACTGATTACCAATGGAGGAATGCCTTCAATCGGCACAAATGAGCGTTTTTCATTAGCATATTCCGCCATCAAAGAACCATCATTTGCATAAAGTCTTGAAGTTACAAGAGGTCTGTAATCTGCTAATTGTTTATAATCCGGCAGTCCAACCGAAAAATGAATCATCACGGCAAATCCGATAATAAAAACAATAAAACAGCAGAAAAAACCCAAACTGACCAACATCGAAAGAAATCTCATCATGCGCTATCCTTTTTATTATCTATGCACCAAAAAATTAAGCTATTTTATAACAGCTTATTTTACGCGAATAAAAATTTTTTTTCAAGAATAAAATCAATGATTTTGCTTAAAATAATCTTTTAATAATCTGTACTAAAAAATCAATTTTTTTAAACCCCTTATACTTTCCACTTTTTCAAAATGAGCGCAGAAGGAATAAACAAAATCAAAAAGATCAAAAGATTCACGCTAAGCGGATTTCCATCCAAAATAAATTTGGAAAGGATAAGACAAATTGCCGTTAACAACCGCCCTGCCATTGAGTTCACAGAAGCAGATAAAGCTCTGTTTTTTGATGTTGAAATTTCATGAATACGCGCAATAGCACTAATAAGCCAAGTCACTTGCAAAGAAATCATCAAACAAATAAAAACAAGTAAGGCAAGTGTAAGAGCAAGAGGTGTTTTTTCACCAATACCAATCATGGCAAAAAAACTTAAAATAAACCCAAAATAAACAATCCAACCCAGCTTTACCAAATTAAATTTTTTCAAAACCTTATGCGCAAAATAACTACCACTTGCTCTTGCCATATGGTTCAAAAAGAAAATCACTCCAAACAAAGTGACCGGCACCAATGCCAACTTCATCACCGGCTGCATACTCCACATAAAAATTTGATATGTTGCCGTTAAAAAAGCCGAAAAAGTGATTAAATTGATAAATTCTCTATTTTTCAAAGCCCGTTTAACTTCTGCATAAATAGATAGATACTTTTGTTTCATTGATAACACATTTTTCTTTTTAACATCAATATCCGGAATAAAAAGAAGCAATAATGTTGAAACACTTGTAAAAATAAGAGTCAACAAAATAACCATTTTGGCACCTAATTCTCCATAAATATAGGCACCACTTAACGAAGCAATACTCGTTCCAATAGAAATCCAAAAATAAAGCCGTCCGTATCTTTTAAGCATGGCAACGGTTTTATTTTCCGTTTTTAAAAGCTCGTAAATATATGAATCCCCTGTTCCAACGAATGAAACAATCACAAACGCATATAAAATTTCCCCTAAAAAAATAACAAACTTTGTCGGGAAAAAATAAAGCAACAAAAATCTTAAAACCAAAATAAGATTAGAGCAAATTAAGATCTTTTTTTTGCTTACTCTATCCGCAATATACCCCATTGGAACATCAAGCAGTAAGCATGTTAAAGAGCTTAAGCCTTGTATTAAGAAAAAATCAGCCAATGTTATGCCACATGAGGTATAAAATAAATATAATACCGGCAATAAAAACAAATGACTTTTAAAAAAAACGGACAAGTTTAACAGTCCGAGAACAGATGATATTTGTCGCATGAAAATTCCCCTTTTCAAAGTCAGCATATAAAATATTTAAATAATAGGCAAGGAAAAAATTAATTTGTTGCACCCTATATTAAATTTTGATAACATCATCTCATGAACAAGTTAAAAATAAGTCTTCTACCCAAACTCAATTTTGACGTATTAAAAGTTATTGCACTTTTAACTATGTTGATCGATCATATCGGGCACGTTTTATTAATACATGAGCCGGTTTTAAGAATTATTGGGCGAGTCACTTTTCCCATTTTTGCATTTTTGATGACATATCATCTGGCTCAAAAAGGTATTTTCACAAAGTATATTAAAAGATTATTCCCTTTTGCAGTTCTTTCAACAGTATTAATTGCGCCTTTTGATTTGATCACAAACGGGTATTTTCATTTAAATATTTTTTGGTCTTTTCTGATTGCCATTACTCCATTATTTATTATTGAAAAAATACAGAAAGAAAAAACAAATAAGTTCATTAAATTTTTCGTCAGTTTTCTTGCTCTATTTTTATTTGGAACGTTTTCAAACTTATGCGATTATGACATCACCGGATTCATTTTTATCATTGCTCTTTACGGCTACTTTAAAACAAAGAGAAAGATTTTCTTATTCACAGCTTTAATCGATTCTCTTTTAATCAATAGCGATCATTTAGCGTCATATCCAAACATTGTTATGTCTTTTATTTTGGTCACATTTTTAACAACGCTTTATTTAATAGTGCAATCAAAACACATTCAGACAAAACAAAAAAGATTCTTAAAACCATGGTGGATTTTTTATCTTTTTTATCCGGTTCATTTCTTTTTGTTATACCTTATTAAATTTTATTATTTTTAAGATTCTTTATTTATCTCAGATAAAGAAAAACGGCCATGATTTCTTAATGCTTCTTTTTTGCCATTTTCTATCCAAACCATCATATTTTCAATAATATATTCCAGATTAAGAGAAATGATTTTTTTATGTTTCCCTTTTTTATCCGGTGTACTGTTCAAATTTTTAATCAAGAAAGTAATTTCTTTTACAATATTCAATAATGCAGCTATCTGCTTTTCTGATAAAATTTCAAAAGTTACCGGCTTATGGATAATATTCGTGAGCTCTTTTTTTATATCACGTAACGAATCTGAATCTGCTTTTATCAGATTCAATTTTTGATAAATTTCATTGTTTTCAAGTTCCAAAAAATCATCCAACTCAGAAATATTTTTCGGAGGTTCCATTTGAAGTAATTCACAAATAATATTGATTAATAGAGTTAATTGATTGTTAATATCAACACTTACACTTTCAAATAACGTATTATGCAATTTGCGCGATGTGATCTGATTGATTACATCATAAAAAATAAAAACAAGCGGAATGCTCACCAATCCGGATGCAACATTAATCAACAAATTATTCAACCCAGAATTGGTTATATATTTATCAGTTAATACATATAAACAAATGCCTGAACAAAAAGCCACTAAAAAAGGAAGTAATTTTGTGAATAATTTTTTCATATATATTTTATAAGATGGATTTATTTTTTTTCAAGAAGCCCTTCACCCCCTCTTTAAAAAAATAATTTTTGATCTATATACTTTTTATGAAAGAAAAAATAACATTTGCCGCCGGCTGTTTTTGGAAAATTCAATATATTTTTGAACAAGAATCCGGCGTTATTTCAACAAGAGTCGGTTATACCGGCGGATATACTTTTTGCCCAACATATCAAGATGTATGCACCGGTAAAACGGGGCATGTTGAAGCTGTTGAAATCATTTTTGATAATACCCAAATATCACTTCAAAGTATTTTAAAACTCTTTTTAAAAAGTCATAATCCAACATCTTTTTTAAAACAAGGCGCTGATACTGGATCGCAATACAGATCCGTTATCTTTTATCATACAAATAAGCAAAAAGAAACATCTCTTCAAATGATTAAGGCCTTTGAAAAAGATAAAAAATGTAAAATTGTAACCGATCTTGTGAAAGCACCCGTCTTTTATCCTGCTGAAGAATACCAACAAAACTACTTAATTAAAAATAATTTATTACCTGTTCAAATTTTGCATAGTGATAGCGAATGGCAACATTTACTCACTTCTGAAGAGTTTTTAATATTAAGAAAAAAGAAAACTGAAAAACCATATTCCGGTTTCTATAATTCATTTTTTCAAAAAGGAAATTATCGATGTGCCGGTTGCTCACAGAAACTTTTTTCAAGCGACTCAAAATTTAACTGCGATTGCGGATGGCCCTCTTTTGATCATTCGTTTGATAACAGTACACTTATAAAAAAAGACTTTTCTCATTTTATGATTAGAGACGAAGTTATCTGTTCCAGATGCCTTTCCCATTTAGGTCACCGTTTTTTTTCATTAGAAACAAAAACAAATCAGCGCTATTGCATTAATTCTATTGCTCTTGATTTTGAACCAGAAATAAAAAAATAATACCACCGCCCCTATCTAACATGATAAGCTCTGCCCAATTCAAACAAACAGCCGAACTTAACCCCATAAAAAAACCGCCCTGTTATTAACAAGGCGGCTTTTATAAATCTTAAAAAAAGATTAAGCAGAAACTGTTTCTGTTGCTGTTTCTTGTTCAGCAGCAGCTTTTGCTTCAACTTCAGCTTTTTTCTTGAAAGAACGTTTTGCATCATCTTCAGAACGAGCAATATTTACACGAACTGTTTGAGATACATCTGGGTGTAATGACAAACGAACATCAAAAATGCCAAGATTTTTGAATGGTTGACCCATTACGATTTGTTGTCTTTCAACTTTAAAGCCGGCTTCATGAATTGCTTCACAAATGTCGCGCATTGTAACAGAACCATATAATTGACCTGTTTCAGCAGCTTGACGAATGATAACAACTGAAAGATTTTGCATTTTTTCAGCCAAAGCTTCAGCTTCTGTTTTTAATTTCAAGTTATAGGCTTCGTATTCTTTGCGTTTTGCTTCGAAGAGAGCCAAGTTGTCTTTAGTCTTACGCAATGCTTTCTTTTGTGGAAGCAAATAATTGCGAGCATAACCGTTTTTAACGTTAACGATGTCACCCATTTGACCAAGACGTTCAATTTTTTCTAAAAGAATAATTTCCATCTTTATTCTCCTTATTCTGAAACGAATGGTAATAAAGCCAAGAAACGGGCGCGTTTGATTGTTTTTGACAATTCGCGTTGGTGTTTAGCACATGTTGCAGAAACACGAGCCGGAACAACTTTACCACGTTCTGAAATATGGCGGCTTAATTGTTTGATGTCTTTATAGTCAATTTTAGGTGCATT
>JAGCKR010000018.1 GCA_017647405.1 Alphaproteobacteria bacterium
TAAACGACCGTTAAAGTCAAATCTTTTTTTTATTTTTTTCCTTTTTCGGAAAGTTTCATCTTTATTGAAAAATCAACATCTTGAAAAAATATCATTCAAAGTTATATCTAAATTTGATTCAAAAACCTAAACGGTCGTTTAAATCACTTACAACACTCAATATAACAAAGGAGAAGTATATGAAAATTATCGGATATATCAGAGTCAGTTCTAATAAACAAACGCTTCAACATCAACACTATGAAATAAAGGATTTTTGTAAAAAAGAAAACATTAAAGTATCAAAATGGGTTGAAGAAACCATTTCCAGCAAAAAAGCCTTATCAAAAAGAAAACTCGGGAATCTGTTAAACAACCTGCAAGATGGAGATATTCTGATTGCTTGTGAAATTTCAAGACTGGGGCGCTCTCTTTTGGAGGTGATGCATATTTTAGAAATCTGTTTAAACAAGGGATGCAGAGTTTGGACAATAAAAGAAAATTACCGCCTTGGAAATGATATACAATCAAAAGTTTTAGCCTTTGCATTTGCTCTTGCCGCTGAAATTGAAAGAAATTTGATTTCACAAAGAACAAAGGCCTCCTTAGAAAATATAAAAGCTAATGGCAAAAAATTAGGCCGTCCACTCACAAAAGATGGTCAACGGTTAAATCAACCTGAAAATATCAAACAAATCAAAACTCTGTTAGATAAAAATACCTCTCTCTCGGAAATTGCCAGAATCTTTCAGGTTAATAGAAGCCTTATCCGCCATCTGATTCAAAAAATAAAGCCGGTAGAAACAAAATAACTTGTTGAAAAAAATTATCTTTTAATTTATAAAGAAAATAATTATTTTTATGAGGTTTATTTATGATTGATTTACATACACACTCTTGTTTTTCAGATGGATCGGATACACCGGCAGAGCTTTTAAAAAAAGCCAATGAGATTGGTTTGAAAGGATTGGCGTTAACCGATCATGATTCAGTTGAAGGATGCCCATCATTTCAAGAAGAAGCTTTGAAATATCCAAATATAACACCTATTAACGGATGTGAGTTTAGTGTTGATCATCCGGCAACTATTGAAATTCTTGCTTTAAATATCACAGATCTTGCTCCATATAAAACGCAGCAAGAAATTTTAAAAACCCATCGTATTCAGGCTTGCATTGAACGGATTGAAAAATTAACTGCACTTGGGTATTCCATTAAATTTGAAGATGTTGCATACGATGAACAAGGCATCCTCCGGCCACTTCTTGCGAAACCACATATCGTTAATTTTCTTTATCAGACAAAGCAAATTCCGGATAAAGAAACGGGGTATAAAAAGCTTTTAAATAAGGGATGTCCTGCCTATGTGAAACAAAAATCCCCTACGCCGGAAGAAATTATTGATTTTATCCGGCAAACAGGAGCTGTTAGTGTTTTAGCACACCCTTGTCTGATCCATTTAAAAGGCCAAGACTTATATGAGGAAATTAAACACCTAAAAGAAAAAGGACTTCAAGGCATTGAAGTGCAACATTCGGATATGAGTCAAGAAGAGATGGCTCTTTATAATTCCATTGCCGATGAGTTAAAATTACTCAAAAGCGGCGGATCTGATTATCATGGCGAAAATGCCCACTATGGCGTTCATTTAGGAATTGGAAAAGGGCAAGTAAAACTCCCTTATAAATATCTGGAAAGGATTATGCAAGCTTCTCGCCAACGCTAATTAGATTTTATAAAATACTATCGAAAAATGATATATATTGCGCCGAGATATATATCATTTTTTGTTATTTTTTTAAGTTGACGAATCAAAATTTTCAATTTATTCTTATTTGCTGATAAAGGAGAAAAAAATGCATTGGCTCACAAGAAGATTAAAAGAACTTAAAAAAAGCAAACGCCAATTAGCCCTTTTATTAAACGTTCACCCCACCAGAATGAATGACTTGGAAAAAGGCGACTGGAAATTTCAGGTAACCCATATCAAAAAAACTGCCAAATTTTTGGAGTTTGAAAAAGAAGCTTTTCTGGATTTCATTGCCGGAGATATTTCAGAATCAGAATTATGGAATTATCAACCACGTATCTGTGTGTCACAAGAAGAGTTTAATCTTCTAAAAGCTATTAAAGAAGTTCTAAAAAAGGATCAATAAACCGCCATATTCCAGAGCAAAAAGAATTCCTCTGATAAATCAAACAGCCCCGTTTTTGACAGGGCTGTTCTTTTTAAAGAAAAGGCTTTTATTCTTTCACATGCATTTTCAAATAATTTTTAATTAATATACGTGCTTGAATCCCTTGATTTTTCTCAACTAAAGCCTTTGCAGCTGCTCTCGTTGCTTGCCACAAGGGATCTTGATTGCGCTTTTCAACTTGCCGGTGACGTTCTTCTTGTTTCAAAGCTAACTGAACTGCTTGATTAAACTTTTGATTTAATTCCATATCAGACTGCCGTTTCAATCGATCAAAGCGATTTTGAAGGCGATCATAAATTTTAGGCGATAATTCTTGAATAAGTTGATTTCTTTTTTCCGCATCTTGAGAAAGTTTTCTTCGCTCATCATCCAATGTTTTTCGTTCATGAAAAGCCTGCTCTGCCGTTTGACCTTCTTTTAACGGAAAATGCGCTTTATAAGTTGTTTCCCATTCCCCTTGCCCACTATCATGGTAATAACTGCCTGGAATAAATTCAGCTTGCTCCGTGAACAAAACTTCTCCGGTTTTTTCATCTTTCCAAACACCATAAGAAGAATGCATATGAATTTCATACTCTCTGACAGCTCCATCATAAGCATGCCCGTCTAACCCGCAACCCGGTCTGGTATAATCTTCTTTTTTGGGATACTCTTTATCTTCTTTTAAACTTTCATAAATCATTTTACCTCCTTTTAATCATCATTAACTTGAACCATTCAAGTTGGTTAAAGAATATCATATTTCAAAAAAGCATTCAAAGATAAATTTTTGAAAAACAATAAAAATTTCAAAATCACATTGATTTTCACACAACCTTTGACAATTTTTTTTATTTGTGGTATAAAGAAGAAATGCGCCCCCGATAAACAGCCTGATTTTAGAGAAAAAAATGAATAAAAAAGATCCGAATCGACAAAAGAATCGGATTTTCTTTTTACCGAAAGATGATTCATTATTTAGGCGCTTATTTCCTTAAAAAAAATAGCATGGCAAACTTTGCCTTTATTCAAATAATTCTTTAATAAATTCATCTAAAATCATGATTGACTAGAATTGATAATTTTGATAGAACTATTTATCATCTGCCTGAGGGGAAATATTCTTTGATGACAAAAGACGACGTTAAAAATTCATTTTATACCATTGGATTTATTGGCACACTTGTGACTCTGAGCGCCTATGCCTCAAAAACCTTTTCCGCTCAAAAAGAGGATATTTCAAAAGAAGTATTTGAAGATACGCCCGCCATGTATTTAGGCTATAATCATACAACAGGTGGCTGTATATCCCGCGGATATATTCATTTTGATACGGATGGCGATAAAAAAACAACCGAACTCAGAGGATCCATTGATATTTTTCATTTGTTTGAGGCCGGTGCATCCTTAAAAGGCAAAGAAGGGAAAATCATGAAAATTGCTGAATGGAAAAAATTACCCGGACTTGAAAAATTAAATATACAAAAAATAAGATAAGAAAAAAAGATATCTGTCTTTTCACCTTTTATTCCTTAAAAAATAAAGAGTTTAAAAAAAATCTTTTTTTTGTTGACAACTCTATTTAAGCATGTTATAAATAAATTGTTTCGGCGCTCGAGGGCAATGGGCGGAAATAACAGACTTGGCCAGTCATCAGATATGGATTAAAAAAAGTATGATGTCTTGGCCTTTCGAAAGAGAGGTTTTTTTTATGACTTATTTATATAAACACGGATTTTGCATTTTAAGATGTCAACCTTTTCATATCGGGCATGATCGGCTTATCAAACAAATGATGAAAGAATGCGAAGTGGGCACTGTTTTAATCGGTTCAGCCCAAGAAAGTGGCACGTATCATAATCCACTTCCTTATTTCACGCGCAAAAAAATGATTCAAAACGTATGGCGCGCAAAAGAAGAATATTCAAGATTACAGATTATTCCGGTTAAAGATGTTGTCAACATTCCATGGAATTTTCATGTGCTTGAAACCATTAAAAAAGAATTACCGGACAGAGTTAAACCGGATATTATGTATGTTGGTGATCAAAGAGAATATCTCTTTTTTGCTTCAGATGTTCCTCATATCGGTTTATGTTCCAGAACAACACAAAGCTTTCCATTTCTTTCCGGCAATATGATCAGGGATATGATTTCCTTAAAAGATGAAAGATATAAAGAGTTTGTTCATCCAGAAAACCATGACTTAATTATCAAAAACTTTTATTCGGATGAACTGATTTAGAAAAGTTGAGATCAACTTTTCGATTGATTTGGGTCTTGTAGGGACAGTCGAGACAAATCAATAATCCACCTACTGTCAAGGAGAAAAATATGAATAACACAAATTTACATCCCCGTTATATCGGCACTTCCGTCTATGGCCTTAGAATGCCGATTATCACACAAGGCGCAGATATTGCTAAAATTATCAGCGATACCATTATTAAAGCCGAAAAATCAGAATATTTACCTATCAGCTTGGATAATAAAGATATTATCGGCATCACGGAATCTTTTTTAGCCAGAGCTCAAGGAAACTATGTCAGCGTTTCAGATATTGCCAAAGATATCAAAGAAAAATTTCCAACCGGTGATATAGCTGTTGCTTTTCCGATTTTGTCACGCAACCGTTTTGCCAAAATTTTAGAAGGCATCGCCAAGGGCACAAAAGGAAAAGTTTATGTTTGCCTCTCTTATCCGGCAGATGAAGTGGGCAATGCCATTATGGATGAAGATGCTTTATTTCAATCAAACATTAATCCATATACCGATATATTAACCAAAAAAGAGTTTAGGGAAAAATTCGGCGTTTTCCACCATCCGATTACCGGTTCTGATCATATTCAAATGTATGAAGAGATTGCACCAAACATTGAAATTGTTTTGCTGAACAATCCCAAAGATATTTTAAAATTAACCAATCAAGTGATTGTTTCAAGCATCCATGCGCGCCAAAGACACAAATCCATTTTAAAAGAAGCCGGGGCAACAGTTTTTGGATTGGACGATATTTGCAACCAACCAAACACTCAACACGGATGGAGTGAATATGGTGTTTTAGGATCGAACTATTCCGATGAAAACCGGTTGAAACTTTTTCCAAGAAATGCAACAAGTTTTTGCGAAAAGTTGCAACACTTAATTAAAGAAAAAACCGGCCAAAGCGTTGAAGTGATGGTTTATGGTGACGGGGGATTCAAATGCCCTAAAACGCACATTTGGGAATTTGCCGATCCGGTTGTTTCACCGGGATTTACAAAGGGATTAAACGGCATGCCAAACGAAATCAAAATCAAAGCCATTGCCGATAATCATCAGGAAAATCCTGAAAAAGCCATTCAAGAGGCTATTCAAAACAAAAATGAAAACGATGATTTTTATACGCTTGGGACAACGCCCAGACAAATCACGGACTTGGTTGGATCGTTATGTGACTTAACAACCGGTTCTGGCGAAAAAGGAACACCGGTGGTGATTGTGAAAGGATATTTTGATAATTATCTGACTGGTATTCCGCAAAGAACCCGTGTATAATACATATAAGGGGAAGAATCCTTTCTTCCCCATTCTGCCTTTTTATGAAAGATGAAAATAAAATGAAAGAAAGACTAAAAAAAATAGGCTATACTCTTAAACATAAAATTGCCTTTTTAAAAACAGAAAAACAACTCAGAGGAAAAAATACCTTAAACGGTTATTTACATGACATCGAAAAACCACTCCTATATTTATTTTGCTTTTGGATGAGTATCGAAGAAATTCATAAATTTCATCGGACACATAACCGCCATCATGTGAAAAACAACTTAAAAAAACACCCCAATGATTTATTAGACACTGTTATTGATTGGGAATGCGCCAGATTTACCAAAAAAGACAAACCCCTTAATGCCTATCAAACATTGATGAAGCTTTATCCTGAATATAAATCAACATACCTACCGATTATAAAAAGGTATCTGCCTCATCAAGTCAAAGAAAAAGAATAGCAAAAAATTTTTTAATCAAAATAAAGAAAAAATTAACTTTTGAAGTAAAAATAATATGTACCGCCTCATCAAAACTTATGGCGCAACAAACTCACCGCCAACGGCTTTATAAAAACGGATCAAATTCGTATAGAACGTTCCCAATGATTTAATCATTTGCATTTGCGCTTGCAACCGGTTTTGTTGGGCTTGTAAAACATCGGTATAATCAATCAACCCGTTTTTATATTTATTTTTCATCAAGTTGGCTACCATATTAGCATGCGCATATGTTTCTTGAAGCAATTTATAATGCCTATTTTCCTGATAAAGCGCCAAAATTGCATTTTTGATTTCATTCGCCGCCTCTAAAAGCGTTTGTTGATAAGCAAGAAGCATTTCTTCTTTCACCGCTTTTTGAATTTCAACATTTTCTTTTAACGCGCCGAAATGAAATAATGGCGCCGTTATCCCCGGTGTAATGGTATGCATAAAACTATCTTTTTTCAAGAAACTGTTCCAATTTAAAGATTCAAAACCAAATAAGGCTGATAAACTTATTTTCGGAAACATATCAGCAATAGCCGCCCCCACTAAAGCATTTTGGGCAACAAGGTTTTCTTCCGCCGCTTTGACATCCGGTCGGTTCAAAAGAACCGTTGCCGAAATTTTTGTTATTTCATTTAAATCAAACGTCAATGGCCGAGATAACAAAGAGTTATCTTCTTTCTTTAATAAATCATTCACACTGCCGGGCAATTCTCCAACCGCCAACGCCAACGCGTTTTTGCTTTCATCCAACTGATACGTCAACTCTGTTAATGTTGCCGAAGTGTTTTTTAAAAGATAAAGTGCCTGTTCAAAAGATAACATGCTTGCAAGACCGGTTTTTTGTTTATCTTTTACTATGTTTGTCATTTCCTTTTGAAGCCGGATATTTGATTTTGTTTGCCGAACAAGTTCTTCCAACGTTCTGGTTTGAAGATATCTTAAAGCCACTTCTGCCGTTAAAGAAACCTGCATATTTTCAATAGCATAAAGAGAGGCTTTCACATTTGCTTTTTGAGCTTCAATACGCCGACGTTGCCCACCAAACAGATCTAACTCCCACGAAGCATCCAAACCTATCTGATAATAATCTTCATTTAAAATTTCCCCCATGGTTTTACTGTTTTTGATATCATTATATGAACCAGACACATCAAAGGTTGGGAAAAGACCTGCTTTTTCAATTGAAAGACCGGCTCTTGTTTTTCGAAGTTGCCAAAAAGCCTGCTTATAAGTCGGGCTGTTTTTAAAAGCCTTTTCAATGAGGGCATCCAAAGATTTATCTTTTAAGGCTTTGGGTGTAAAAAGCGTTGGTTTCGTTAATGTTGTGTTTAATGCTTTTTTAAGTTCGGCTTCAGTAAAAAATTGAGGTTGCTGATAATCCGGCCCTAATTGGCATGAAGACAAAAAACCACCCAATATCAAAATAACCAAACTCTTTACAATTATTTTTTTATTTTTATATCGCAAAGAAATTTTATCAAATAAAGCAAAATATGCCGGCACAAATAAAATACCAATCATTGTTGCCACAATCATTCCACAAAAAACAGTTGTGCCAATAGAGCGTTGACTGGCAGCCCCTGCTCCGGTTGCAATAACCATGGGGAATGTTCCCAAAATAAACGTTAATGCCGTCATAACAACGGCGCGAAACCGTTCGGTAGACCCTTTTAAAGCAGCTGCCGAAACAGCCATACCGGATTGCTGATATTGATGCGTAAACTGAACAATTAAAATAGCATTTTTACTGGCAAGCCCAATCAGCATAACGATACCCAACTGCGCATAAATACTTAAACTCAAATCAAAAAGTTTTAACCCGATCAAAGCGCCACATATAGCAAAAATATTGCTTAAAATCACTGATACGGCAATCCACCAACTTTCATAAAGGGCCACCAAGAAAAGATAGGAAAAAATAAGGGCCAGTGTAATTAAAATAACCGCTAATCCTTTTGTTTCAACTTCTTGAAGAGTTAACCCTGTCCAAAACAATGAAAAATCTTTTCCAAGAGTGGTAGAAAACCTTTCTAAAGCATTTAATGCCGTACCGGAACTCACATGCGGGGCTGTTTGAGCCGTCACACCGGCACTTAAATATTGATTAAACCGATAAATGATTTTTGGGCTAACAACAATTTTTTCCGTTAAAAAATTTTGAACCTGAATCAATTTTCCCAGAGCATTTGGCACATAAAGCTTCCCAATATCAGCCATATCTGCCCGATCTTGAAAATCAGCTTGAATAATCACTTTATTTAATTGCCCATCCACCGTGATATTATTCACATAGCGCGACCCTAAATTATTTTGCAAAACAGAGAACAAATCCGACAGTTGCACCTGAAAAGCGGATAATTTGGTTCGATCAATATCTAAATAAACATGCGGCGTATCAACCGTAAAGGGTGAAAAACCAAAAGAAAACAGTTTATTTTCATTAATAAAACGCAATGTTTTTTCTAAAGCCTCTGCCAATTCTTCCGGTTTTGTTTCCTGATTAAGCGCCGAAAGTTCAAACCCAACTCCATCCGCATTGCCAACGCCCGGAATAGACGGCATGGCAAAAAAATTAATACTTACCCCGTGTTGGGAAGGAAACTGACTGTTTAATTCAGCTAATATACGCTCCATTGAAAGACCTTGTTTATCACGCTGATCCCAAGAGGTTAACACAATGGCTGCCATCCCGATATTTTCACCACTTGCTGATAACATGCTGTTACCTGAAATACCGATAAAAGACTGAATACCCGAAATTTTACGCGCTTTTTCAGATATTTCCTGAAGCAAGCTTTGTGTTTGATTGATGCTGGCTGTGGCCGGTAATTCTAAAGAAGCCATAATAATACCTTGATCTTCTTGTGGTACAAATCCTTTGGGAACAAAGTAAAATAAAACACCAATCAGACCAATAACAACGCTTGTGATCATCACTGTTATTTTCATATATCGACATAAGAAAGCAACACATTGACCGTATTTTTTTTCTCCTTTATCTAAAAAAGAATTAAACAGAGTCATCCACCAAACAGGTTTTCTTGTTTTTTTCCCTAAAAAAATGGCACAAAGCGCCGGACTAAGCGTTAAAGCATTCACAGCGGAGAAAAAAACAGCCGTTGCCAACGTTACTGCAAATTGCTGATAAATTTTACCCGTCATGCCGGCCATTAAACCAACAGGGATAAAAATCGCCATCAAAACAAAGGTTGTTGCAATAACAGAAGAAGAAATATCTTTCATGGCCTGAACAGAAGCTTCAAAAGAATTCATCTGACGATATTTAATCAGATATTGCACCCGCTCAACAACAACAATGGCATCATCTACCACAAGACCAATCGCCAAAATCATGGCAAATAATGTTAAAATATTAATATCAAACCCTAAAAGATAAATAACAATAAACGTTGCAATTAACGAAACGGGAATGGTGATCATTGGAATCACTGTTGCCCAAAGATCTTGCAAAAAAAGATAAACAATCGCCATCACCAAACAAAATGTTATCAAAAGGGTTATTAAAATGGCTTGGATACTTGCTTTAACAAATGTTGTTGAATCATAAACAATTTCAAATTTGATATCCTTGGGAAATGATTTTTCCAATACAGTCATTTCTTTTTTAAGATTTTTCATAATTTCCAAAGAATTGGAGTTAGGCAACTGCGACAAAGCCATCACAACTGATGGCTGATTATTAAAACTGGCATTGAGTTGATAACTATCGGCGCCGATTTCAAGACGGGCAATATCTTTAAGACGAATAACACCGCCTTTTTGATTGGCTCGCACAATAATTTCTTCAAAATCCTCCACGCTTGACAGCAACCCTTTTGTTGTAACAGAAAGAACCTGATTGGTGCCTTCCGGCGCCGGTGCAGATGAAAGCGAACCAACTCCCGCCACCTGATTTTGCGATTCAACTGCCTGAATAACCTCATTAGAGGTAAGGCCAACGCCATTCATTTTCGTTACATCCAACCAAATACGAATGCTATGTTGCGGGCCATAAATATTCACATCTCCCATCCCGCTAATTCGTTTAAAGGGATTTTGAATGTGGGTAAACGCAAAGTTACTTAGATAAAGAGGACTATATGTTTTTTGAGGAGAGGTCAATGCAATAAATGCCAAAATATTTGCCGATTGTTGATGAACGTCTAATCCTTCTTGAACAACAATCTGGGGCAAAAAAGGTTTTGCTTTATCCAGTCGATTTTCCACCTTAACCTGCGCAATATCCGGATTGGTGCCAACATCAAAGGTGATTGTTAATGTATATTGGCCGGTATCAGTTGCCGTGGAAGACATATAAAGCATCCCTTCCACCCCGTTAATTTGATTTTCAATAGGTGTGGCAACCGTATCTTTTAAAACCAAAGCATTCGCCCCCGGATAATTGGCTGAAACAATAATTTGCGGAGGTGTAATATCAGGATATTGAGAAATAGGCAACACAATACCCGCAATCAAACCTGCCAACACCATCACCAAAGCTATAACTCCCGCAAAATGAGGGCGATTGATAAAAAAGGAAGAAAAATTCATTGCTCTAATCCTTCAGCTTGTTTGCCAATTTGAAAATTTGATATCGGAACAGTTATAAGCGCCTCCCCTTCCATTAAACCAGATTTAATCCAATATTGATTCCCGATAGATGCTCCGATTTCAACAGCCTGTTTTTGAATAATCCCCTCTTTTAAAAGCGTGGCCGTGGCTCCATTTGAGGTTAAGGTGATCCAATTTTTATTAACTAAAATCCCTTTTTTCGAATATAAAAAACGCACTTCTATATATGCCCCCGGAACCAAAAGTTTTTGATCATTTGGAACATCGATAAAAAAGGAAAGTGAATCCGTTGATTTATCCACGCGATTATTATGAACTACACGAAACTTTTCAAACTCCATGAGTTTGCCATCTGATAACATCACTTGTAAAAGGGCGGTATCAAAATTAAAAATATCCCCTTTATAAATAGACATCGGTATTGAAAAAACCAATCGGATGGGGGAAAATAAAATAATTGTAGCTAAGGACGGACTTTCCGGTGAAAGATATTCCCCGATTGTTGCGGTAATATCCCCTACCCATCCACTAATCGGTGCTTGAATAACAGTGTAATTATAAATCGTTTGAGCTTGATTTTCAGCTGCCAACGCCTTTTCATATACGGCTTTTGAGGACTCATATTTTGTTTTAGCTTCTTCTAACTCGGTAAATGAAATAGCTTTTTTATCCGTTTTAAGCATCCGCTCATAATAAAGTTGATCATTTTCTTGTTGCGCTTTTGCTTGTAAAACGGCTTCTTTTGCTTGTTTTAACTCAGCTAACGGAATTTTTTGATCCAATAAAAATAGCGTTTCACCCTTTTGCACCTCTGCGCCCGATTGCACATGAACTTCCTTTAAATATGCCGATAAATAAGGAACAACGGCCACGGCTTGAACCGCTTCAACCGAACCGATAAATTTTTGAATATAGGTGAACGATTGTTCTTTTAAATAATGCACCGGAACAGTCAATCGTTGGCTTTTTTCAAGGGGTTGATTTTCAGAAGTCCTTGATTTAAAATTAAAAAACAACCCTATTATCAATAAAAAACCTAAAAGAAATATAAAAACTTTTTTCATTTAATACCCCCCTTAACAAAAAGGAAGCATTAAAAAAAGAATCAAGAGAGATTATTCTTCAGGCTATACATTTCTCTAAACATTTCTCTAAAAAAAGAGAATTATTTTTTACCTCCTTTCCACAAAAAGAAAATGAATCAAAATTATTTCTTGACAAATGAAACAAATCATCTCAAAATAAAGAAAAACTTAAAAAGGATTCAAATGAATAATTTAAATATGAAATGTTGTTGCTGTTGTCATTTTCTCTAAGCCTTGCTGCCAGAGTTGTTTTCAGCAACACCATTTTCACTTAGAAGGCAGCCTCTTTCGCTGCTTTTTTTAATTTTAAACACAAAGGAAACAAAAAATGAGCGTATATTTATATAACACAAAGACCAGAGAGAAAGAAGAGTTTAAACCACTGAATGAAAAAATGGTCACAATGTATTGCTGTGGTCCAACCGTATATTCTTATGCGCATATCGGCAATCTTCGCACGTATATTTTTGAAGATTTGATTGCCAACACCCTTCGTCTTGCCGGCTATAAGGTTAAACACGTGATGAATGTAACTGATGTCGGGCATTTAACAAGTGATGAAGATGAAGGCGAAGATAAAATGCTTGTTGCCGCTGAAAAAGAGAAAAAAAGTGTGATGGAAATTGCCCGTCATTATGAAGAAACTTTTTTCAGACACACATCCGAACTCGGCCTTAAACGGCCAACCATTATTTGCCGGGCAACAGAGCATATTGAAGATATGATTAAATTTGTGAAATCCTTGGAAGATAAAGGTTTTGCTTATTTTTCAAATGGGAACGTTTATTTTGATACATCAAAATTTGAAAAATATGGTTGTCTTTCAGGGCAAAATCGCGAAGATTTAAAACATGGAGCCAGAACTGAACAAGATACCAATAAACGCAATGCTTCCGATTTTGTTCTTTGGTTTACTTCCTCCAAATTTGAAAACCAAATTTTACAATGGGATAGCCCTTGGGGACGTGGCTACCCTGGATGGCATATTGAATGCTCTGCCATGTCCACTAAATATTTAGGAGAAAGAATTGATATTCATTGTGGCGGTATTGACCATATTCCTGTTCACCATGAAAACGAAATTGCCCAAAGTGAAGCGCATTTAGGACACGAATGGGTGAATTTTTGGATTCACATGGAGTTTTTAAACACAAAAGCCGGTAAAATGAGCAAATCCACCGGTGGAAAAACAACGATTGACTCTTTAAGAGAAATGGGCTATCTGCCTATGCATTATAAATATTTCACCCTCACCTCTCATTATCGCAGTTCTGCCGTTTTTTCAGAGGAAGCAATGGATGGGGCTAAAAAGGCTTATGAAAACCTTTGCGATTATGTGGCAACTTTTAAGGCAAAAACAAAGAATACATCCTTAACAGCCGAAGAACAAGCAGAGGTTGAAACCTTAAAAAATGAGTTTAATGCTTATTTGTTTGATGATATTAAAACACCGCTTGCCATTTCTCACATGTGGGGTGTTGCAAAGGATAACAAAAAATCAGAAAATGTTCGCCTTGCCTATTTATTGCATGTGGACAATGTGTTAAATCTTGAACTTAAAAACGTTGAAGCCAAAAAAGAACAGGCAGTTGAAATCACACCGGAAATTGCCGATCTTTTAGAGCAACGAAAAGAAGCAAGAGCCACCAAAAACTGGGCAAAATCAGATGAAATTCGCGATAAACTGGCAGCTCTTGGCGTGGGTGTTAAAGACTTGCCAAATAAAGAAATTGAACTCATCAAGCTTTAAATCATATACTTAAACAAAAAACACGTCTATACTCCGGCGTGTTTTTTTTAATATTCAATATATTATAAAGAAAGGAATTAGAAATGACATACGCAACAAAAAAGGTATCCGTTGTTTTCGTTATTGAAAAAGAGGGAAAATATCTTTTTTTAAAACGCTCACACACTGGGAAAGGCGATGGTTTTTATATGTTTCCGAGCGGGCATGTTGATGAAGGAGAGGCTGTTTTGCATGCGGCTGTCAGGGAATTAAAAGAAGAATTAGGCATCGATGTCAAAGAAGATGATTTAGAATTCAAGTTGGTTGAACCCATTAAAACACATATCACCTTTTTCTTTTATGTAAAAAAATTTGAAGGATCCTTACAAAATATGGAACCAAATAAACATAGCGAAATGGTTTTTCTTGACCCAAATTCTGAAGGAATTCATCCTTGTTCTAAAAAAGAATTAGAATTAATTAAAAACGGTATTTCATTTTTAGCAAATGATGAATTTTATTTATAATAAAAAAGCAACCATAATCCCCTCACCTAGCCAATAAATAACCGCCACAAGGGCGGTTTTTTTTATTGATTGGACACATCTTGCTATTATAGGGCTTTTTTTTGATCCATATAATTTAGCGCACAAACATATTTTTAATTTTTAAATATATATCTGCAACTGTTGACTTTTTCTTATCAGGTGTTTCCTGTTTATTTTGCTGTTTTAAAAGAGTTTCATCTTTTTTGCTTAACAATAAGGCTTTTTTTCTATGTTGCAAAACTTCTTTTTTCGGAAGCTCCAAAATCTCACCTAACTGTTCACCATGTTTCCAAATGCCTATTAAAAGAGATCTGCCGGCATAGTAACCTTCCTCATTATCTTTAAAATAATCGCTCGTTCGCTGTTCAGTAGAGTCAACAAGTTCTTCCGTTAATGAACTTATCCCTTGTTTTTTCATTTCTGCTTGCATTAAACGGCCCCAATGCTCGGCAAATTTTATTCCTTTTTCTGAATATTGCGCGGTAAATGAGGGAGCATTAATACAATCTAATTGTTCATTTTCAATCAAAGCCTCATCCAGTTTATTTTGCTGTTGTATCCTTTCAGCTTTTTCTGCCGCTTCTTTCAACCTGATCGGTTCTTGTTTTTTTTCATATTCCAAAAGAGCTGTTCGAGCCAGCTGTACACCCTCATCAAGCGTTGTATCTTTATTAATTTTAAACACACCCCCATTAAAGGTTGCCTGTATTTCATAATCTTTTTCTTTTTTGGCAATCTCAATCATATTGGCAACAGTATCATGAATAGTATAATCACGTTCCCCCACATGATTTTCAAGCGGATCATAGATAATTAATTTGTTTTTTTCATCAAACCGATAATGACGCCCTTCTTTTATTTTTTTCATATCAACACGTGCAAAATCAACCATCCCAACCTCCTTAAAAATATATTCTGTCAGAAAATGTTATTATGACTTATTTTTATTGTCAACAAAAAAACCACCCTAACTGGCGGATTTTTCTCGCTTAAAAAGAATGAATTTTAAATGCCAAACAAGCTATCCTGCACTTGAACCACTCTTATAAACATCGTTTACTTAAAACACACTAAATCAATTCATTCATTCGCCGAACCCATCTAGCCCTCAGCCAATAAAAAAACCGCCCTAAATGGCGGCTTTTTTATTGGCTGGAGAGGTCTGGTAATACACGGACTTTATTATTTTACTTTCTGAATATATTTGGGTGGAATAACGCCACCTTTGATAACGATAAGATAGTAACGAATAAAAGCAAAACGCCATCCCTTTTCATCATCTAAAATAGTGTAATCATTCGCTGTAAAATCAATTTCAGTTAAATCAGAAATTTTATATAAGCCTTCATCATTTTTATTTTGAGGTTCTTTTTCCAACACAGAAGGACTCACATAAACGGCTTCTATCAACCCATCTTTTTTAAGGGCGGAAATATCAATTTTAAATAAATCTGATGTTTCTATAAATTTCCTTATGCTAGGTGTGTTTTGAGTGTGTTGCAGTGGTTCAATCAATAACCTAATGCCTCGGCTACGTCCGGCAAAGCAACTTTCCATCCACTTCACGATATCTGAATGTATCGTTTTTCCTGAACGTTTTATATAGTAATTAATATCTGCTTTTGGATTTTTGGCAAAAGACAGAATCCCTTCTGATAAAACATTATTCCTTTTTGCAACATAATGGTAAAGATACATACTATTTCATCCTTTTTTGTTTTATGTTATACTTAAATATTATAAAAATCAACTATAATTACCATCTGCAATCTCTGAGATAAAATTTTGACATTCCAAGACAGAAGCATTGTAAAATAAGGCTTTTTGGGATTTTAAGTCCGTGTAAGGCTGAAAAAGATGCATTTTGAAAAACACCGTACACGGACCAGAATAAGTGATTGTAAAATAAAGACTGCGCAAATAAAAACAATCCAGCGAATTGTTTTTATGCGTAAAGCAATGAAACACAATGAATTCAAGTGGCAACGCAAAATGAATTGATGTCGGAATTGAAGCTATTTTTAGCGACTTATCTGTTTTGGCTGGAAACGATGTACGGTTTGCGAACCTTGTATCTTCTTATTTAGAATTCGATATTAGTTTATTCACTTCCAGTACTTATAAGCTTTGATCTTTAGCATACTTTGCCAACATAATAGCTTTTGCAACTTCACTTTGATGTTTAGCTATATCTTTTTGAGATTTGGTTATTTCTCCAGTAGATGAATTTCCTGTTTTACCTAATGATTCTGGATTATAATCATAAGAATATAGAGTTGCTTTCATGAAACGTTCTTTATTGCTTGTAAGTGTCTCATGAATTGTTTTTCTTTCAATTTTTTTATTTACATCTGCGCCACTTTTTATAAGAAAAGAAACTGTTTCCCAAGAATGGGGGGCGGCGGCATTTGCTAAAGGTGTATATCCTCTATGGTCTAATTCATCTATATCTATAACTCCAGTATTTAAGAGTTGCTTCATTTTATTCTTGTCATTTTTGCGTGCTAAACTATGTATAAGCGGTGTAGGTTGATCATAAGTATTAAGAATATTTGCTTGTTTTATAACTTCAGAATTTGTGTGCTCCATAATATAGGAAAATATTTCATCTGTAGAATTAATTGAAAAAGATATAGGATGAGAGTATTGTTTTTGCATTAAAAGAGGACGTTAAAATCATATCCTTCTTTATGAAGACTTATAACTGTTTCTAGATTATTATAGGTGATAGCCTTAATAAGTCTACACTCATTAGATTTTCTTTTAACTTGCGTTAGTTTATCGAGGACATTAGTCATATTAAAATAACTCTATATAAAGTGATTACATGCATATTCCAAATCTATGGAGAAAAGTCAATAAAATATTACAATTTATAGCTAACCTTAGAAGCCTGTACGCAAATATAGAGTTTATTATTGCGTTAAGATATATTTTGTGGTATATGTTTATAAGTGTAATTTATAATCAGTATTAAAAATGTTAAGGTTTCAAAATTTAGTTATTAGAAAAGCGCAAATAACGGATGTTCCTCAATTGGTTTCTTGGTGGAACGATGGAAAAGTTATGGCGCATGCTGGTTTTCCAAACGGATTAGGTACAACTTCGGAAAAAGTAATATCTCTTCTACAAAAAGATACAGAGGATAGATGTCATTTTATAATTGAAATAGATAATGCTTCTGTAGGAGAAATGCATTATAAAAAAATAAAAGACTTTTATGTGGAAATTGGTATTAAGATTTGTGAACAAGATTTTCAAAATAAAGGATTTGGAAAAAAGATTTTATCTCTTTTTATTCAAGAGTTATTTCATAATAAATGTTATAAAATAATTCAGATTAATGTCTCAAATGCAAACAATATTGCAAAACATGTGTATACACAGTTAGGGTTTAAAGAAAAATTTAAAGCCGCAGATCTATCTTATGTACAATATGAACTTGCTTTAGCTGATTTTGTTAGTTATTTAAGGTAAATGTTTTATACAAGTAAAGCTTATGTTAATTTTAGCAGAAGATAAATGTTATCAAGCAGTTAGATTTGAATTATTAAATACAATATATACTTACTCAGTAAAAAAGATTGCATAAACATTTTTTATTAAATATTTTTTATTTAACCTATGCAAAAATTCGCAGAGGTTCATTTTTCTGCTCAAAAAAGGCTGAAATTTGCTAAGCTATTGAAAAATATAGAAGCAAGTTCGAAGATGTTGCAAAACAAGCCTTCAAAATATATTCATCTTCGAACTAATTCAAATGCTTGTAAAATAAAAACTGCGCAAATAAAAACAATCCAACAAATTGTTTTTATGCGTAAAGCAATGAGACACAATGAATTCAAGTGGCAACGCAAAATGAATTGATGTCGGAATTGAAGCTATTTCTAGCGACTTATCTGTTTTGCCTGGGCTACCATGGATTGTGAAATGACTTCGCACATTTCATCGCGCGCTTATGCTTGCGACCGCCCAAAGGCGTCTCTCACTCGGATACAAATGAATCCTCGTTCACCGAACATTGGTTCTCGCCCGAGATACCAAACCAATAACCCCCCCCCCGATAAACGGGGGATTTTTATTGGCTGGACTTTCTGTACAATATACAAACTACTTGGGATAGGTAAATGAGTATTTTTTAAGTCGCTCATTCAGTAAAATACAGCAAATGTAATTAAATCATAGTTTTAAACACGCCATAAATTAAATCAATTTCCGGAACTAAATTTAAAATTTAGCATTGCAATTTTCGGTTTTGTATGTTAGCTTGAAACGGAAGCCACTAAAATAAAAGGAGAATAACAGATGTCTTTTGAATTGATAAATCCAACTCTTGAATACCAGGAATCTTTTTTAAGATTTGTGGATGAATTGGTGGAAGCTAAGGATCCGTTTTTTGGTCAATATACAAAATATGCCTCTTTCGATAAAAAACAATTGAAAGAAAATTTTTATTCCTATAAGGTGAAGCCTCTACTAGATGCCCAAGCCGGAATTGGTTTAAAAGAAGGACATGTACCAGACAGCACGTTATGGCTTGTGGACACAAATACAAAAGACATTCTGGGGCGTTTTAGTATTCGCCACAGATTAACACCTGCCCTTAGCGAGTTTGGGGGGCATATTGGGTATGTTATTCGACCGTCTGCCAGAAAGCACGGTTATGCAAAAATTGGTTTGGATTTATCCTTGGACTATTGTCGTGAGAAACTGAGCCTGCCTGAAATTCTGGTAACTTGTGATGCCAGAAATGAGGCCTCTTATCGGACAATTATTGGAAGAATGAACGAATGGGGCGGAAGAATTGAAACACCTTTAGCTTTAAAAGACTGTGATATTTTTAAATCCAATCCTTATCATCCCATTAATAAAAATAACATAGAGTTACGATTTTGGTTAAAAACAAATAAAAAATAATTCAATATCTGTAAGTGATTATGGGGTGGGTTTTAAGTTTTTTTGGAGACAGTTATTTTTTTGTTGACTTTTTTCTAAAAATGATATAAGTTCATTTCATCAACACCTGATTAAAAGTTTGAAGTATTTCTTTTTGTGTTTGTCAAAATAACCTTGACTTTATAAAAATCGAGGTTAGGTACATAAAAAAAACAATGTGCAACATCACATCAAACATAGTTCAAAGGCATCTTCCTCTCTCTGGGATAAAAATTTGACATCCCAAGACAGAAGTATTGAAAAATAAGGATTTTTTGAAAATAAAGTCCGTGTAGGGCTGAAAAACAGGCTTTTTGAAAAACGCTGTACACGGACCAGAATAAGTGCTTGTAAAATAAAGACTGCGCAAATAAAAACAATCCAGCGAATTGTTTTTATGCGTAAAGCAATGAGACACAATGAATTCAAGTGGCAACGCAAAATGAATTGATGTCGGAATTGAAGCTATTTCTAGCGACTTATCTGTTATCCCTAAAGGTGGCTGGATTGTAAATTGCAAGCAATTTATCCTGCGCTTAGGCTTGAACCGTCCTTGCGGACGTCGTTCGCCTTCGGCTCACCGAACCAACTTCATTCCATTCGTTGGGCCGAACCAATCTATCCCCAGCCAATAAAAAAACCGCCCTAAATGGCGGCTTTTTTAACCGCTTAAGGTGGCTGGATTGTAAATTGCAAGCAATTTATCCTGCGCTTGCGCTTGGACCGTCCTTGCGGACGTCTACTTCGCTAACGCTCCGTGAACGAACCAACTACTCCCGTTGCTTCGAACCAGTTACTCTCAGCCAATAAAAAAACCGCCCTAAATGGCGGCTTTTTTATTGGCTGGGGTGGCTGGATTCGAACCAACGAATGGCGGAATCAGAATCCGCTGCCTTACCACTTGGCGACACCCCAAATCTTTTTCCCTATTTACTCTCTTTTTTATTAAATTGCAAGAACTTTTTTCTAATCTTCCCCAAATCGGTTATTTATCAAGTTTTTTAAGCTTTCTATCGCTTCATCGGAATCGGGACCCACCGCTTTTATCTCAATCTCATCACCCAAAGGAACCCCTAACATCAAAATTCCCATAATCGACTTGCCGGAAACCGTTACCCCTTCTTTATTCGTTATCGTAATATCAGATTGAAATTTTTCGGCTTCTTTTACAAAACTGGCTGTTGCCCGTGCATGCAAACCTTTTAAATTTTGAATCGTAATTTTTAAACTATTTTCTTTCATCTTATGAATCAAGCTTTAATAAATGAGAGGCTATATTAATATACTTTCTTCCCGCTTCCTGCGCATCCACAACCGCATCCGCAATCGTTTCATTGCGCTCACGAACTAATTTAACCAAAAGCGGAATATTCATGCCGGAAATTACTTCAATGTTTCTTTCTTCCATAATGGAAATCGCTAAATTAGAAGGCGTTCCCCCAAACATATCCGTTACCACAACAACCCCATCCCCTTTATCAGCTAAAGAGGTTTT
This sequence comes from Alphaproteobacteria bacterium, assembly GCA_017647405.1. GTDB lineage: Bacteria > Pseudomonadota > Alphaproteobacteria > CAAHEQ01 > UBA3637 > RGIG4140. The sequence goes on from JAGCKR010000018.1 coordinate 20,543, forward strand.
TTCCAAAATTTCATGGCGTTTCTTTTCCATATCGTCAGTCACTTCAATGCCAACGCATTCAATCCCTTCTTGTTTTCCAACAACGTGCTCAACAACAGAAAGCATTTCTTGTGCCAAATTGCAATGCGCAACCAGAACAATACCAATCATTATCTTCTCCTATTCTTTCAATTCCCATTCTTTTTGTATGAGCTTTATAACGGCTTTTATTTTCTTTGTCAAGGCAAAATCTGACGATAAAAAATTAAAAACTTTTATATCCACTCCAAAAAGTTTTTTTTCCTTTTCTCCATTTAAAAAATCTGTTTCTTTTTGACAAAGCCGAATAAGAACTTTCACTGCCACCGGCTCTTTTTGAAATTCAGATATCTTTAAAATCCCAAATTCCCGAATAAAAAGACATCCTTGCATTTTTTCAGGCGGCAAAGCATATAACTTATTGTTTTTTAAACACAAAAAAGTTAAATCATCACTGATAAGTTTTGCCCCTTCGTCAATCAAAGACAAAGCTAAAGAGGATTTACCGCTTTTCGGAGCTCCTTCTATCAATAACCCAATATCATTAATGGCAACAGAAGTAGCATTATAAAAAAGCTTGGTCATAAATCCCCTTTAACTTCAATGGCGTTCTCGGCGGGAGTCGAACCCACGGCCCCAGGATTAGGAATCCTGTGCTCTATCCATCTGAGCTACGAGAACAGCTCATTTATTTTCCGTGAGTCATTAAAAATTCACAGAACATACGGAATAAAATGAATTCAACTGCAACAACAACCAATGTTAAGAAAGCTGAAGCAATACCGCCTGTTAATAATTCAACCAAAGCAGCAAAAACCGTGATTGCTAAAATCACCAAACCAACCAAATAAACAATTTTTGCATACGGAGCCAAAACAGGGGCAAATTTTGATACAAAAATCGGTTCATCCAATGTTAAAAACTTTTTCATTTCTTCTTTTTTCATTTTCATCTCCTTTTTTAGAATCTAACAAGAAAAACATAAACTCATCAACTGCAAATAGCAAGCATTTTTATCAAACACTTACTTATTTTTTACGCATTGTTGGGAAAGCAATAATATCTCTGATCGAAAGATTTGCCGTTAAAATCATAATCAAACGATCAATGCCAACACCCAATCCGCCTGTTGGTGCCATACCATGCTCCAAAGCCGTGACAAAATCATCATCCATCATATCGGCTTCGTCATCACCGGCATCTCTGGCTTTTACCTGTTCTTCAAAACGTTCTCTTTGATCAATCGGATTTGTCAGCTCGGAATAAGCATTACACATTTCCCATGTATTAATAAATGTTTCAAAACGTTCCACCAAACGCGGATCGTCGCGATGCTCTTTTGTGAGCGGAGAAATGGATTTCGGGTGATCAATCACGTGCGTTGGTTGCACAAGATGTTTTTCACATTTTTCTTCAAAAACAGCTGCCATACAATGACCCCAGTCAGCATCATCGGCAACCGGCACATTTAAGTCATCGCAAACTTTTCTTGCTTCTTCATCCGTTTCAATAGCTAAAAAGTCAACGCCGGCATATTCTTTAATTAAATCAGCCATCGATCTTCTTGGGAACGGTCCTTTCAAATTGATTTTATTGCCATCAATTTCAACTTCCGTTGTGCCATTTGCTTTCATTGCTGCTGCTTCAACAATTTCTTCAAACAAAGTCATCATATCCGTATAATCATTATATTGACGATAAACTTCCATCATCGTGAATTCCGGATTGTGACGCGTGTCAATACCTTCGTTTCTGAAATTTCGGCCAATTTCAAAAACCCCTTGCATACCACCAACAATTAAACGTTTTAAATAAAGCTCTGGTGCCACACGAAGGAACAAATCCATATCAAGCGCATTATGGTGCGTGATAAACGGTTTGGCTGTTGCCCCACCTTTAATCACATGCAAAAGCGGTGTTTCAACTTCCAAAATTCCCTTATCAAGCAATAAACTTCTGATTGCCGTGATAATATGAGAACGCTTAATCAACGTTTCAGTTGTTTCCGGATTGGTAATCATATCCAAATAACGTTGACGATACTTAGTATCCGTATCCGTTAAACCATGAAATTTTTCCGGCAACGGCAACAAGGCTTTGGCAAGCATCGTAATTTTCAAAGAACTGACAGAGAGCTCCCCACGTTTGGTTCGTTTCACCGTTCCTTCAACACCGATAATATCTCCGATGTCAAGCAAATCAAGCATTTGCAAAAGCTCAGCCGAACTTTCGTTTTTAGAGGTATAAATTTGAACCTTACCCGTTGAATCATAAACATCGATAAACATGCCTGAATTACGGATGGCACGAATGCGACCCGCCACTTTAACCACATCTTCGGTTACCGTATCATTCGGCAATGATTCATATTTTGAAGCAAGCGTTTCGGCGGTATCCGTCGGACGATAAATTTGCGGATATGCATTAATTCCCCTCTCTGTTAATTTTTCTAACTTTTTTAAACGAACTTGACGTTGTTCATGTCCTAAATTTTGACTTTCTGTCATTCACTACCTTCTTTCTAGCGCGAAAATAAATATAACCACCTTTAATTTATCTTGTTTTTTATAATAAGTCAATGAATTTTATTGACTTATCGGAATAAAAATAGTAAAATCAAAAAAACAATAATTATTATAGAGTATTATCAAATGACAAAAGCATCATGCCCAAACTTTAACCGCTGTGGCGGTTGTTTATATTTGGATTTAAAGTTAACCGACTATATCGACAAGAAAAAAAACTTTATTTTAAATTCATTTTTAAGAGAAGGTATTTCTTTAACACTGGATGACTTCATTTTAATCCCATTCGGAACCAGAAGACGGGCCACGTTTGCTTTTAAAAAGGGCATCATTGGCTTTAACGGGCAAAAAAGCCATCAAATTGCTCCATTAGATTCCTGCCCTGCTCTAATTGATGAATTAAATCAGGTGTTACCCTTATTAAAACCGGTTTTAAAAGAACTGAATAAAAGCGGTGATATTTTTGTTCAAAAAACAAAATTTGGTCTTGATATGCATATAAAAACCGGAAAAGACATCCCCAGTTTAAATGACCGGATGGCTTTGGCTGAATTTGCCAGCGCTTCCCTTGTTACCCGCCTTTACTATAATAACGAACCAATTCTTGAAAAAACCCCTTCCCCGTTGCCGATTGATTTATTTTTACAACCATCACAAGAAGGAGAAGAAACATTAATCAATTTAATGCTTGATCATATTGAAACCGATAACAAAAACATTATTGATTTATTTTCAGGTGCCGGCACATTCACTTTTCCTTTATTAAACAAAGGATTAAATGTTAAAGGATATGATTCAGCCAAAGAAAGTATTCTTGTTTTAAAAGAACACGGCATGAAACGTGATTTATTCAGAAATCCGCTCATAGCAAATGAATTTGAAGGGATCGATCTGGTGATTATGGATCCGCCCAGAGCCGGCGCAAAAGAACAAACCAAAGAACTGGCAAAAACTGCGGTAAAAAAAATTATTATGATTTCATGCAACCCCATCAGCGCCGCCAGAGATGCCAAAATTTTGATTGACAATGGATGGAAAATAAAAAAAACCATCGGTGTTGATCAGTTTATTTACACAAATCACACTGAAATTATGTGCATTTTTCATAAATAACCCCTTGTATTTTATGTTAAAATAATATAAAATGTCATCTTGCATACAATAATATGTTTTAATTGGTGAAAAGATGACAGACGAAAACGCACTCCTTGAAAGCGAAATTAGGCTATTAACAGAAAGAATTGCAACAGAAGACATCAATCCTTTTGATGCTTATGTCGGGCATATTATTAAAATGCGACGTAAAGAATTAAAGCTCAGTCAACAACAAGTTGCTTATCTGTTGGGCGTTACTTTTCAACAACTTCAAAAATATGAAAAAGGAACCAATAAAATAAGTTCAGATAAATTATTGGATTTATCTTATCTGATGAAAATTCCGCAAGAAGTTTTTTCAAACGGATATAATTTATTTTGCGCTCATTTAAAAAAGCTGATAAAAGAAGAAAATTTAAATAAGCAATTAAAAATAAACGACTCTGAAAATAAACATTTATATTTAAGTGATAAAGAATTAAATCAAGAATTAGATAAAATTAAATCTGGATGGGAAGAAAATCAAGAAACAAATCCCCTTGAAATTTCTTATTTTTTCAACAAATTAACAGAAGATGACTTTACTTTATTTTACCAATCGTTAATCAATAATCTTGAAAATGACAGTTTACCAACTTGCGCAACGGATAAAAAAAATATTTCAGACAGCGAGGTAACGCAAAAAATATTCAATTTATATAAAAAAGCATACCAAAATATTGAAAAACATCCATTTGGGGAAGTTTTAGTTAAAACACTTGATTAAAAAAATAAAGGGGGGATAACATGAAAATTTTAATTATTGGAGCTCTCGGAGCCGGCAAGTCAACACTGGCTTATAAAATAAATAAAGAATGGGGATTAACGCGACTTAATCTTGATGAAATAGCCAGATGCAAGGAAGACGGCTCTTTTCGAAGCAAAGAAGAATATTTAAAACTTCTTCAACAATTTTTATCTGCTCATCCGGATAACTGGGTTGCCGAAGGATCGCATCCTGATCTAATCAGAAACGTTAACCCAAACATTATCATTTATGTAACCACTAACCGATTAATCCGTTTGTTTCGCTTCACATTCAGATTTATCAAAGCCAAAAAGTTAATCGGTAAAAACATTTCTCCTGATTTACCGGTTCAAGCTTATCATTACCGTAAGCTTTCCTTAAAAAAAATAAGAGATTATGATGTTAGCGGTATTGAAATTATAAACGATTTAAAAGAATTTTTTAAAACCGTTAAGGTGCCCATTATCAAATATAAAAATGAAAAAGATTTAAAAGATATACTTCAACTCATGGAAAACAAAAATGATTAACATTAAAAATGCTCCCAGATATCTTTACGCTATCAATGCACTACAAAATATGCTTTTTTGCCTCCCTATTTTAATGCTTTTTTATCAATATAAAGGCGTTTCTCAAGGGGATTTTTTCTTAATTCAGGGATTATCTTTGGCCGCCGTTTTCTTTTTAGAAATACCTTCCGGCTATATAGCCGATATCTTTTCAAGAAAAACCTCTCTGATTTGTGGTCTTTTGGGGTGGATTTTTGGATATCTTTGCTGGATATTTGGCAACGGATTTACCTTTATTTTGCTGGGTGAACTTATTTTTGCCGTTGGTATTTCCTTTATTTCCGGAACGCTAGATGCTTATCTTTATGACCTTTTAAAAAGAAGAAATAAACAAAAGCTTTACCATAAAAAACTTTCAAAATTAACAACGTTTGGCAATCTTGGTTTATTTTTTTCAACCTTAACCGGTGCGTTTCTCTACCAGTTTTTAGGACCAAACCAAACTATTTTTCTTTCGGTTGCCGCTCTTATTATTGCCACGTTAATCATGGTTCTTTTACCTGATGTGCCCGAAGCAAAAAGAAAAGTTGAAAAACAAAAAAGTAAATTAAAAGATATTATCGAGATTTCGACCATAGCCTTAAAAAACAAAGAAATCAAATGGTTAATGATCTTTCCAGCTATTTATGGTTCTTTAACGCTTACTTTAATGTGGGGACTTCAATCCGTGATGATTGAAACAAAAATTCCGGTGTTTATGTTTAGCATTATTCTTTCTTTAAACGCGTTTATGCGTATTTTTTGGTCTATGTGTGCCGGAAAAATTTTAGAAAAAATAGGCCTTAATAAATCAGTTTTTTGTTTATGTTTCCTTGTGTTAATTAGTTTAACAAGTGCAGCCATTTCAGTTAATCTGCCAATTTATTGGGTATATATTTGTTTGGGACTAATGATTTTATCTTCCAGTTCCCGCGTTTTAGCCAGTGTTGCAACCGTAACGCTGGTGAACCACCGTATCCAATCCGATGAACGAGCAACTGTTCTTTCTGTAAAGAGTATGATTGACCGCATTTGTTCATGCTTTGCCATGTTGGCATTAAAACCTTTATTCGATTCTTTCGGTGTTAGCTTGACATTTGTTATCTCCGGTGCTTTAATTATCCCTATTCTTATCAGTGCTATCCAACTGACGAAACTTCAAATTCAGTTAAAATCTTAACAAAAGGAATTTAAAATGGCCACAGAACATGATATTAAAAAAACAGCGTTTATTATCAGCAAATATTTGCCTATATGGAATCATTTATATGCACAGGCTGAAAAAGAAAAAGAAAATTTTATCCAAGCTGTCAATCAATTAGATTTTAATGAATCTGACGATAATTTATGGAAAAAGTTTGGCTGTTTGATTGATCAATATGTTCCTGATAATCATATCATGCTTAAAAGAAACGGTGACAATTTAGTTCCAAAAAAAATACCAACCACCAAAACAGATATAACAAAAGATCTGCCCCCCCAACATGAAAAAATTCATATATCAGATAAAGGGGATTGGTATATCGGAACCAAGAAAATCGGTGAAAGAAATATTGGCATTGTCAGCATGGGCTTTTTAAGCTTTGATGAAAGCGAATCCAAAGATGCCAGACAAAAATTCATTTCCCGTTTTTTTGAACTTAAAAAAGAAAATAATTGGAAAGATATTATTTTTGATTTCAGAGGAAATACCGGCGGAGATGCCCAAGTAATCAAAGAAATTGCAGAACGTTTGGCTGGCTCTACCCTTAAATATGCTTCAAGAATCGAAGCCGTTATCCCAGACAAAACAGATCCGTACAGACATATTTTTCAAGAAAAAAATCAAGACACAAAAATGTATAGTTTTATCACAGATAATCAGGCAGAAAGAGCGGCAGGAAATATCTATGTGTTACAAGATAGTTGGAATGCTTCAGCTGCCGAGGGGGCTATCTTTATGTTAACCCAGCTAAAAGATTGCAAAACCATCGGTGAACCAACGTCTGGAACTTTTCAAAGCGGTGCAACTGTTTCTTTGAATATCACCCCTGAAACTGAGCTCGTTATCGGCACAAAATATTTTGAAAGAGAAGATAAAAAAGGCAACATGATTGAAGAAAAAAAAGGCATGAAACCGGATATTTACACAAAATCGGAAAACGCGATGAAAAAGGCACTTTCCACCATAAAATTAAAGGAAAACATTTTTCTTCAAGCCTTTTCCATTCTGGCTCAAATAACGTTTAATTCATCCGATAAAAAGAAAAGCTCGCCTTTCTTCAAACAAAATAATCAAAGATAAACAAAGACTTATTTTTTTCGACTTGTTTTTTTTCGATTTTTATGTTAAACTTTGAAAGATAAAGATACATAAAGGGGGTTTTTCAATGAAAACAATATCAACACCATCAGAGTTTTTGTTTACAGATGATCTAAAAAAACTTTTTCATAGAGGAGAAATCATCTTAAAAAAAGCTTTAAAAAAATGTCATACCGATAAAAGAAGCATTAAAATAAATGGTGTTTCAACAATGATTGTTAAACCGGTTACAAAAAACGCCAGATTAACATTATGTCTTTTAAACCATCCGGACGCCATTAAGGAGTTTAAAAAATTTTGTTTTGAAGAAAATATTTTATTAAACCCTAAATTTAAAAGAGAAGGCATGTTAGGTGCAGCTGATTTATATCAACAATATGCGTATCCATATACCTTTTTTAATCAGATCTTGTTTTCTTGCTATAAAGAGGGAAAATCTTTCCAAGCAAACGGCAGGGAAACACCGCTTGTTGAAATGTGTCTTTCCGGATCGCAACAGATTTTAGCCCTTAATGAAAGCAAACAAGCTCTTGAAATTTTTAAAAGCGTTTGCGCTGAACAAAATACGCCCCTCCTCTCCATTAAAAAACAAGAAGGAATGCTTTCTGCGACTGATCTTTCAAAGATGTATCACGATCCGGTGGAAACATTCGAAAAATTACTGCAAAAATGTTACGATGAAGAAATTCAATTTACAGAAAGAGGAGAAACATTTCCGTTGGTTCAGAGGGTTAAATCCGGAAATATCTTTGTTTTGGTCACAAATAAACACCCAGATGCTTTGGCGCATTTTATAAGATATGCTGCCAAAAATAATATTTTGCTCAAAAAAGCACCGCAAACACAATCAAATATCGATGAATTCATGAAAATTGTTCGCGAAAAAATGAACACCTTAAAAAAATAAAAATTATAATCGTTTTAAATAATCTTCAAGATAATTTAACCATAATTCTTCATGTAGTTCACCGAAAAATTCTTTTAAAAAGCAAATCATAAAGTTATGCCTTTTTACAGCTTCTTTTTTTGCAGCATCTGTTAAAATAAGCCCTTTTAATTTTAAAAGCTTATCAAAAAAATGATGAATGGCCGGCGCTTGTCCGTCTGCCATATTTTGATAGGACTGAACAGTTAAATCTGAACAGGGAAAAACCGCAGGATCAAAAATTTTTCCCCGCTTTGAGGCCGCATATTCAATTGTTCGAAGAATAGCCACTGCCCCCATGGCATCCAACATATCTGCATCGGAAACTATTGCGCCTTCTTTTGTGTGAGGTCTAATCCCTTTCAAAACATTGCTGTATCCCATATTTGAAATAATATCGCAAACAATTTCTTGTTTTTCTTGGGATACACCAACTTTTTGCATAATTTTTTTTGCATTCAAAAGCTTTTTTGAATTTTCAAGACCAACAAATTTATAATCATCCGCATCATGCAAAAGCGCCGCCAACATCACCGTTTCTTTATCGGCACCTTCTTTTTCAGCCAAATCCATAGCTGTTTGATACACACGCTCCACATGATCAATCCCATGCGCCGAGGCTTCTTTTAAAAGCAGTTTAAGCTCATTTATAATTTGTTGATACATTTTTATCCTTCAAAAAAAAGCCCTTAAAAAGGGCTTTAAAATTAATAATCATCGTTCGGAATAATGGCTTTTTTAAGCTTTTTCAAGTTTCTTTTCGGACGGCGACTTTGAATATCCGGAACATATTTCATAATCAAATCATGAACATCTTTTAAATTTCTGGAATACACATGATCAGCCTCAGGAATCATTTGATATTCAACATGCAAATATTTATGATTCGAAAGTTGCTCTGCTAACATTGCCACTGTCGGTTCGCTCACAAGATCATCTTTCCCACCTTGAATAATAAGACCGGATGACGGACAAGGCGTTAAAAAGTCAAATTGATATAAATTCGTTGGTGGCGAAACAAAAACAAATCCTTTAATTTCAGGACGACGCATTAATAATTGCGCGGCAATCCAAGCACCAAAAGAATAACCGGCAATCCAACAAACATTCGATTCAGAATCAATATTTTGAAGCCAATCAAGTGCAATAATTGCATCGGCAAGCTCGCCAACGCCTGTTCCATCAATTGTTCCTTGAGAATTTCCAACCCCTCTAAAATTAAAACGAAGGACGGAAAAACCCATGTTTACAAAGGCTTGAAACATTGCATAGGTTACTTTATTATTCATGGTTCCGCCTTGAGCCGGATGCGGATGCAAAATTAAAACAAGTGGCGCTCTTGGATTTTCAGATTTATGAAAACGACCTTCCAATCGACCGGCAGACCCATTAAAAAAAACTTCAGCCATAAAAAAACCCCCTGTTGGTTAAATTATTATCTTTTATTTTTGAGTATATTATAACATTTTTTTAAAAAAAGCAATATTTTTTCATTTTTTTTAATATTTTTTGTTGACAATTAATTTTTTTGGCGCTATAAAGTATCTATCGACGATGGCGGAATAGCTCAGATGGTAGAGCGGTGGAATCATAATCCATGTGTCGGGGGTTCGATCCCCTCTTCCGCTACCAGATTAAAAAAGACTTTGTTTTTGAACAAAGTCTTTTTTTTATATTGAACAATAATCTTATAAAACATCTATCACTGATGGCAAAAGAACTTAAAGGCAAGAGCGGTGGAATCATAATCCATGTGCCCGAGGGTTCGATCCCCTCTTGAAGCTACCAGATTAAAAAAGACTTTGTTTTTGAACAAGGTCTTTTTTTTATATTGAACAATAATCTTATAAAACATCTATCACTGATGGCAAAAGAACTTAAAGGCAAGAGCGGTGGAATCATAATCCTAAGTGCCAAAGGGTTCGATCCCCTCTTGAAGCTACCAGATTAAAGAAGATCTTCCTGATTATCCTATTCTTTATCCAATTTCAGATGATAATAAGGAGAATTCTTTAAAAGCGGACGAATTTCTTTTTCAAACAAATCTTTTTCTTCCGGTGTTAAAAAAACAACCTCATTTTCACTCGCAGAATCTTTATCCCGAATCACGCCTCTGGATTTTAAAGTTTTCATGAAGTGAAACCAAACCGGTTCACCCAAAGAATAATTCATCCGAATTTTCGATATATTAAGATGTTCATAAACTTGTCTGTGCGAAAAATTATTGATATTTTTTCTTTTAATAAAAAAACTATCCCCGCTTATCCCATTTAATTGCCTAGCCGCTAATGTGTTTTCATATTGAAACTTTTCGCCATATCGTTTATCGTGTGACGGAATCACAACATGCGGATACTCATGGATTTCGCATTCTTTTCTCTTAGAACACCACTCATTCATAAAAGCAACAGATCCATCATCTTTTTCATTTGAATGAATAATCACAATCCGATCAAAAACACCCTCAATTGAGTTTAAACAAGCTTCAATCGTTTGAATTTCATCTTTTACCCGAAGATAAGCTGATACAGTGTTTTTTTCTTCACATCTTGACTGTTCAGACGCAAATAATATATAAAATACAACAAGTAATGCATATTTATTAAAGCGAAACTTTAACATAAAATTACCCCCCTTTAAGTTATAAACTACCCTTCTTTAATCATTCCGTTATCAACACTGATTTGCCGATCCATCTGAAGCGCCAATTCAGGATTATGTGTTGCAATCAGGGCTGATAAATTTTTTTCCTTGACCAATTTCAACAATGTTTGAAACACTCCTTCGGCCGTTTTGGGATCTAAATTACCGGTTGGTTCATCGGCTAATAAAACATTCGGCTCATTTGCCAATGCTCTTGCAATGGCCACACGCTGTTGTTCCCCACCGGATAATTCACCAGAACGATGTTTCAAACGGTGCTTCAAGCCAACAAGATCTAATAATTCCTCAGCTCTTGCTTTGGCTTTTTTTTCATTTTGACCATTAATTAATTGTGGTAACATCACGTTTTCAAGCGCATTAAAATCAGGCAACAATAAATGATATTGATAAACAAACCCTATTTCTTTTCGGCGCAAGAAGGTTCTTTCTTTATCGGACGCCGAAGAAACATCTTTACCACCAACAAAAATTTGACCGCCACTTGGCTGATCTAAAAGACCGGTAATATGCAAAAGTGTTGATTTGCCGGAACCGGAAGGACCGACCAATGCCGTAATTTCGCCCTTTTTAAGCGCAAAATTCACATCTTTTAAAACATCCAATCGCGTGTCTTTTTTCCCATAAAATCGACTGATACTCACCAATTCAATTGCCGGATGATTATTCATATCTTAACGCCTCCACCGGATCTGTTTTACTTGCTTTATAAGAAGGATAAATCGTTGAAAGTAATGATAATACAAGACTCATCACAACAACCATTGTCACTTCGCCCATTTCAACTTTTGCCGGCAATTTTGAAAGAAAATAAATCTCTGCCGAAAAAAGCTCTTTTCCGGACAAACCTTCCAAAAACTCTTTAATCGCATCTATATTTTCGCAAAAAAGCATCCCAAGTGCAAAACCTGCAAACGTTCCAACAACACCGATTGTTAACCCGGACATTAAAAAAATCCGTTGAACGGCACCTCTGCTCATTCCCATTGTTCTTAAAACAGCAATATCCTTTGTTTTATCTTGCACCAACATAATAAGACCCGAAATCATATTAAATGCAGCCACAATAATGATTAAGGTTAAAATTAAAAACATCACATTGCGTTCCACCTCAATGGCATTAAAAAAGGCCTGATTCGTATATCGCCAATCTTGAATTTGCGCATCCCGACCAATCGATGAAAATGCTTCAGAGGCAATTTTTTCATAATCGGCCCCCTTATTTGTAAACACCTCTAAATGCGAAATTTTATCCCCCGTTACAAAAAACTTTTTTGCTTCATCAAGTGGCATGAATAAGAAATTGGCATCATACTCACTCATTCCACTATCAAACACACCTAAAACAGTGTATGCTTTCATTTTCGGAATGGTTCCAAACGCCGTGATATTGCCTTTGGGGGAAACAAGAGAAACTGAATCTCCCGGTCTTAACCCCAGACGACGCGCCAAACGATATCCAAGAACAACTTGACTGTCCATAAACTCTTCCAAATCAATACCTTTATATGAACCACCCAATAATGGCCGTTTCATAAAATCTTCCTTCGTCATCCCTCGAACCATCACACCAGCCGATGCTGCCTCAGAAGAAACCATCACCTGACCATCCACAACAGGAACCACATGCGCCACTTCTTTAATCTCTTGCATGATTTTTTTCTTTTCGTCCCCATTTTCAAGATAAGGCCCAAAAGAAGGATAAACGCCTAACTGTCCATTGATACCCAAAACTCTTGTTAAAAGTTCCTCTTTAAATCCGTTCATCACGCTCATCACAATGATAAGCGTTGCCACACCAAGCATTATCCCTAAAAAAGAAAAACCGGCAATCACAGAGACAAACCCTGTTCTTTTTCTTGATTTCAAATAGCGAAATGCTAACATCCGTTCTGTTTTTGAAAACATTTTTCATCCTTAAAAAAATAAAATATAGAAAAAAACTACTCGAGTTTTATCAAAAAAGCAAGTAAAAAGAAAACCTTTTTTACTCACGTTCCTTCCACCCGTCATAAAGCGGATAAACATACCTTATTTTATCATGCGCTTTCATTTTTAACGGTTTTAACGGCGTGCAGTTTTGAATCATAAAGTTAAAAGAAACAAAATTAAGATCCGCAAAAAGATAATCTATGCGATCAACTTCAATCCCCCTGCTTTCTTTTAAATAATGCGCAAAAACAGAAGCAAGCGTAGAGGAAATATAGCGTTTTAATTCATTATCAGGCGCAAAAGGATAGCTTCTTTCATGCAAATATTTAGATTGAGGCGAAAAATTTTCATCCCACTCAACGGGAAAATCCGATTTATCTTCCTCTCTTAAATATTTTAAGAACAAACGCGTCATAAAAAAATGAAGCCGACGTGCCTCGGGATTCAAAGCCAAAACTGATGGCCGTTCGCCCCCTTTTGCCGGATACTTATATAAAAAAAGCATCTCAATGTTATATGGTTTCTTATTTTTGCAAACCATATCAAACATAAAAGGCATTTCCAAATGATGATATTCTGTTTTATGGATTCTTCTTGGCATTTTAAACTTCTTCTAAAAAAGGAAAAATACACTGTTTTTCATTTTTTTTCAATAAATTTTTTGCAACTTTAAAAAAAATGGTATAATAAGACATGCGCATTTTAATCACATTATTATTTTTGATTTTATCTTTTTCTTCAATTAGTTATGCCAAAACATCTTATGGCGATGCCGATTCGCGAGCCTATCGTGTTCCTGAAAAATATTTTGATAATTTAGATGAATTAACCGATTATCTTGTGAAACCCTATCAAAACAACGAAGAATTAAAAGCCAGAGTTATCTTTGCTTTTATTGTTTATCATATCCAATATGATATGTATGAATATGAATCCGGATATGAATGGGAAAGAAGCACTGCCCCCGTTAATTCACATAAAGATGCTGAAAATCATTATTCGCATTTTAAACAAACGCCTCATGATACGTTAAAAAGAAGAAGCGGCGTTTGCCGACACTTAACAAATTTGTTTTTGCACATGGGAAAAAGAGCCGGTTTAAAAGTGGTTGAAATTGAAGGAACGGCAACGAATTTACCGCATGCCTGGAATGGTGTTAAAATAAAAAACAAATGGCATCTTTTAGATGTTACTTGGGCCGGCGGTCGCCTTTCCCTTCGAGGCATTAAAGATGATAAAAGTTATAAAAGAGCTTTAAAGATCAGAGAAAAAAAGATTAAAAGCGGACGCATCAAAAATTCAAAAAAAATCAATGAGGAATGGTTTTTAAGCAACCCGAAAGTATTTATTAAAACGCACGTTCCTTATGATTTAAAATGGACCTTAATTGAAAAATATCAAAAAGCAAGTGGTGGGAAACTACCTTAAATATATATAATATATAGAGTTAGAATAAAAAAAATCTGCTTTTTTTGCTTTTTTAATTGACAGCAAAAACTCTTTCAAGTAGAATAAGCTCACATTTTTTATGAAAGGAAGAAAAAAATGATTAAATCTGAACTCGTGGCAAAATTAGCCGAACAAACAAATTTAACAAAAACAGATGCTGAAAACGTTGTTTCAACAGTGTTCAAAGAAATCACAAAAGCTTTAATTAAAGGTAATCGCGTTGAATTGCGTGGCTTTGGTGTTTTATCAGTTAGAGAACGCAAACCAAGAACTGGTCGCAACCCAAAAACTGGTGAAAAAGTTGAAGTTTCATCAAAAAAAGTTCCATTCTTTAAGGCTGGAAAATCAATCAACGAAGCATTAAACAAAAAATAATTTAAAGGTTTTTTTATGAACTGGCTCAACAGATTAACTCGTCCTACCGTTAAAAAAGCGGCAACTCAAAAAGAAATTCCAAATAATTATTGGGACAGATGCCCTGATTGCGGTGCTATGTTGTTCCATGCTGAAATTGAAAAAAAGGATTTTGTTTGTCCTTATTGTGATCATCATTTCCGCCTGCCTGTTTTAAAAAGGCTTGAACTGCTTTTTGACAGAGGCGAATATACCTTAATTCAATTACCCAAGGTTAAAGAAGATCCGCTTAAATTTACTGATTTGGAAAAATATACAGACCGGTTAAAAAAAGCCAGAAAAAAAACAAAACATGAAGATGCCATCGTTGTGGCCCATGGGTTCGTTGGTGGGCATGCAGCCGTTATTGGCGTCTTTGATTTTTCATTTATGGGTGGCTCAATGGGAACGGCCGTCGGAGAAGCAATTATTACGGCCTCCCAATTAGCCCTTTTACAAGAAGCTGCTTTAATTTTGGTACCAGCTTCCGGTGGTGCCCGTATGCAAGAAGGAATGCTTTCTTTGATGCAAATGGCCAGAACAACACTTGCCGTTAAAAAATTAAAAGCTAAAAAATTGCCTTATATTACCTTACTTTCCGATCCGACCATGGGCGGGGTAACGGCTTCTTTTGCCATGCTCGGTGATATTGCTTTGGCGGAACCGGGCGCCGCTATCGGTTTTGCCGGCAAGCGCGTGATTGAACAAATTGTGAGAGAAAAATTACCCTCTAATTTCCAACAATCCAGTTATTTATTGGATCACGGCATGATTGATCAGGTTGTTCACCGCAACGATTTGAAAAAAGTTATCACTAATATTTTAAATCTTTTACATAATCAATAGCTTTTCTATTGACGGCACTCATTAGTAATCCTATATTATTCTCGTTTCAAACAAAAAAGAAAGGGGAATCAATGACTGATGTTTTATTTTTTAATGCCGATGATATTTTAGCCGATTATCTTCATAAGACCAAACAAAAAAAGATAACCCCCGTTCTTTTTAAAGAAAGCTTAAATCATATTGATGAAAAAGAGCTTGCTCCTTATAAAAAAGCTGAAATTATTTCTGTTTTCGTTCATTCAGAATCACTTGACACCGAAAGATTGGATTATTTTAAAAATTTAAAACTAATTGTAACCAGATCAACCGGATTTAATCATATTGATTTAGAGTATTGCAAAAAAAGAGGTATTGAAGTTTTAAATGTTCCCAGATATGGAGAAACAACCGTTGCTGAATTTTCTTTCGGTTTATTATTAAATTTAGCAAGACACATTATCCAAGGGCGAAACGGTATGGCGCATAACCATGTTGAAATCCCCTCCTATATGGGCATTGATTTAATGGGGAAAAGCATTGGAATTATCGGAACCGGCTCCATTGGGCAACACATGATTAAACTGGCCCAAGGCTTTGGTATGAATGTATTAGCTTATGATTTGTATCCGAAAGAAGAATTAAAAGAATTATATGTTTCTTCTTTAGAGGAAATTTATAAAAAAGCGGATGTGATTTCCCTTCATGTTCCGTCAACACCCCAAAATTATCATTTGTTAAATGAAAAAGCCTTTAATCAAATGAAAAAAGGGGTTATCATCCTAAATACAGCCAGAGGAGATTTGATTGATACGGAAGCCTTATATATCGCCCTTAAAAAAGGGATTGTTGGCGGTGCCGGTCTGGACGTTCTTGAAAATGAAGACTTTTTAATTCATGATGATATTGAACTTAAAAATGAATTATTTAAAAACAATGACTTTTTGCTGGATTCAGCCCTTAATCTGAAGTTGTTGCAATTTAAAAACGTTATCGCCACACCGCATATCGCCTTTAACTCGATTGATGCTTTAAACAGAATCAATGAAACAACTTTAAAAAATATTGAGCTGTTTTTAAAAGGAAAAATTCAAAATTCCGTTTTAAAATAAATCTTGAGCCCTTTTCATTTTTAAGATTGAACGGCTTTGGCTAATCCCGCAATTTTATTTAAAATAGCCTCAATCCCTTTTAACCGCTCTTCCTGATTTCTCCACGGTCGAATAACCGTTAGTTTTTGATCGGGCTTAATCTGAATTGTTCCCATTTGCGACGTGATATATTGAATAAGACCGGCCGGATTTGGGAAAATATTTTGATAAAAACTGATTGAAGCACCTTTGGGACCAACATCCAAACGCTCAATATTCGCCCTTTTCGCCAAAATTTTAAGTTTCACCGTATCAAACAAATTAGCCACCTCTATCGGATAAGGACCAAATCGATCCATCAATTCAGCCTTAAATGAATCAATTTCCTTTTCATCCGAAATCTCCGAAATGCGGTGATAAAGTTCCATCCGAACATTTAAATCATGCACATAATTTTCAGGGATTAAAACTGAAAAACCCATTGAAATTTGAGGTGAAAATTCCGTTTCTTCCACCGACTTTGAAAACCCGTCTGACTTTAAAACAGATATGGCATCTTGAAGCATTTTCTGATAAAGCGCAATCCCCACTTCTTTAATATGACCGGATTGTTCATCTCCCAAAAGGTTACCGGCTCCTCTGATATCCAAATCATGACTTGCCAGGGTGAACCCCGCACCCAACGTATCCAAATTCTGCATCACGGTCAATCTTTTTTCAGCCGTTGCAGAAAGCTTTTTAAAGGGAGGTGTAATCAAATAGGCATAAGCCCTTAATTTCCCACGGCCAACGCGACCTCGCATTTGATAAAGTGCCGATAAGCCAAACATATCCGCCTTATGAATGATAATCGTATTGACAAGAGGCATATCTAAACCGGATTCCACAATGCTGGTAGCCAACAAAATATCATATTTATGCTGACTGAAATCAGACATAATCTGTTCAAGCTCTTTGGCAGGCATTTGTCCATGCGCTTTCACAACTTTCATTTCCGGCAATAATTTTTTAAGCATTTCTTCCAATTCTGCCATATCGGAAATACGCGGACAAACATAAAATATTTGCCCACCGCGATAATGCTCTCTTAAAATTGCTTCTTTAATAATCACGGCATCAAACGGCATCACAAATGTTTGAACGGCTAACCGATCAACAGGCGGTGTTGCAATCACGGAAAGTGACCGTACACCAGATAAAGAAAGTTGTAATGTTCTGGGAATCGGCGTTGCCGTTAGTGTTAAAACATGAACGCCTTTTTGCAATTCTTTTAACCGTTCTTTATGCGTTACACCGAAATGTTGTTCTTCATCCACAATCACAAGCCCCAGATTTTTAAATTTAATCTGTTTGGATAAAACGGCATGGGTACCAATCACAATATCAACCGTTCCTTGTTCAATTTCTTTATGTATCAGCTTTGTTTTTTGAGATGAAACCAAACGGGATAATGCCGCAATCCGAATAGGAAAACCTTTAAACCGTTTTTCAAACGTGGCCGCATGTTGCATAGCCAATAACGTTGTTGGCACCACAAGCGCCACTTGCAAACCGGAATAAGCACATAAAAATGCCGTTCTCAAAGCAATTTCAGTTTTGCCAAATCCAACATCCCCACACACCAACCGATCCATTGGTTTTCCAAGAGACAGATCCGCTTCAATTTCTTGAATTGTTTTCAGCTGATCATCCGTTTCAACATAAGGAAACCGAGCGCAAAATTCCTGATAAATCCCATGCGGTGCCAAAATGCGCTCTTGTTGATTGAGCTCTCTTAAAGAGGCCGTTTGAATTAACTTTTCTGCCATCGCAAACAAATCTTTTTTCACTTTATTTTTTCTGTTTACAAAGCTTTGCGACCCCAAATGATCCAATGCCTGTGTTTGCGAACCAAATTTTGATAAAACGTCTAAATTTTCAACCGGAATAAAAAGCTTATCCCCGCCGTCATATAAAATTTCAAGACAATCATGAACGTTATCCCCGATTTTTAACGGGACCAATCCCAAAAACTTTCCAACACCATGTGTTTGATGAACAACCAAATCATCCTTATTAAGCGCACTGATATCCGCAATAAAATTAGCCGTCTTTACTTTTTTGGGTTTTCGGATAATGCGCTCTCCTAAAATATCCGTTTCGGTGATTAAAATAAAATCTTTTGTTTCAAAACCGGTTTCAAATGGGGCAACAATCAGCGCTGGTGATTTTTTTAACCCCTCCTTAAATGTTTCAGCAGAAAAAAGAGTTACCCCCTCCTCCCGAAGCAATCCCTTTAACCGCTCTGCGGATCCGAATGAGGCCGCACTAATCATTATTTTTTTCGTTGCATGATTTATATAATGAGCCACCTCTTTAAAAACGGCATTGGCATCTTGAAGACGCGTTTCAACAAAGCTTTTCCCCTTTACGGAACACATGTCTTCCTTATCCGGTTCCTTAAAGGGCGAAAATGTATAAAACTCTTTTTCTTGAAGAATAGTTAACAGCTCTTGGACTGATAAAAACATTTCTTCAACCGGTACCGGATTATATTTTTGAACTTCTTCTAAATAAGTTGATTCGGGCAATTCTTTTCGTGCCTGATAATATTCATGGATTTGCTCTTCTTTTGTTTCCAACGCCCGTAACGTTTGAAAATCAAATGAAATAGAAGCTTCCTCTAAATATGCAAAAAAAGGCACTAATTTTTCATGAAAAAGAGGCAAGAAATGCTCTAATCCAACAGTGAAAATTTTATTGGAAACAGCCTCATACACATAATCACCGGTCACATTGAAAAATAATGATCGATAACGCGAGCGAAACCGTTTAATGCTTTCTTCTTCCAAATCAAATTCCGCCATCGGTTTTAAAGAAATGCGCTCAATCGATTGAATGGTTCGTTGCGTTAATTCATCAAATGATTTCAGTTCTTCCAATTCATCATCAAAAAAATCAAGGCGCACCGGATGAGACGCACCGGCCGGATAAATATCAATTAATCCGCCTCTTAAAGCATATTCCCCTTGATTCACAACGGTATTCACTGATTTATACCCGTTTTTAATTAAAAAAGATTTCAATTTTTCAAAAGAAACTTTCATCCCTTTTGCTAACTGAAAAACAGAGCCTTTAAAATACGCAACCGGTGGCACTTTTTGCAAAACGGCGGCAGCAGTTGTTAAAATAAGCGTTTTTTCCTTCAAATCGCCATCTGCCAAAAAACAAAGCGTTTCAATGCGTTTTCCCTCAATATCGCATTTTGGTGACACACGGTCATATGGCACCGTATCCCATTCCGGAAAAGTTAAAACGGTTATTTCCGGCTCAACTTTTTCAAGAACTTCTTTTAAGAAAAAGAGTTGAACATCATTTGATACCACATGACAATGAAGCTTTTTTCCCTTTAAAAGCTTTTTTAAAACAAATGGCTGATATCCTTCTTGAATGCCACATAACTCTTTTTTCATTTAAAACCCTTTGTTAAAAAAAGTTAAACCCGACGGTAAACAAACTTTCGGCATCTTTCACATGCCCACGTTCAACAAATAAAATCACCCGATCTTTATTTTCAATTTGCAATTCATCGGTCGGTAAAATAAAAATACCGTTTCGAACAATACCGGCAATCACAACACCGGTTGGAATTTTAAGTTTTCCGATCGGTTTATGCGTTATTTTTGCCGTTTCTAACGCTTCAACTTCCAAAATCTCACCAAGACCGGAGCTGATAAAATAATCGCCCTTAACCTTGCCCTTTCGAATATGTTGCAAAATAGAGGAAACTAAAACGCCATTTGGATCAATAGACACATCAATCCCCATTTCAAAAAGCAAATCGTTATAAAGCTGATTATGAATAAGCGCACAGGTTTTATCAATATTGTGACGCTTAGAAACCATGGATAACAGCACATTGCTTTCATCTGATTGCGTTGTTGCAATAGCGATTTGATAATTTTTAAGATTCAAATCATCAATCAACACATCATCCAACCCATCCCCATGAATCACAACGGTTGAATTTAATCGTTCAGCCAAATATCTTGCTCTTGCTTCCTCTTTTTCAACAATTGTGATATTTTTGCAAAAAGAGGAGGCTTCCATTAATTTGGCTAATTGATACCCAACTTTTCCACCCCCAAAAATCATCACACAATCCGGATCAATTTTTTGATAGGATAAAATATCCAAAAACTGTTGAAAATCACTTTCAGCCACAACAAAATAAACATCATCCAACGCTCTGATGATGGCTTTTTCAAGCGAAACAATGCGATGCCTTCTTTTCACGGCAATAACTTTTGCTCTGATTTCTTTTAAAAGAGCCTCAACTTCCGAAACGGTTTTTGAAAACATCGGCGATGATTTTTTGCACCTTAGTCCCACCACTCTGGCACAACCTTCCGCCAAATTATAAAGATCCACGCCTGATGAAACAGTTAAATTATCAAGCACATGTCTGGCCGTTTCAACTTCCGGCGATAAAACAACATCTAAATTTTGCCCAATCAGATATTCTTTATATTTTTGCCCTAAATATTCATGCGCCGAAATACGAACAATTCGTTGCGGAATTCTAAATATTGCATCTGCCACTCCACAAGCAACAATATTGGTTTCATCATTACCGGTCACCGCCAAGAAAATATCTGCCTGCGAAGCCCCTGCTTTTTCCAAAACAGAAGGCAATGCGGATGACCCTTCAATCGTTTGGATATCCAGTTGCTCACTTAAATTACCTAAATGATCAATGTTCTTATCGATTAACACAATGTCATGATTTTCAGCCCTTAAATATTTGGCCAACCCAACGCCAACTTGCCCTGCCCCTGCAATAATAATTCTCATCTTGTCTCCTTTTCCTGATAACGGATCTTTGTGTTAAAGAAATCTTTAATAATTTTTTGAACTTTGTCAACCTCTTTTTCAGCATATACCTGATTGCAAAAAAGAGCCTTTCCTTCCATGCCGGACGCATACCATGCCAAATGTTTTCTGGCCACCATCAACCCATGCATCCCATAATAGGAAAGCATTAAATCCAAATGTTCCAACACCAAATCAGATAACAAAAATGAGTCAAACGGCGTTTCACCCATTTCATTAAGCGCCCAAGGACGCCCCAAAAGACCGCGTCCCACCATAAGACCATCAGCTTTTGTTTGATTGAAAACAAAGTCGGCCGTTTCTTTGTCAACAATATTTCCATTGGCAATTACCGGAATATGAAGTTGCTCCTTCACCGCACGAATAAGATCATAATTAACGTCCCCTGCGTATCCTTGCGCTTTTGTTCGCCCATGAATGGTGACTCTATCTGCGCCAGCGCTTTCAAGAGCAAGCGCAAAATCCAAAACGTTCACGCTCTTTTCATCCCAACCCGTTCTGGTTTTAACCGATACCGGAATATCAACTGCTTTTTTAACGGCTTCAACCAACCTGCAAGCCGCCTCTTTATTTTTCATTAAAGAAGCACCTGACCCGTTTGTGATCAGTTTTTTAACCGGACACCCCATATTAATATCAATCCCCTTGGCACCATAAAAAACAGCTTCTTTGGCTGCTGAAACCATATATTTTTCTTCAATACCGACCAACTGCACAATCAGATTTTTTTCATCGGAAATCTGAATCATTTTCCTTGTTTGCGGATGATTAAAAAACAAGGTGGCAATACCGATCATTTCCGTATAAACCGGTTGAGAGGTAAACTTTCTTAAAATAAGACGAAACGGTTTATCGGTTATCCCAGCCATCGGGGCCGAATAAATGAGGGGTTTGTTCATTGTTATCATCCTTCGTTTTCCGAGAGGTCATAAGAATCATCACGTTCAATAATCATGCCTTCTGTTATTTTTTGACCTAATCTTTTCAAATCATAAGACTTTTTTTCCAAATCACTTTCATTTGGAAACATCTGTTTTAAAGCTTTTTCCATATAGTAATAGGCTGTTTGATACTCTTGTTTTTCTTCATATAACTTGGCCACTTTCATTTGGGCCGGCGCATATTCTTTTTGAGCGGCTTTTAAATAATAATAAAGTGCTTTTTCCTCATCTTTTTGAACCCACTTTTCTTCCAAATAAACACGCCCTAATTTCATCGCCGCTTCCAAATGCCCATTTTCAGCCGCTTTTTTATAAAATGCCAACGCTTTTTTTAAATTGATACTTGTGTGCGCTCCTTCTTCATAGGCCTTGGCAATGATAAACTGACTGTCTTTATCCCCATAATCAGCAAATTTGGCATGAAAAGCCAAATCCCAATAGGCATCATCTTTAACGGCAGCCGTTTCAGGATTTTTTTGCTCATAATCCTTGATAAACTTTCTGTTTTTTTGCTGGAGCTCATTATATTCTTTAATTTTATTCATCTCTGCCTGAATATCCTCTCCAAAAAGAGAAGCATCGGCCAAAATCGGCACGCCCGAAACGAAAAATAAAAAACAAGCCAGATAAAACAGTTTCTTTTTCATCATTTTTATGTTATAACTACGCATAAACAGTCAACTCAAAATAAGATAACATAAAAGACAGAAAAAGGAAACAAAAAATGAGCAAAAAAGTTTTAATCATCGGTGGCGGTTTGGCCGGTTCTGAAGCAGCTTGGCAATTATTGAAAAGAGGTTTTAGTGTTCACATGATTGAAATGCGCCCCTCCAAATCAACGCCGGCACATAAAACAAATCTTTTTGGCGAACTTGTTTGCTCCAATTCATTAAGAAGTGATGATCATCAGATTAATGCCGTTGGGCTGATGCATGAAGAAATGCGCCAAATGGGTTCCTTGATTATGGAAGCTGCAGACGCCACAAAGGTTCCGGCCGGTGCGGCACTTGCCGTTAATCGCGATGAATTTTCGACATACATCACCGAAAAACTTAAAAGTCATCCCTTGTTTTCTTATGAAGAAAAAGAAGAAGGTGTTCCAAACACAAAGGACCCTGTGATTATTGCAACGGGGCCATTAACTTCCGATAAAATGGCCGAAGATTTAAAAGAGCTGACAAAAACGGAGTCTTTGCATTTTTTTGATGCCGTTGCCCCTATTGTTTATACCGATAGTATTGATATGACAAAAGCTTGGTATCAATCTCGATATGATAAAGGGGATGGAGAAGATTATTTAAACTGCGCTCTTTCTAAAGAAGAATATAACGCTTTTATCGATGCATTGCTGAGTGGCGAAAAAGTTGCCTTTAAAGAATTTGAAAAAAACACCCCTTATTTTGAAGGATGTTTGCCGGTTGAAGTAATGGCAGAAAGAGGCCGACAAACGCTTTTATTCGGCCCAATGAAACCGGTTGGATTAAGAAACCCTCACGAAGAAAACCGCCGACCATTCGCCGTTGTTCAACTCAGAAAAGAAAACAAGCAAGGAACATTGATGAATCTGGTTGGGTTTCAAACAAAATTGACGTATGGTGCGCAAAAACAAGTTTTCACGCTTATCCCTGCCCTTCAAAACGCTGTTTTTGCCAGACTTGGAGGTATTCATCGTAACACATTTGTTTGTGGTCCCAAAGTATTGGATGAAAAATTGAGTTTAAAAGAAAAGCAAAACATTAAACTGGCCGGTCAACTGAGCGGTTGCGAAGGATATATTGAAAGCGCAGCCATGGGGTTATTAGCCGGTTTATTTACCGCCAATCCTGACTGCCCGTTACCGCCAAAAGAAACGGCTCTGGGTGCGATGCTTTGCCATATCACCAAAGAAGCGCAAGCCACAACCTTCCAACCGATGAACATCAACTTTGGATTATTCCCAGAAGTGCCCGTTCCGGAAGGGAAAAAATCCTTAAAAGGACAAGAAAGAAAGCTGGCCTATACAGAACGCGCTAAAAAAGCTTTAACCGAGTGGATGAAAACAATTTAAAAATTATTTAACAACCATAAACAGCGCGCCTTTTGCAAAAGAGGCGCCTTCTTTTCGCATTTGAAATTCTTTTTGCACTTCAATTTGAAACCCTGTTTTTAAAAGCACTTCTTGAATGAACGAAACAGGATAAAGAGTTCTGCCCGTTTCTTTTAAACAGCCTTCTTTTAATGAGTCATCCGTTTCAAGTGTGAAAATAAAAACACCCTCTTTTTCAAGACGCTGATAAACATTTTCAAACAAAGACTCCACTGATGGCAAATAAGGAATCACATCAGAGGCAACAATTAAGGAATATTCTTGTTGATCGGCACTTAAAAAAGATAAAATATCTTGATGGATTAACCTTGAATAACAGTCTGTTTCCTCAGCTTTTTGAAGCATATTTTTCGAAATATCAACACCTGTTAACGACGTATGATTTTGCTTAAATTGCAAGCCAAAAATGCCCGTTCCGCACGCCAAATCCAAAACATTTGTCCACTCTTTTGGTTTTAACGTCTTTAAAATTTCATCAACTGATTTTGATTCCAATTTTTCCATCACTTGATCATATGAAGAAGCAAACGAATCATAAAGCGCTTCACTGTATTTTTTAGCCAGCTCATCATCCACTTTTTTACCCATTAAGGCTTTTTGCGTATATAAGGCTACCACATTGTCCGGAAAATTTTTAACCCATCCTTCGGCAAAAGTGAGCGCTTGTTTCTTTTCTTTTTTTCCCATACCGGATAAAAGCGATAACGTATTGGCAATTCGAAATTCAATATCCGGCAACGTATTATCCAATAATAACAGGTTGAAATAAAGGCCGGCTGCTTCTGAATATTCCCCCGTTTCTTCTAAAATAACAGCCAAATTATAAAGCGATGAAATATGCTTTGGATTAATTAAAATAGCGCTTCTGAAATGTTCTAAACTTTCGCCCACACGTCCTTGTTTATAAAGAACAAGAGCCAAATTATGATGCGCATTTAAAAAGGAATTATCTATTCCTAAGGCTCGTTTATAAGAATCTTCCGCTTTTATCAGCTTGTTTTCTTTAAAATATAAATTACCCATATTCGCATAGGCATCGGCGCAATAAGAATTTTGCCTTAACGCATCTTCATAACTTAATAAAGCCGATGGAATATATCCCAATGCCTCATAAATTAAACCTTCTTCATTATAAAACGAAGCGGTTTCTTCCATTTCAAGGGCCTGTTTAATATAAGAAAGAGCTTGTTTGTTTTTTTCAAGCAACCGACAAGTAATCGCCAACTGATAAAAAAGTTCGGCACTTTTCCCCTGTAAAAGCCCTTTTTCCAATGTATCAAAAGCTTTGGCAAAATCATTTTCCCTTCGATAGATTAAAGCCAAACCGATATAAGCCGTTAACACCGATTCAGATAAACTTAAAGCCTTATCAAAGGCACTTTTAGCAAAGTCCGTTAATCCTTTTTGAAGATAAATAAAACCGATTTGAGAAAGCACATAGGCATCTTCTTTAAAAGGTTCATAAAACGAAAGAGCTTCATCTAATCGGCCTTGTTTTTCAAGAACAAATCCCAAACTTAATTTATATTGTTTATTATCCGGATATAACTGAACAGCTTGATACAACAATTTTTCAGCCGGTTCAAAAGCATTTTTCTTGGAAGCCACCAAACCTAAAAGATAAAGGCCATCCCCCGAACTGGGCATCAATGTTAAAACGGATCTTGCCAAATCTTCCGCTTCATCAAAATCTTTATTGTTATAGGCTAAAAAAGCTTCATCAAGGAGTCTGTCCACTTCTGTCATTTTCTTTTCCTATTCATCATCAATTGAGCCGTTGCGCCCAATAACCATTTCTTTGTTGATATAAACCGATTGCACCAGTCCAAACCCGAAAAAGAGCGTTAACATTGCCGTTCCTCCATAAGAAACAAGCGGTAACGGCACACCAACCACCGGCAATAATCCCGTTACCATACCAATATTGATAAATACATATAAAGCAAAGTTAATTCCCAATCCCGTTGCCAAAATTTTTCCAAAATAATTATTTGAAATCATCCCGACATAAAAACAATATAAAATAATAATGAAAAAGAGCAAAATCAAGGCTGTTGCCCCTAAGAAACCAAACTCTTCCGCAATCAGCGTGAAAATAAAATCCGTTTGCTTTTCCGGAATAAATTCCAATCGGCTTTGCGTGCTTTGAATAAAACCTTTTCCAAATAATCCACCGGAACCCAAAGTGATCTTGGATTGCATGATATGATAACCGCTTCCCAACGGATCATTTTCCGGATTTAAAAAAGTGAGCACCCGCTTTTTTTGATAATCATGTAAAAAAGTCCATAAAATCGGCACACTTACCACACCAGCCAGCCCAACAAGGGCAAATTTCCAAATTTGAACACCAACTAAAAAGAAAATGGCTGCACTGCAAAAAACAAGCATCAACCCTGTGCCAAGATCCGGTTGCTCTAAAATAAGCGCCACCGGACAAACCATCATCAACACCGGCGGTATAATACCGCGTATCGACCTGATTTCTGAAAGAGTTGTTCCGTGAAAATAACGCGCCAGTGCCAAAACAAGCGCAATTTTCATCAGTTCGGATGGTTGCAAATTCATAAAGCCCAGATTAAGCCAACGTTGTGCCCCCATTCCAACATGCCCAAACACCATCACCCCGATTAAAAGAAGAAAGCTTCCTCCATAAATCACATAGGCATATTTCATCCAAAGTCGCAAATTAATCATAGATGCAAAAACAAGAGCGCCCAAAGACAACAAAAAGCGAATAAATTGTTTATCCGCCCAGCGGTGCCATTCGCCGTTTGCCGCTGAATAAAGCGTTCCGATACTGATAAAAACAGCCAAACACACCAAAAATAACAGCTTATAATTAAATCCTTTAATTTTATCGGTAAGCGATAAATTATAATTTTTAAGATAACAGTTTCTGTCTTTAAAAAAGGGCATCTTTTTTTACCTTTTAATTGTTTTTCGGATAAAGTTTTAATGTTTCGGTTAAAATTTTTGCTGCCACTGGTGCTGCGCTGGATGAACCGCCACCGCCATGTTCAATCATTACCACAATAGCAAAGCGTGGATTTTGAACCGGCGCAAAAGCAGCAAACATCCCATGATCGCGATATTTCCATGGCAAATCTTCTTGTTTAATAATTCCTTTTTCACGTTCTTTCTTCGTGATACGGCGCACCTGCGTACTGGCTGTTTTACCGGCCATTTTTTCGCCGTTTACATTAATTCGTGAGCGATAAGCCGTTCCTTTTTCATGGTTCACCACCTTGTTCATTCCCCGTTTAATCAAATTCAAATGCTCTTTTTTAAAACCAAGTGATGCCGGCGTGTCCACCCCTTCCCCTTTAATCACGTGCGGTTTAATTTTTTTGCCTCCATTGGCAATTTGGGCCGTCATATAAACAAGCTGCATCGGTGTTGTTCCCAAAAATCCTTGTCCAATGCTCAAATTCACGGTATCACCCGTTCGCCAATCATCTTTAAATCGTTTCTTTTTCCATTCGGGTGTTGGAACAAGGCCTTCTCTTTCCCCTTTAATACCAATATTTACCGGCACACCAAAACCAAGGCGTTTGGCCATATTGGTAATTTTTTCCGCACCGATTTGTTGCGCCAGTTCATAAAAATAAACGTCACAAGAATGCATAAGCGCCTGTTCTAAATCAACCATGCCGTGGCCGGATCGTTTCCAACAGTGAAAATCATGGTTGCCGATAGTGACTTTTCCGCCACAATAAACTTTTTTATTCGGATGAATAATTTTATGTTCAAGACCGGCAAGAGCTACCACCAATTTAAAGATTGATCCCGGTGAATAAGTTCCCGTTAAAGCTTTATTTTGAAGAGGCCTTTTTTCATTATCAATTAAAGAACGCCAAACTTTAACCGGTACCGGCATCGTGAAAATATTTGTATCATAACTGGGGCTTGAAACCATTGCCAAAATTTCACCGGTATTCACATCCATCACAATAGCACTGCCGGATTCTTTGCCTAATGCCGTTAAAGCCACTTCTTGTAATCTGCTGTCTATGGTTAAATTCAGGCTTTCCCCTTTTTGTGAAACAGCTTCTTCCAAAACCCGCACGGAACGACCATAAGCGTTCACCTCTTTTTTCTTGAACCCCGGTATGCCTTTTAACACCTCTTCAAATGAATTTTCAAGACCAGTACGCCCAATGCGATACCCCGGCAAATCAGCAAGCGGATCATCCGGATTTTCTTCCAAATCTTTATCATTCATCAATGAAACATATCCGATTAAATGGGCGTTTACATCTTTTAAGGGATAATGCCTGATCAAATCTTCTTCAATTTGAATACCGGTTAAATCCGGCGCATTTAAATGAAGTTTTGCCGCTTCTTCAAAACTTAACCCATCCTTAATTCGAATAGCCATATAGGGGCGTTTACGCTTGATTTCTTTTTGAATTCTGGCTTTTTCATCTTCATCCAACACAATGATTTTTTCAAAATTTTCAAGCGATTTTTGAACGTTTAACGCTTCTTCTTTTATCAGCACTGCCTGAAAATTCTTTTTGTTTTCAGCTAGTTTCACTCCGTTTCTATCAAAAATATTTCCACGTGACGGAAGCGTTAATCGAACAGACGTTCTGTTTTTATCTGCTAAAAGACGGTATCTGTCACCTTGCAAAATTTGAAGATAAAAAACTCTGGTGATCAAAACAATAATTAACAGAAAAAAAACAAGCAACAAAACAATCAGCCGCTTGATAAAAACACGGTCTTTCTCATATTTCCATGGAGCGCTCATACATCCGCTCCCACTTTTTTATTTATAAAGGCCGAAAATGAGGCAATAAACGGATAACATAAAACTATCGTTAAATAATTAACTAAAAAAGAAACGGTTGAAATGGTTTTATCTAATGTCAGATATAAAACAAACAATCCCGATAAGGAAACAAAGAGTAAAACACCCGCAAAAACAGCCCATTGTGCTTTAAAAGAAAAAAGACGCAAACTTCTTTGATAAAAAACGGCAAAGAACGCCATAAAACATAAAATATATGATTGAAAGCCCAACGGGAAAAATAATAACATATCCGAAAAAATACCCACAAGGAAAACGAATAAAATATTAAGTTTTTTCGGATTAAACACTGAAAAATAAAAGGTAAAACACGTTAAAAGAGAAATTAAAAAGGTTTCTTTATGCCCTTGAACAAAAAAAACAGCTTCTAAAAAGGCAAACAAAATCATAACCAAAAAAGGAACAAAATATGAAAAATATTTCTTTTTGAACAACCGCATTATTCTTTTTCCTCTTTTTCACACGTGTTTTCAATTAATCCGCCTAAACCAAAATCAACAACTTCAACAAACCCCAAATTATTTTTATTTTCGATTAAACGAACTTTAACGGCGTCCTTTGTTTTTTTAACATAGCCAATCGGCAATCCTTGCGGATAAACACCCACCATACCGGCTGAAAACACAAAATCACCTTCTTGAACACCGGCCTCTTCCGGCAAGGCAACCAAATCCGGCAACTCTGAATTATCCCCCATTAAAATAGCAGGCACCTTTTGGCTTCCCACAAAAACCGGCAATCTTGAAAAATAATCAGTTAATTTCAACGCTCTGGCCGTTTGATTGCCCACCTCAATCACATGACCGAACAAAGCACCATTCAATAAAAGAACATTGCCTTTTTTAATGCCTTGCGCTTCCCCGCCATCCAAAACCAGCGAGTGAGAAAAAATGCTGTGATGTTCTGCTAAAACAGAAACCACCTTGGACGGATGAGTTGTTTCAAAGCGATAATTTAAAATATCGGCCAATTCTTTCTTTTCAAGCGCTAATTGAAGCGCTTTATTTTGCCAACTTTTTAATAATTGATTCTCCGCACGCAGTTTTTTGTTTTCCTCATAAACATTAAAATAGTTTTGATAGGCATCCATTTTGCTTTGAATTTTTTCAAACGGCGTTGATACCATATCAAAAACAGGCGAAAAAACGTCCCTTGAAAAAGAACTGACTTTCGAAAAAACAACTGATTTTGATTGCGTGGAAACAATAAATAAAAAAAGCGAGGCCACAGTAAAAGCAAGGGCAATAAATCTTTTTAGCTGCTCTTTAATCCGTTGCAGTCGAAAAAACTTATTGCCCATTTTTATCCCGCTTATTTTTTAATTAATACATACTTGTTAAAATATTTTCAAATTTACTGATTCTTTCAACGGCGATACCGGAACCAAGTGCCACACATTGAAGCGCATTTTCAGCCACTGAAACAGGCAAACCCGTTGCCGCTCTTAAAACTGAATCTAACCGACGCAACAAGGCGCCGCCCCCTGTGAGCATAATGCCTCTATCAACAATATCGGAAGCCAATTCCGGATCAATATGTTCCAACGCCACTTTAACGGCTTCAACAATTTGAGAAACAGGTTCTGCCAATGCTTCGGCGATTTGTTTTTCGGTTACAACGATTTCTTTGGGAACACCGTTTCTTAAATCTCTGCCTTTAACAGGGATAGTCATCCCTTCGCCTTCCGTTGGGATAGAGGCGGCAGCAATGGCTTTTTTGATGCGTTCGGCAGAAGCTTCCCCAATCAATAAGCTATGATTTCTTCTGATATAAGAGATAATGGATTCATCCATTTTATCCCCGCCAACGCGAATGGATCTGGCATACACGATACCACCCAAAGAAATAACGGCAACTTCCGTTGTTCCCCCACCGATATCAACAACCATGGAACCAAACGGTTCATTAACAGGCAAGCCAGCCCCAATGGCAGCAGCCATCGGTTCTTCAATCAAGAAAACTTTTCTGGCCCTTGAATTATCAGCTGCATCTTGAATGGCACGACGTTCAACCGCTGTTGACCCGGACGGCACGCAAATAACAATCATCGGACGGGCAAAAGCTTTATGCCCCAAAGCTTTTTGAATAAAACGTTTAATCATTTCATCAGCCACATCAAAATCAGCAATCACCCCATCTCTTAAAGGTCGAATTGCCTGAATTTGCCCCGGCGTTCTGCCAAGCATTTGTTTGGCTTCATTCCCAACGGCAATCACCTGTTTTTTACCGCGATGTTCTGCAATTGCAACAACTGACGGTTCATTCAAAATAAGACCTTTCCCATGAACATAAACCAACGTATTGGCTGTTCCAAGATCGATTGCCATATCACAGGAAAAATGTTTTAAAAGATTTTTAAGCATCTCCATTTTCATTTTATTTAAAAGCCTTTCCATCTAAATTATAACTTTTTTCATTCATACACGATTAAAATTAAAAAGACAATATTTTTTTTACCAAATGCATAAAAAAACTTTGCTCCCGAAAATTATGATATTTGACATAAAAAACGCTAGACATCGCCCCAAAAACAAGTTAGAGTATTCCTAACTGTAATATTTTTTTTTAAGATCAGGGAGAAAGAAATGAGCAAAATTGCCGTTTGGTGCAGACATAAAGAAGATAATATTATCGGGATCGGCCCAAACATTCCTTGGCATGTTTCAAGTGATTTTAAAAGATTTCAAAGACTGACCAAACATAAAGCTCTTCTGGTGGGACAAACAACATATGAAAGTTTTCCAAACAGAACCCTACCCAACCGCAAAATTTACATTCTGACTTTTGAACAAGATTATCAAGTTTCCGATCCGGATAATCACTTTGTGATCCCACTTGAAACGGTTAAAGACATTAATGAAGAGCTTTATATTTCGGGGGGCGCCAGCATTTATAAACTGATGATGGAAAAATTGATGCCCGATTTTATTGTTGATTCAGTTTATATGGGCGATTTACAAGAAGGATTAACAGGAAATCCTGTTTCAATTACACCAAGTGTAACCATTATGGAACAAGCGTATGAAAAAATAAGCGATGCGTTTTTGCTTGATAACGTTGAAACCACTATTTGGGCAAAAAAGGGAGGCACATTAGATGAAACCACCCTCGCCCATCTTAAAAATGCAATTTATAACTACTAATATATAAAGGATAAAAAAAATGAAACAATATCTTGACCTTTTGGAACATATTATGACAAACGGCGCAGACAAACCAAACCGCACCGGAATTGACACCCGATCGGTTTTCGGGGCTCAAATGCGATTTGATCTTTCCAAAGGGTTTCCGCTTGTGACCACAAAAAAAGTTCATTTAAAATCCATTATTCACGAACTGATTTGGTTATTATCCGGCAACACAAATATTAAATATTTAAAGGATAACAACGTGCGCATTTGGAATGAATGGGCTGATGAAAACGGTGATTTAGGCCCTGTTTATGGCGCTCAATGGCGCAATTTTAACGGCCAAGGCATTGATCAGATTAAAGATGTTGTGAACCGGCTTAAAACCAACCCGAATGACAGACGCATGATTGTAAGCGCTTGGAATCCGGCACAAATTGATCAAATGGCGCTTCCGCCTTGCCATGCTTTTTTCCAATTTTACACGGCTAACGGCAAACTTTCTTGCCAACTTTATCAACGATCCTGTGATATGTTTTTAGGGGTACCGTTTAATATTGCTTCTTATTCGCTTCTCACGATGATGATGGCGCAAGTGACCGGATTTGAACCAGGCGAATTTGTTCACACCCTTGGTGATGCGCATATTTATCACAACCATTTTGATCAGGTGAAAGAACAACTTTCTCGCACACCATTTGATTTACCGCAAATGAAAATCAATCCGGCTGTTCAAAATATTGATGACTTTAAATATGAAGATTTTGAACTTGTTAATTATGTTTCTCACGGGAAATTGGAAGGCGTTGTTGCCGTTTAAGGAGAAGGAATATGAAACATATTGTTGCTGCTCTTTTAATTTTAATGATTTTTAAAGCAATTATTTATATCTTTTTTCCAAACGGCGTGAAATTTTTAGCGCAAAAAATGGCAGATACAGATAATCTTTCTTATAAAATGTATGGGTGGCTGCTTATCTTTATATCTTTAATTATCTGGCTCAGTTATTTAAGATATCAATTTTAAACCAATCCCAAAGCGCTTCAATTTAAATTGAAGCGTTTTTTCTTTCTTGACTTTTATATTTTAAAAGCGTAATTTTAGAAAATATTTTTGATAAAATGAAAGAATAAGACTATGGGATATAGAAAAGAAGAAAGATCAGAATATATTGAATTAAGAAACGCCATTCAAGAAAGATTGGAAGAAAAAAATACGGATATTTTTCGTGCGATTACAAGAATTGCCCCAATTACACAGATTTTATGCGAAAAGTCAACCGGCACCATCTTTTTAAACAGAAAAGATTTTAAAAAGGTTTATCCGGCGCTCCTTTCAGAAGAATTTAAAAAATCAAAAGTAAACCTGATTGTATCGGCCGATGTTTTAAGCTATGAAAAAGAAGAACAAACCAATCCTTTTTCCTCTTTCTTGGGCGATAAATTCATTCACCTTCAACCGGAAGAAGAACCACGCCTTTCAAAGATTCAACCGCAATCAAAACTTTTTGTTGCTCATCCGGATGTTCAATGCGATTCCTTTATGATTTTCAATAATCGAAGCTATATTTTAAAAATTGAGCATGTTGACGATCCTTATTTCAGTTGCTCGCTTAACGCCCCTTATAAAAAGGACCTGAGCCAAAGACTGGATCTTCTTTCCCAAGTGATGCAAAAAATTAAAACCCTTTCTGTGCCTTTCCAAACATTGAAACAAAATGTTGCCCACCAAAAAAGGAGTAACCGCTTCGATAACGGAAGACAATATGAGTAATATAAAAAAATTAAAATTAAAATGTGAAAACCTGATTAAAGAAATTGATGAGTCTATTTTACTGGATACAAATTCAGAACCTTTTGATCATTCAAAATATCTTCAATTAATCACAAAACCGCTTTATTCAGAAAAAGAGGTGATCCATATGGTGCAAGGTTCACGTTTAAAAATTTTAATGGATTATTTTTTAAGCAATCCGGAAAATACGGTGGATCTTTTTTTAGATAAAAAAGGGTTTAATGAAATGTATCCGAGCTTAAAAGCGATAAAAGGTCATCCCAATCTGCAAGTGATTATTTCTGATGATGTTCTTCAAAATGAGGAAAAAACGTTATTTGAGCACCTGCCTTTTAAAATAGAGGAAAATTTACAGGATTTATGTCCCAAACGCCTTTCGGATTTTCAATCAACAGAAAATATTTTATTGATTAACACAAAAGGAGTTGATCTGCCGTCTTTTGGCATTATTAATGGCTATCACACGTTAACATACAGTCAAGAAGAAAACCATTTTTTAATCCATTTTAATTCGGATAAGAGCCAAGAAGGAGAAGAACAGTTAACCTTAAAACAAAACATTTTTGACTACTTTAAGGAAGAAATGGCTTATCCTTATCAAAAACAAACGCCTCAACCCATTGTTAAAAATAAACAACTGCAACAGACTTGTTTAACGCAACATATAAGAGAAGATTAATGGATAACAAACCACTTATTTCAGAAAAAGAATTTATGAAAGGCATTCGCATTATTTTAAAAGAAAGAATGCCGGAAATTTTTTATTCCAATCAATATCTGGATAAGCCTCTTTTGCTGAATTTTGCCTGTCAATTAACAAGTTCCATCAAGATTTTTTTAACGGATAAAGATTTGACTCAGAAAAAAGAGTTATTAAAAATGCTGGGCGATAGTTCTCCTCTTGGGAGCAGAAAAATTTTTATTAAAGAGAAAACAAAATATCCAAAAGATATAACCCCTCTTTTATCAGATTTAGCAAAAAACAAGACTCTTTTTAAAACAAAAGTACCTGTTCCTGTTTCATTTATGTTGATTAACGAAGAGCACTATATCTTGAAACATCAAAGAAAAGAAGGATATTTGGTTGCTTTAAATGCCGATAATGATAAAAACTTAAAAGAAACCTTAAAAACTGCCATTGATGTAATGAAATTAATTGAAGAAAATTCAACACCTTATAGCGAAAAACAGATGGTAACCCGACATAAAAAACCTCTTTCTTTGGATCAAAATCAAAGGACAAAGGAATAAATTTAGCAGGCTTTTAAGATAATGGCTCTTGTTTCAGGGGACATATTGGCATTTTGAAAAGAATCGGAATTTAAAAAAGGCTCCAAAAAAGTCTGATGTTCTGGTGAAAGAGAAACATTTCCCTCTTTTACCAGAACTTTAAAAGAAAACTGGCGCGTTTTTTTTAAAGATCCCGATAAATAATCAAAAGCCCCTAAATAAGAAACAACCTCAGTCATTTCAAGGTTTGTTTCTTCCTTTATCTCTCTTGCAAGCGCTTCAAAAAGAGTTTCCCCTTCAT
Organism: Alphaproteobacteria bacterium; assembly: GCA_017647405.1. Taxonomy (GTDB): domain Bacteria; phylum Pseudomonadota; class Alphaproteobacteria; order CAAHEQ01; family UBA3637; genus RGIG4140. The sequence continues at coordinate 56,259 of JAGCKR010000018.1, forward strand.
CCACTGTTCCACTTGGAAGCTCAATGAGACCTCCCATAAAATCATCTGATGCGCGCTCAAGCAACAAAACAGTTTTTTCTTGCCGTTCAATCACAGCACCAACAACAATTTTTTGAACACCCTCTTTCTTCGCCTGATGGATTAAATCAGCTATCATTTCTTCATGAATCATTTTACCCTCCTTGATTTTCCTTTTTTAAGAACGCTGACGCTGGTTTGGAAGCAATCGCAAAGTTGCTTGCAACACGCGCTTTTTTGAAGAGTGATGCATATTTTGATGTGGCATAATCTCTTTCATAATTGAACCAATTTGCGTGGCCACAAAACTTTGCTCATAAGAAGAAAGCATTTGCCACAAAGATGTTTGCTTATGCTTGGCAGACAACATGGCCGGCGTTAACCCTTCATTATTTTTAATCAGCGGATTGGGCGAAAAGTTTTGAATCAAATATTCGGCATCAAATTTTTTGGCCGGCATATTATATTCGCCTTCTTGAACCGTGTTATACATGCGGATATTGCCATTAACGGCAACCAAATGCAACAACGTATTGCCATTTTTATCTTTCCCATCAACATCACATCCCTTAGCAAGCATTTCTTTAATTTTTTCAACTTGCGGTTCAATTTGATGATTGCGCGCATCAATGATTTCTTCAACCAAACTTTCAATTTTTAAATTCATTCTCATTTTTTGATATCCTTACTTTAATAATTCATCTGCCAATCCTTCAAGCGCCAAAACATCTTGTGTTTTCATGGCTGATTGAATGGTCACATGATTTTCAATTATATGAATGTTTTTTAATGTCCCTATTTTTTCTTTCATGATTTTGCCGGCTAATGGTACCCATGAACCGTTTTCAATAAATCCAACCGTTCGATTTTGATAATTTTTGCTTTTTAAATGATGCATAAACGTTGCCATATAAGGGAAAACATCTCCATCATATGTGGGGCTGGCCAAAACCATGTGCGAATATCTGAACGCATCTTCAACGGCTTCTGCCATATCATCGCGCGCTAAATCGCTGATCGCCACCTGCACACCTTTGGCTTCAAGAATTTCTTTTAGTTTCAAAGCAGCTTTGGCCGTGTTCCCATAAATGGAGGTATAGGCAATAAAAACGCCTTCGGTTTCCGGTCTATAAGAACTCCAAATATCATATTTATTAATATAATGGGAAAGGTTTTCGGTGAGCATCGGCCCATGAAGCGGAAAAATCTTTTGAATATCAAGTGTTGAGGCCTTTTTTAAAAGCGTTTGAACAGGCGCTCCATATTTGCCGACAATATTGATATAATAACGACGCGCTTCGCAATCCCAGTCTTCCACCACATCTAACGCTCCGAATTTGCCAAATCCGTCAGCTGAAAAAAGAATCTTTTCTTTTGTTTCATAAGCCACCATAACTTCCGGCCAATGCACCATCGGTGCCGATACAAAAGTTAAGGTATGTTCCCCTAAAGAAAGGGTTTCACCCTCTTTTACCGAATGCATTTTGCCTTCTAATTGAATCCCTTCAAAAAAAGCCTGCATCATCTGAAAGGACTTTGGATTTGAAACAATTTGCGCTGTCGGATACTCTTTTAAAAACAAATCAATAGAGCCGGCATGATCAGGCTCCATATGCAAAACAACCAAATAATCAGGCCGTTTCCCATTTAAAACAGTTTTTAAATTTGAAAGCCATTCCTTGCCTTTATGGGCATCCACCGTGTCCATCACAGCTGTTTTTTCATCCATAATCACATAAGAATTATATGAAATGCCGTTTGGAACAACATATTGCCCTTCAAAAAGATCTATCTCTTTATCATCCACTCCGATATAATAAATATTTTTTGTTAATTCTTTATTTTTCATTTACCGTTTCTTCCTTTTTTATTATTTTTCTTTGAGCATAGCAAAAAACATTCTTCTTTTCAAGTAAAGAAACTTTTTTTGAGTTTTAAAAAAAAACCTATTGACAAAAAAAATAAAAAAATTTATTTTAAATGCATGACGAAAAAAATTTACATTATTATGATTAACATGTTTGCCTTTTTGTTTATTAAACAAAGAGGGGCTGTTTATTTATAATAAAAAGAAATTTTTAAATTAAATCAAGAACAGCTCTTTTCAATTTAGAAAAGAGTTTTTTTTATAACATAAAAGGAAAAAAATGACACTGAACACATTAGAACTCAAAAACCTCTTAACCGCCCTTCCCGCTTTAAAAAAAATATATAATGCCGGCACCTTGCTTGATTATTTTCAAAAAGAAATCAGTGACTTTCTTTTGCAAACAAATAAACAAACGCCGGATACAAGCATTCTTTTAGAAACAATTTATGAAGAAGTTACAAGACTTTATGACAAGAATATTGCCAAAGACGTTGTGGAACAACTGACTTATCTTCCCATTATGGAAACAGGCACACATCTTGCTTTTTTAAGAGATTATGATTCCCCTAAAAAGGATGAAACAAGATCTTTATTGAATCAAAATATTTTGATTTCAGGGGCATTAATGAAAAAAGCCGGCGCAAAATACCATATTGGTTTTTATGGTTCAAATGTTTCACTTATTCATCCTTGCGGTGGTGGATATTATCAGTTGGGGGATACGCTGTTTCCCGTTTCAAATAATAATAAAATCCGTAAAAACATTCTTTATCAAACAGATCGCATCAGTAATGAATATTTTAATGAAACGGTTTTGATTTCAGCCAAACTTAATCTGCTTGATAAAACATTAGATACTATTTTAAAACAAAAAGACTGCCCTCATAAAGAAAAATATGAAGTTGCAAAAAAAATTGTGACGCATTTAACGGCTGCCAATGATTTAAAAACATTGCAAACATCTTATGCTTCTTTGAAACAAGGAAAGAAACAATTAATTGAAGAAACGTTAAAAGAATTAAATGGTGTCACAAAAAAAATATCCGGTCTGTCATTTGACGATGTTGACGAGGAATATCAATCTTTAAAAGCCGTTTTTGAAAGAGATGATTTAAAAACGCTGTCCGATCAAACAGCTATTTACCAAACAGCCACATTAAATCGGATATTTAAGAATACAGGGATTTTACACTTAACAGTTGATGGAACGGATATTTCCAGAAAATTCTTAATCAAAGCCCTTCAAGATGAAAATTCTTTATGGTCAAAAATCTTTTCCAACCCGCAAACATTCAATCAATTCCAAAAAGCTTTATCCGGCATCAGAGCGGCTTGGAAAGAAGATGAGTCTCCTTTCATCGGCACCATCAAAGAAAAAGGATTAACCAAAAGTTTTCCTGTTAAACTTGAAAAACTTTCGCATGATAAAGAAACATTAATTGAGCTTTTGAAAAGCAAACAAATTGTGCCTTCAAGTGCGATGACCTGTCTCATTGCGCAAAGCGCCAATATTTTGGCTCACGGCGGATTCTTTCAATCCACCTATGCTGAAAAAATGAAACAAGCTTTTCAAGGGTTTTTAACTCAAATCAACGAACAATCTTTAACGAAAAAGTTGGATCACATGCCGGTTGATTTGATGTTTTTAAGTTTAGGCGTTATTGCCGAAACCAAAACAAAAAAACCACTCAAACTTTCCGAAATTTCAAAATTACCGAGCGACAGATTAGCGCATATTATTCAGGCAATCCCGCATATCGGTGCTGCTAAATCCGTGTTAGCAACCGCCGGTATTTTAAACACTTATCTGAATGAAACCGCTCCCGGTTATATTGAAGGAGAAGTGTTAAAGAATCAATCCATTCAAAAAGAAACCATTGCGACACATCGTAATTACTATCATCCGGAATTCAACAAATTTGTTCACATGCATGAAGGACATTGCTAATGATTTTAAAAAGAATTCAAACACCACATATTGTTTCAAATTTGTTTTATACAACAACACACAATGCCTTTTATAAAGACATGTATTCCGACTTTGGATTGAAAGAGGCGCTGGTTCATCCGGAACTTTATGAAAAATTGATAAAATTGGAGCCTAAACTCAAAGAATTGGGGCTTAAACTCGTTATTTATGATGCTTTTCGCCCACTCGAAGTTCAAAAATTTATGTTTGAAACAGCGCCTTCATACTTAAAACCTTATATTGCACCACCGCCAGAAGAAACATCTCGCCGTGGCTTTCATCCCAGAGGCGTTGCCATTGACTGTTATTTAACAGACATGAATGGAAATGAACTTGAATTTCCAACTAAGCCGGATGCTTTTTATGTTGGATATGAAAAAGATCCAAATTTTCAAAACTATCTTAAAAAATGTCACCGCGATTATAAAGGGGAAGATGTATCTTCAGAAGCATTAAAAAATAAAGAGTTACTTGAAAACTTAATGCTTGAAATTGATTTAGAACCCCTTCCCCATGAATGGTGGCACTTTAATTTAAAAGAAGCATGGACTTATCCACTCATCCGATCATTGAAAAATGTGACAATCGAATAAAAAGGTCTTGACAACTTATTTTAAAAGGCGTATTTTAATCATATGATAACAAAAACGATAAACTTTTTTGGTTTTTATTTCTTCTCTTTTTACTTTAGAAAGTAAAAGGAGCGTTTTTTGTTAGCAAATTAATTTTAACAGATTCAAACAGAAAACAGCTCTTTAAATAAAGGAGCTGTTTTTTTTATTAAAGGCAAAAAAAATGACAGAGAAAACATACCTTGAAAAAACAAACCGCTTAGACACTCTTTTAAAATCGCAAAACGTATATGATTACATGCTTGATTTAATGGGCATACGGGTTAAAAATATGCTTCCCAAAGAAGAAAGCATCAGAAAAAAGTATGATACCGCCAGATTAAATGCAAGCACAGAAAAAAGCTACAACCATCTTTTGGCTCAAGAAAAAAACGAATTAACGGATCTTTTAAAAAATAACAGACTTGTAAAACACTATGCTCTTTTAAAAGTGACCACCGACTATGGCACCCATGCTTGCATAAAAGATCTAGATGAAAATTTGAAAAAACTGGATATGCCAAAACCATATAGTTCTTTGATTTCTCACAATAAAATTAAAATTCCGGCTGATAAAATCCGCGTGCTTGTTTATTGCTAAAAAAAGGAGTTGACAAGCTTTTTGCAATCTGTTAGAATTGCCTTAATTATTAACAAAGGGATATCAATGTTTATATCAACAATAAAAGCTCTTAAACAATCTAAACGTGAGGAATATTTCTCCCGTATTGATGTTTGATATCCATACAAAAAGCAAAATCAGAAACGGGACCAATCAAAAGGCCCCGTTTTTTTTATTATAAAGAAAGGAAAAAGATGAATAATATCGCGCAATTTAAAGTTAATAATCAAGGATTTTGGTCTGGCTTATTATCCAAAAAATCCGGTAAAGAAATTGCGCCCAGCCCTTTTTTCATTTATCCGCTGTCTAAAAAACACGCCTCTCAAATGGCAGCCCTTTCAAAAGAAATTTACCGGCACCTGAAAAAAGAAGAACAATGTTATATTCATCAACATCAAGCTGACTATTATCAAAATATCTTTCATCAAAAGGATATCACCTTTATCGGTGTTTTTCATCAGGATAAACTTATTGCCATGAGTTATTTAAGAACATGCCGTTCGCAAGAAGTTTTTCAAGAAGAAATTCCTTGTTTTCAAGGTCAAACCTTTTTAAAACAAGAAGAAGTTGCCACCTTAGGCGGTGATTGCGTTCATCCGGAGTTTAGAGGGAATAACTTAAATCAATTAATGGTTGAATTTCGTCTGGAAATGGCCAAAGAAAAAAAATGCGAAGCAGCCTACTCTATCATCGACCAACATAACCATTGGAATATCGGTCCTTATTTTAAAAACGGCTTTAAAATGGTTTCATATGGCATTGACCCAAGTGATGGTGGAAAAATTGCCATTATGCGGTTTCGAAACGAAAAAATTCAACGGATTGGGAATATGATTCTAGTTCCGGTGCAAGATATCAAAACAATTAACCGATTAATGAGTTGTGATTTCATTGGCAGTTCCTATGACACACAAACAAGAAAAATTATGTTTACCCGTCCGGCAGAACCGCAACACATCAAATCAGACCATATTTTAAGAAAAATCAGACGATTAAGAGAAAAAATCATGGAGCGACAATATGTTTAAAAAAATTTATTTTAAAGGCCCGCAACAAGGAATAAATATTTTGATTTTAGGTGCTGTTCATGGCAACGAAACAGCCGGTACATTGGCCCAACAAGAAATTATACAGTCGCTTGAAAAAGGGGTATACACGCTTCAAGCCGGCAGTGTTACCTTTATCCCGATTGTGAATGAAGAAGCTTATCAAAAAGATATACGCGGGGTGGATGAAAACTTAAACCGCCTGATCAAATATCATGAAAAGCCACAAAACAATGAAGAAAAAATTGCTAACCTGTTAATCAAAGAAATTGAAAAAGCAGATGTTTTACTTGATTTGCATTCAACGCATTGTCCAACCGATCAGCCGTTTGCTTTTATTGATCATCCTTATCAGGAAAATCTTGATTTTTTAAAGATTATTCCCGTTCAAACCGCCCTTGCCGGCTGGCCTGAAATTTATCAGAACTGTCCCGAAATTGAAAATAACTGCACGGAAGAATATGCCTTTTTAAACAAAACACTGGCTCTCACCGTTGAATGTGGTTATCATAAGGCAGAATGCTCTGTTCAAACAGCGAAACAAAGTATTTTAAACACTCTTATTCATTTTGGCGTTTTAAAAGGAGCGCCCGTTTTGGAAACAAAAAAAACAATCATCCAACTTCAAAACTTTGTGATCAAAGAAAAAGAAGGCACTTTATCAAAAAATTATGCGCACCTTGATAAAATCCAAAAAGGAGAAGAAATTGCCGTTTATGAAACAGGCGAAAAACTTTTTGCACCCTGCGACGGATTTATTATCATGCCAAATCATGGGGCAAAAGTGAATACCGAATGGTTTTATTTTGGAAAAAAGAGCTAACTTTTCAAAAAGATATAAAAAAAATTAAAAAAAGATAAAAAAGATCTTGCATTTTATTTTAAAATAAGATAAAAGTATTTCTGTTGTTCCAGCGTAGCTCAGTGGTAGAGCAATCGGCTGTTAACCGATCGGTCGTAGGTTCGAGCCCTACCGCTGGAGCCATTAGAAGCTTCCCCATAATTGAGGAAGTTTTTTTATTGGCAAAAAATATTATCAATCAAGATGTTATCTTTTATTCTTAAAGCTTTTGTTTAAGAAAAAAAACACCCCGAAAAAGATTTCAGAGTGTTTTTTTTGAAAAATTTATCTATCGGACACAAGAATTTAACGAATCAACAATTCCTTCAATAAAAATGGTTGTCATTTCATCAACCGTTTGCTGATATTTTGTATCCGAAAAACGCGGCAAGATAGAACACGTCATCCGAACTTTTAAAAAATGTTCTTTATAATCGCCATATAAAAGCAAATTGGAAACATCTTCATCCTGCCCGTAAACGCCGTAAAATTTTGTTTTCCCGATTTTTAAGTTCTTTTGCTTTTGAACCAAAAAAGAGGTTTTATCTTTCAGCATCCGTTGTACTTTGGTATTGGTTAAGTGCGATTGGTTATTTTTATATAAATGCACTTTTGCCTGACAAAAAGAATTTTGATATTGATAAGCAAATCCTAATCCTTTTTGAAGTGATTCATAATCCCAAAAGGCATCCACATATTGACTTTTCGAAAAATTTAAATCACGCATATCCTGACTAATCAAAACAACTTGCGGCAAATGAAGCACGCAGTCCGATAATGTTTGATTCGAAATATTTTTTGCATGACCGGTTGATGATATCACATTTAATAACATCATCCCCAATAAAGAAAAACACATGAATGCCTTTTTCATAACATCACCTCATATCTTACATTTGAGTGGCAGCAATACCCCAAAAATCTTCAACCTTTAAGCTGGCACCGCCAATTAAAGCGCCATCCACATTGGCAACACCAAGCAATTCTTTGGCATTAGATGGTTTGACAGAACCGCCATATAAAATGCGCATTGTGGAAGCAACACTTTCACCGAGTAAAGACTTGATTTCTTCTCTGATCGCCGTATGCATTTCTTCAACATCTTGAACAGATGGCACTTTTCCGGTTCCAATTGCCCAAACCGGTTCATAGGCAACAACCAAATTTTCGCCCGTTGCAATAGACGGAACTGATTCTCTGATTTGACGACAAACAATTTCCAATGCTTTGCCTTCTTCTCTTTCTTCCAATGTTTCACCAACACAAACAACCGGAATTAATCCTTTTTCAATGGCGTTTAGAGCTTTTTCCTTCACAATGGCATCCGTTTCATGGCGCATGGCTCTTCTTTCAGAGTGACCGACAATCACATGGCTAGCACCCAAATCTTTGAGTTGAGCTGCTGAAACATCACCTGTATATGCCCCAAAATCTTTTGGTGCAACAGAAACATCTTGAGCACCAAGATAAACGCCTTCATGTGGCAATTCGGCAATCAACGGCAATAAATTCATCCCCGGACAAATCAAAACATCAAAGTTTCCCTTTTCTTTTGAAGCCACTTCAAAAACGGCTTTGGCCAAAGCCAATCCATCTGCTTTTGTTTGGTTCATTTTCCAGTTACCGGCGATTAATTTTTTTCGCATAAATCCTCCTAAAATTAAAATAAATCACACATATTTTTTTTCAAACTGATTGATAAAAAAATCTTTTTCTTATGGAGAATAGCATAATTCATTTGATTTTTCAAGCATCCCTTAAAAAAGTTTTATATAAATGATTTTATATTTATTATTAGCATATTATTAAATATTCTTAAAGCAATACTTTAACTTTAAATAAAAAAACGGACTCTTTTAAATTCATCTGCCAAAATGCTTTTTATCAGGGCACAAAGGCCAAACAAACATTTTTATCATCCGAATTTGAAATACCGTAACAACGAAGTTTATTTTTACTGACAAGTGCTAAACAAAATTTCTTTTTATCTGGGTTTAAAATGCCGTAACAATAAGTTTCTGCTTTATTTTTAATCCCTAAACAAAAATTTTTCTTATCCGCATCTTGAATATCATAACACCCGGCCCAACAAAATCCGGCACTGAATAAAAAAGCAAAAAACAATAAAAACTTCATTTAACCTCCATTTTATTTATCAGTTTTTTAAACATATAAGATTTTTTAACAAAAAACAAAATAAAAAAAACCGCTCATCAACTAAATGACAAGCGGTTTCTTTATTACAGATAATGAATTATTAACGGTCGTTTCCGAAATTTGTTATTTTTCCACCAGAGGCCAACATTTTGTTAGCATCTTCTGCTGAAATATTTTCAGAGTTGTTTCCAAGGACTGACCCTGTTCCGTTTCCTCCATTTTCATTATTATTGTTATTATCATTGTTATTCTCGTTGTTATTACCATTGGTATTATCATTCACATGCGGATTAACAACGACCTTATCATCATCTTTATTCAACCAGCCACCTTTTCTAAACGCAAAGAACCCAAGTGTTCCGGCAACAGCAATACCCAAAACCCACCAGAGCCATTCTTGTTTATACCAAGGTGTGCTTTCTTCTTCCGGCTGAGCTTTTGCAATTCGAACACCTTCATCAACCGGATTAATCTGCGTTGTTCCCGGTTGACCGGCGCCACCAAGGCCTGTGCCACCACCAAGGCCTGTGCCACCACCAAGGCCTGTGCCACCACCACGGACTGTGCCACCACCATGATCTGTGCCACCACTGTCTGAACCACCATGGGCTGAACCACCACGGCCTGTGCCGGATGATCGGCCATTACCTTGATAAGCTGCTTGCAAAACAGTGATAATCTTTTTCTCTTCAGCTGGCACATTTGCATCATCTGCAAGACCTTTCAAAGCTTCACTGATTTGTTTTTGGATTTCCTTTCTTTTGGCTTCATCCGTTTCGCCATCTAACTTATCATACAGTTTCGCAACGGCATTATATTTATCGGATAATCCATCAGCAGCATGCGTTCCAGCAAATGCTCTGAAACATTTTCCACCCATACCTTTTTCGGCTAAAACAGTTTTGATTGTTTCATCATCCACTGTTTGAGCTGCTGTGAGAATTTTTTCTGTGATTCCAGATTCAATAGCCGCACGCAATTCTTGTGCTTTATCTTTCGGTTTCGTGTTTTCAACAATGGTTGCCAACGCTTTCTTTTCTTCCGGTGACAAAGCATTATATAAAGCCGCATTATTGCTGATATTGGTCAAAGCCGTTTGCAACTTAGCTTGAGCAGTGGCTTTTTTCTCCGGATCCGTTCCTTGATCAATTTCACGTTGATATTTTTCAAGTTCACGGAAAGCTTTTGCCAAATCCCTGTTTGAACCGGCATAAAATTCAGCGGACATGTGGAAATATGCCTGCGTCATCATCGGTTTTTGAAGCGTATTTAACTGGCTACCGTTCAAATCAGCAGAAATGGCACGTCTGGCCGCAACCATATCCCCTTTTCCGCTATTTGCCGTTAAAGCAACTTCCAAAGCGTTTTCAGCAACCGGATTTTGCGCATTATAGCGATCTTTAATCATATCCCTGATTGCCATGGCTTCGGCATTACCGCCGGCAGCTTGTTCTTCGGCTTTTTTCAAAATTTCTTCCGTTATTTTTGGCGGATTTGCAGGATTATCCCCTGCTCTTGCCAATAAATTTTCAATAACGGCTTTTTTGTTTTTAGCATTATCTAATGCAAAATCAACCAAAGAACCAACTTTATTATCTTCAAGCGGGAATTCATCCACAGATAAAGAAGCCAAATCGCCAGAGAGTAAACCGTTCATTGTGGCAACATCGCCATTTCGAACCGCTGTTAAAAGCGCCGGAACTCTTTCTTGTCTGATATAAGCATCCAAAATAGTCTGACGCACTTGCGGAGAAATCTGAGAATTTGCATCTTGAACCAATTTCAACGTATCTTCATCAATTTTGGCCCCACTTTTCAATAAGGTTTGAACAAGCTCTTCTGATTTTTCTGCATCTTTACTGCCGGCAACAGCATAATATAAAGCCCCGTGTCTATCTGTATCTTGCGCATTAACACTGCTTTTAACGGCATCTTTTTCCAACAAATAAAGAGCAATATCCGTGCGCCCAGCACGAATAGCTTCCATTAAAAGAGTTCTGTTTTTAGGACCTTTCACATCCAGTTGAGCGCCTTTTTCAACCAAAGAGCGAACCATTTGTAAACGCGTAGCATTATCAAGGCCATCTTCACCTTCTTTTGGCTTTTCAATCGCATACCATATAGCTGAAACACCGCTACTATCTCTTTTATTTACATCGGCGCCCCCTTGAATCAATGCATCAACAGCAGCTGAATTTCCACAGCGAACCGCAATTGAAAGTGGCGTTAACGTTGTTCCATTAGAATCTTGTTTATAATTTGTTACCCTTCCATTTTCAATAACCGGAGCATATTTTGCCTTTGTTTCAGCGTTTACATCATGACCTTCTTGGATTAATTTTTGAATTTCAGCGGCACTTCCATGACCAGCTTTACTCATCAATTTAGTCCACCCATTTCTAAGCTCCTCATCCGACACTTCAAATTTTTCGTATTGAGCAGCTAAACCATCAAGTTCAGAAGTATAGATACTGAAATCAGAAACCGTAGGAACCCAGTTTTCATCCATCGAAGATGGTCTAGAAACACCTTCTCCATAAGCCCCAAGAGCATACATCAACATGTGTACCCCTTGATAGTTATCTGAGTCATGCTCAGCAGCTAATCTTGCTCTTGCAGCCTTAATAACTTGAGCCTTCTCTTCATTCGTTAAATCTGACCAAGATCTTAAATTTGCAGTACTAATTCTTCTTTTATTTTCAAGAACCTCCCAGGCACCACCCGGTTCATCTGCAGCCGTTGATGAATCAAGCTTTGCTTTTTTGTTTGGATCTACCCATAAAAAAGGACACGCATCTGTTAATGCGGCTACCGCTGCCTTTACCTCACTATGATCTGCCATATCTTGTCTCCTCCTAAAAAATTAATAAAAAAACTGTTATCTTAATTATAACCTTAAAAAAAATAGCCGTCAAATGTTTTTTACATTTATTTGAAAACAAAAGCATTTTTAGTTGACAAAAAAATATCAAAAATCCATTCCCTCTTCAAAAAAAACGCTTTATATATAAGGAAAAAAGTATAGATTGACCCCTTTTTAAATGCGACTTATATCCTTAAAAAAAGGAGAAATAAACATGAAAAAAATATTATTACTCGGCGTTAGCATTTGTTTTTTAAGTTTTTCCGTTCAGGCACAAGAGCTTTTGCAAGAAACATTTTTATTACCTCTTGAAGGCGAAACCGCCCTTAATCAAACGTTTTCTTTAACGCAAAATGACCTTCCCTCTTATGCCAAAAACAAAGGAAAATCAGTTCATTCGCGTCTTGCCAAAGCAAAAAAACAAGCGCAAAAAAGCCCTATAACCGAAGGGTCTTGGGCACAAGAATATCAGAAAGCTAAGCAACGATTTCAAGAGGCAACCGGTATCAGCTATACGATTGATGCCTCCATTTTGGGCCAACGCGGTGCACCAAACGGCAAAATCACCCCTTGGCAAACGGGATATTACGGGTCGTTAAACTGGGATTTATTCCAATCAGAACGGTTTGGGTCGGGTTCAATTCAAGCATCATATACCTTAATCAGATATTGGAATAAAAACGCCTCTATTCTTGGCAATAACATCGGTGTTGCCACGCCGTTAAACGATTACACGCAAAAAGCAAATTATTTCGATCAGCTTTCCTATACGCAAAATTTTGCGGGTCGGCTCAGCTCGCTCAGTGTTACCCTCGGACAATTTCCACTCTATAATTTTGACGGAACGGAATATAACTCCAATCAACAGATTAATTTTATAAACGAAGCACTTTCCCAAAACTTAACCGGCGTTTATGCCACAGCCGGTTTGGGCGGTTATATCACTTGGTCTCCCTCCGCCCTTTTTTCGGCTTCTCTTGGGTTTCAAGATGCCACCAATATTTCAGGCAACCGCATAACAACCAAAAACTTTTCGGATAAAAAGTTTACTTCATTTTTCAGCGCCACTTATTCCCCCACCAACAAGCTCGGTGAATTGCAAGTCAGCTTATTGCTTTACCATCAACCAAGTGTTGAAGAACAACCCGAAAAAACAAACGGTTGGAGTTTAAATATCCAACAAAACATCGGCAAAAAATGGGCTGTTTTCGGTCGGGCAAACGGCGTTGGGAAAGCTCTTACCGGCTTTAATCAATCATATATGTTGGGAGCGGTTTACAACAATCCGTTAAACCGAAATGCATTAGATCAAATCGGCTTTGCCTATGCCTTTAATAAAATAGATAAGGAAGTGATGCAAAGCCAACGCAAATTTGAAAATGTTTTGGAAGGATATTGGTCTTGGGGGATTGGATCAAACTTAATTGTAACACCGGACATTCAGTTTTATATCCATCCGGCTTTAAATCAAAAATCAAAAACAGCAACCGTCACGTCGTTAAGAGCCACTTTTATGTTTTAACCCATGTTTGATAAAATTTTAAAAGCACTGAGCCTTTTCTTTTTCCTTTTCGGCGCTTATATGATTTATAAAGAGGTTTCTCTCGTTGGCCTTTCCACACTCATCACCAGCTTAAAAAAAACCTCTTTATTTCTTTTAATCAGCGGGCTTATTTTAACCCTGATTAATTTTCTTTTCTTGGCGGGATATGATTTTTTAGGTCTTCAATATTTAAAAAGAAAGCTTCCTTTTTTAACCGTTTTTAAAATATCGGCGTTAAGCTTTGCTATCAGCAATGTGGCCGGACATACCTATGCCTCAGGGAGCGCCCTTCGATATCTGCTTTTGAAAAAATTTGAGTTTCAGAAAAAAGAAATTTTTATCCTTGTCGGCTTTATTTCGTTATTAAGCGTTTTTGGATTAATGATTGGTTTTTTACTGGCACTCTTCGTTAAAATTTTAGGCGCTATCCCCGTTCATTTCCTTCATCCTTTTCTTTTTTATTTAACTGGCGCCACATGCCTTTTAATTTTCCTTTTTTATTTTTTTAAAATCGTTCCAAATAAAAGAGAACTTAAAATTAAAAATATTCGTCTGAAAGCCCCCTCTTTTTCCCTGTCTGCCAAAGGGATTTTTATCGGATTAATGGATTTTTTGAGTTTATATTCGGTATTTTATCTTTTTTTAGCCTCTAACGGGGATTTTCACCTCTTATTTGTTTTCCCAGCTTTTGCATTTGCTCTTGTTTTGGCTTATTTATCGCAAGTGCCCGCCGGCATCGGCGTTTTTGAAAGCTTATTTTTAATTCTTTATCCCCATGAAAGCGATGAAAAAGCCATCATCTTAACAGCATTCATTCTTTTTCGCGTTGTTTATTACATCATTCCCTTTTGCCTTGCCGGCATTTATTTATTGATTCAAAAACCAAATCGGGAAAATTTTTGAAGGAAAAAATAAAAAAAAACTTCCTTTTTTTTGGGAAATATGATATAATTTAAAGTATTGAAGAAAAAAAGGGGACATGACATGGATACAAGGGGCGAAAAATTACAGCGGGCGCGCATTTTATTGAGAGAATTATCTTCTTTGGATGTTTCCAACATTGAGAATATTGATACAAATAAACTTCAAGAACTGGCCAAAGAATATGCTATTTTATCAAATGATAGTGCTATCAAAGACCAATTTCGTCGGATGGAACAAAATGTTTCAATTCCACCGGTTGTGATGCAACTGTTGGAACGGGCAAAAGATAACCCCGCTTCCGTTTCTTCTCATGTTGCCAACATTTCAAACAGCGCCACTGCCATTCATGCCCAAGAAATGCAGATTCAACAGTTGCGTGCAGAATATGACTCCATGAGTGACTATGACAAAAAAAACATGAGCATTGAAGACTTCAGGAAATATTATAAAGTTGATTCAAGAGTAATTATCGATAACCCCCATCGGTTCCAAGAAGAAGCTCGAAGAAACCCTTCAATGGTTTATGAGCCCACATATCATAACGGCAAACAAATGAAAGTTTATGAAGCTATTTATGAAGCCGGAAATAATCTGGAGGAAGATGCTGAAAATCTGGCTGAGGAAGTTAACCAATGCGTCAGCGATGCAGTTCAAAACGTTAGTGATACCTACGTTTATTTGATACGCACAGGACATACGCACGAAGAAGCACTTGAAAAATTGGAAAATCAATACGGAAATCATCCTCTTGGTCAAAAAGCCCTGAGCCAAATGACTTCTGCTATTTTTCAAAGTCTGAATGAAAGCGCTAACCAAGAAGGCGCATTATCCGATGAAGAAGCCAAACAGGAACAAAGGCGCATTTCAGCTGACAGAAACAGTCTTAAAGAAATATGGCGTGGTATAGAAGAAAAACATGGGCAGATAAATGAAGTGGCTAATAATCTTTCCGCTGATGCTCAAACTTTAATAGAAACAGGCCAAAATTTGGGAGATCCAGAGGTTACCAAGGCAGGACAAGCAACAGTAGACGCTGTTACTAGGGCAAGGGGAAAGCTTTCCGCCGCATTCGTCATGAACGGCATAAGCCAAAATATAAAAGTCTCTAGAGCCGCTGTCGAAGCTCAACTGAATGCAGCTCCAAACGCTATTGCACCAAATAATACCTTGTCCTCATTTATCAGTAGAAATTTTGCCCTTTCACCAAAAATATCTAGTCATGCAAATTTTATTCTTAACAATGTAAATGCGCATTCTGTTCAACAGGTATATGACTCTTTCAACGATGAAAGAATGGAAGCTTTAGATCAAAAACGAGTCGAGCTTTTTAATAGGGCTATTACAGATATTTCCCTTGACCTTACAAACACTTCACTTGTCCCTGTTGAAGATTTGGCTCAACATGTTGCAACATTAAAAGCCTCTATCGTAGAAATAAAAAATTCACCTACTTTAAGTGCCAACCCTGAAATAATGGCACAAGTTCAAGAACTGGATGAACAATTTGATACGGCCATACTTGAATCTTTACCTGAAAACAAACGTGAAGAATATAGCTCCAGATTGCAGGAAGCCTTACCACAACAAACAGCTTACGTTCGATCAGAGATAGATAAAGAAAGAAATCAGTTTAACCACAACCTGATGATACAAATTGAAACCGTCCTAAAGCGCAGAAAAATGGAAAGCGATAATTGGCAAGCAGAATCTCGAGAAATCGCAGGCCAAAATGCTCTCATAGATTCTGCAAACCAGCTGAACGATATTATCAACCAAAGTATTTCAGAAGGCAACAAAATTATTTCAGAAAACACCCATGAAATAACAACTCCTCTCATTGACAGCTTTATCAATGATGAAGTGGACATACCAGACCTAAGCGAAGGATTGGTTGAAGATCCGCAAGATTTTATTGGCGCCAATATGTTTGAGGATCCATTTGCCGGTAGTTTAGATGAAGAAACAGATCTTGACAATACGACTGAATTTTTGAATGGCATTGAAGAGGAAACTGTTGCTTCAGATGATACTTCCATACAAGAGGAAGAAGAAAATGACTTATCCATAGATTTGGATCTTACCAGCGATAATTCCGCTGATCAAATAACGGGAAGCGAAATTGGTGAAGATCTTGCTGTGGAAGACCCTAATGCCAGCGAAAACGATGAAGAGCTTGCTGTGGAAGATCCTAATGCCAGCGAAATTGGTGAAGAGCTTGCTGTGGAAGATCCTAATGCCAGCGAAATTGGTGGAGAGCTTGCTGTGGAAGACCCTAATGCCAGCGAAATTGGTGAAGAGCTTGCTGTGGAAGACCCTAATGCCAGCGAAAACGGTGAAGAGCTTGCTGTGGAAGACCCTAATGCCAGCGAAAACGGTGAAGAGCTTGCTGTGGAAGACCCTAATGCCA
>JAGCKR010000019.1 GCA_017647405.1 Alphaproteobacteria bacterium
TTCGGCATAAAAATGAGGCTAAAAAAATGACTATTTTTTGCCGATTTTGGAGTAGTTTTTTTTGACTAGAAAACATAAAATTTCATATTTTTATCAATTTTTATGCAATTTTTTGATAAAAAATAATCCTTAAAAATCAATGAGCTAAAAGAAAATATTAAAAAATCATCAATTTTTTTTGAAAAATTTTGGACACGAAAATTCAAACCCATGGTATAATAAAAGTATGGAAGAAAAAAAGTTCGGAATAAAAAACGACCGTTAGATTTCCGACATCAAAAAATCAAATAACCCTTTGAAACAAAAGGGCTTTTTTAATGATTTTATATTCATTTTCTTAAAACCCTAATCCATTGAAAAATAACGATTTTTATTTTTCTTCACTCTTAAAAATACTCATTTTTTGTGTTTTTTTGATAAAAAATACCTTATTTTATCAACATTGATCATTTGAGACAGGTAAAAAAACAAGTTAGCTTAAGTCAAATTACCCAATCCATATTTTAAGAAAAGAAGCTTACTGATACCTTAACGCATCAATCGGATCCAGTTTCATTGCTTTTAAAGCCGGCATCAAACCGGAGGCAACGCCGACAACAACGGCAACAGTCACAGAAATAATCACTGACCACATTGAAATTGGCACTTCTTTACCAAGGAAAGCACCCGCTCCCTGCGATAAAGCAATTCCAAACACCATGCCAACAAAACTGCCCATAAATGAGATAATCACTGATTCGGTTAAAAATTGAAACATAATCCATTTATTAGAAGCCCCTAAAGCCTTTCTTGTTCCAATTTCTCTTGTTCGTTCAGTCACCGAAACCAGCATCATATTCATAATCCCAATACTGCCAACCAAAAGGGAAATAGAGGCAATTGATGCCAATAAAAGAGATAAAATAAAGCCCACATTACGAACCTTTTCAACCATATCCGTCATTAATCGAACAGTAAAATCATTATTTACACCATCTCTTAAATGATGTCTTGCCCGAAGTTGATATTCAATTCGATTGGCAACGGCTTCCATTTTATCTTCACTTTCTGTTTTCACAAAAGCAACATTCGTAAATTGCGGACGAAACCCAGAATGAATACGTTGCCGAAAAGTTGTGGACGGCATCATAACGATATTATCCTGATCATCGCCCATAAGTCCATCTCCTTTTGGTTTTAAGGTTCCAATAACCGTAAAGGGTCTGCTTTTAAGACGAATAACTTTTCCAATCGGGTCTTGAAGACCAAAAAGTTCATCAACAATTGTTTGCCCAATCACAACATAAGGACGCCCGGTTTTTAAATCCTTTTCCGTAAACATCGAACCCTTGTCAATCTCCCAATTAGCAATTTCAAGATATTCCGGCGTGGTTCCCGTAACACTCACGCCATAGTTATTGGATCCATAAACCGCTTGAACTCCAGCATTTACAACATAAGAAGCTGTTTTAACATCTTTTAAACTTTTTAAAGAGTCAACATCATCAAAGGTAACACTCGGACGCCCTCTTCCACCGCGAACGCCCCCACTCACCGTTTCTCCTGGGCCAATAATAATCAGATTTGTTCCCATAGAGTCGAATGTTTTTGTGATTTCAATTTGAACGGCTTGACCCGCAGCCACCATCAACACAACGGCCGCCACACCAATTAAAATACCCAGCATTGTTAAAAATGTTCTGAGCTTATAGGCCCCTATTGAAATCCATGCTTCTTTAATGATTTGAAAAAACATCAGTTCTCCTTTTTATATTCTGACCGTAACCCATCATATTCTTTTTCACCATCATGAATTTTAATCATTCTGGTTGCAAAATCAGCTACATCTTCTTCATGCGTTACCAAAACAATGGTGATACCTTGTTGATTTAACTTTGTGAATAAAGCCATAATTTCATCAGAAGTTGCCGTATCCAAATTACCTGTCGGCTCATCGGCAAAAATAATGGATGGATTATTTACCAGTGCCCTTGCAATAGCAACACGCTGTTGCATCCCACCGGAAATTTGAGTTGGTAATCTGTCCTCATACCCTTTCAATCCCACTACTGAAAGCATTTCAACGGCCTTTTTATATCTTTCTTTTTCGCCAACGCCTCGATAAATCAACGGCATTGAAACATTATCCGCAATGCTTCGTTTCATCAACAGATTAAAATTTTGAAAAACAAAACCAATTTTTTCACCACGCACTATTGCTAATTCATTATCTGTTTTTAAGGAAACCAAATCTCCTTGTAGATAATATTTCCCGCTGGTTGGTCGATCTAAACAGCCCAAAATATTCATAAGTGTAGATTTGCCGGATCCGGAATGTCCCATAATTGCAACAAATTCACCTGATTTGATTTGAAAAGAAATATGCTTCAATACAGATTGGCTCATCCCTCCTGCCATATAGTATGTTTTACATAAATCTTTAACTTCAATAACCGTTTGTTTTGTTGCTTTCATTATTTCCTACCATTTTTTTGAATATGTTCCGTGATAAAAGAGTCACCTTCTTTTAAACCATCTTTCACCTCAACATAAGAAGCATCCATGATTCCTCTAGTAAATACGATTGGGTGAATTTGACCGTTTTTAAGCTGATAAACAACGCTTTGATTTGGATTTAAATTTAAAGAAATTTTCGGCAAAAATTTACGAACAGCCGCATTTGGTTTATATTGCAAAGCCGCTGTTGGGATTCTTAACACATCATTGACATCATGAATAATAATTTGAACAAAAGCCGTCATCCCCGGCAACAGTTTTCTTGATGAATTATCCACCTCAATCACAACAGTATACATCACAACATTTGATTCTTCAGTTGGAGATAAGCGAACTTGTTTAATCACGCCGGCAAATGAATCATTCGGATACGCATCAACCGTAAACGTTGCTTTCATTCCTGATTGAATGGCCCCAATATCCGCTTCTGCAATACTTGCTTCAATTTGCATTTTTGATAAATCTTCAGCAATAGTGAACAATGTTGGCGTTTGAAGACTGGCGGCCACCGTTTGACCTTGCTCAACTTCCTTTGAAATAACGGTACCTGAAACAGGTGATGTAATTTGCGCATAACCATAATTGCGCTCAGCCTTATTATAATCCGCCGTTGCCGTCAACACATCAGCGTCTGCTATTGCTAAATTCACTTCGGCTTCTTCCAATGTTGCCTTTGCAATTAACTTATCTTTATAAAGTTTTTCATATCTTTTAAAATTCAAATCAGCAACTTTCTTTTTGGCATGTGCCAAATCAAGGCGCGCTTTGGCATCATTTTTATTTTCAACCAATACCGCCGTATCTAATTGAGCCAAAAGTTGCCCCTCTTTAACTTCATCATTATAATCAACCAACACACGTTCAACTATACCGGAAACTTGGGTACCAACACTGACCGTATTAATCGGTTGAATTTTCCCAGAAGCGGTAACTTCTTCAACAATGCGTCCTTTTTCAACTTTCAAAATTTCAAAATCAGATGGTTTTAAAGTAGCCTCCTCTCCTCGAGAAAAATAAAAAACACCACCAATAACCCCTATTAATACCAAACTCCATATAATTTTTTTCATTAAAATCTCCCTATTGCTCTATATAACGTTGCTTTACTCGTTAAAACAGAATAATAAGCCACAATCACTTCTTTTCTGGCTGTTGAAAGTTGCGAACCAGCCGTCAAAAGGTTTAAAATATCACCTTTGCCAACCTGATACGAGGCAAAAGCCACCCGTTCATTTTCTTTAGCACTCTCCAAAGCTTTTTTGCTGATATCGTATGAAGAAACGGCTGTTTTATAATTATGATATGCAGTCCACACCTCATTTTTAACTGTTTGAGTGACATCTTCTTTAGAAAAGAATGCCTGTTCTTTTTGATATTCAGCCTGCTTTATTTTATATGTATCCGAAAAACCCGTAAACAAGGGAACAGATACATTAATACCAACCGATGACCCATATTGATATAAACTCTCTTTCCGCCAATCATCATTCATCCCCATCTTGGCCGAAAAAGAAATTTTCGGCAATGCTGCTGCTTTTTGAACCTTCACATTGGCAACTGCCGCCTCAACATCTTTTTGACTTTTTTGAATTTCAGGGCGCAATGTTAATGCCGTTTCAATCATTTCGGAAACAGGCATATCTCCCATTTCCAACTTTGTTAAATCTTTATCATTTTTAGGCTTTAACAAATTAAACTTTGTTTCAGGCGAAACATTTAATAACATAGCTAATTTGCCCTGACTTGTTTTGACTTGGTTTTCAGCTTGCACAACTTCTAATCTGGATTCTTCATAGCTTGTTTTTGCTAAAAGTTTATCACTCAGGGAAACTAACCCCAATTCATAACGCTTTGAGGATTCTTCAAATGATTTCTTAAAACTGGCCTCACTTGTTTTAGCGCTTTTTAAAATTTCTTGTGCACCAAGTAATTCAAAATAGGCATTATTAATACTTAAAAATGTATCTTTCAGCAAAGCATTATATTGAAATCCTGCTGCATCCAAATATTTTTTTTCTCTTTCCAAACGTGCTGACCGCCCACCAAAATCATATATCAACCAGGACAATCCTATATTTGCCGAATAAGGATCTGTTTCAAAAGAAGAAAATTCTTCCCCATTCGAATATGTTTTCGAAAGAGATCCATCAACATTAACACTTGGCAAATATTCAGATTTTGCACTCCCCAATTCGGCTTGCGAAGTTTTAACTTGCATATATCCCTTATTTAACATCGGATTATTGCAAAAACCGATTTCCAAAAGTTCCGGCAACCCTATTTTATTTTGAGTTATATCTTTATCAATACAGCCTTGTGGTGACTGCGTATTAAAAACAGATAAAGGATCAAACGCCAACGCATTCAACGAAACAAAAAAAACACAACCTGTTAATAACAATCTTTTTTTCATAAAAAAAACTCCTTACATGAGCTTAAACGAGAAATCCCCATAAAATGTTCAATTATTTTATAAAGATAGTAATACGATGACAAATATCGTGTCAATATTTTTTTCCTCCAAAAGAAAAGACTTGTATTTAAAATAAACTTCCTATAAACTAATTTTAAATTAAAAAGGAGTAATAAAATGGATAAAATCATCAAAAAAATTGAAGCATTAAACAAATTAAACGATCAAGCTCATAACCCCAAAATTTTATGGGAAGAAATGAAACTCGTTTCAGATAAAGCCTTTAAATTACAAGAGGAAATTTTAGAACTGATTCAAAATGCCGAAGAAAAAGAAACAGATATCAGCGTTTTGCAACAACTTTTTGCAACAAGAGAAATTGTTTGGGATCTGATTGATGCGATTGCAGAGCAAGAACTTTTTATTAAAGAAACAACGCATACCCCTCAAAAAAAGAAATGTTGCAACAAGAAGAAAAAAGAAGAAGCTTGCGAATGTGATGACAAAAACTGTTGTTGCAAACATAAACATGGGTAAAAGGATAATTTATGACAGAAAACTTAAAAAATCTTTCATTTGAAGAGGCTTTACAAGAACTTGAAACGGTTGTCAGGCAATTGGAAACAGGCAAGGTTAAATTAGATGATGCCGTTCAAGCATATGAAAAAGGCGTCGCTTTAAAAAATTTATGTGAAGAAAAACTTAAAAATGCAAAATCTAAAATAGACTTATTAGTCATTGACAATACCTCTATTCCAACGCAAATGGAAGATTTTGATGCAAACATTAACGAATAAATTACAACTGGCCAGAAAAAAAACTGACGAAGCTTTTTTAAATGCTTTTGCCGATCTGGTACTTAAAAATAATGAAATTGAAGAAGCGGCAACATATTCTTTTGTTGGTGGGGGCAAAGCTTTAAGGCCTTTTTTGGTTTTTACGGTGTCAGATTTGCTGGGTTTAAATCAACAATCCGCCACACAAATTGCCCTAGCCATTGAAATGGTACACACTTATTCTTTGATACATGATGATTTGCCGGCAATGGATAACGATACTTTACGGCGTGGGAAGGCAACCTGTCACATTCAATTTTCAGAAGCTACCGCGATTTTAACCGGCGATGCATTATTAACAAAGGCCTTTGAAATTCTTGCCGATGAAAAAACGCATCCAGATGCAACTATCCGTTGTCAATTAATATCTCTTCTGGCAAAAAACGCCGGTATAAATGGTATGATCGGTGGCCAACTTCTAGATTTAAGCAGTGAAAAAAATCCCCTTTGTGAAGATGAAATATATCTTATGCAAAAGTTAAAAACTGGCGCCCTGCTCCGTTTTTCCTGCATTGCACCTGCCATTGCGGCACAATCATCAAAAATAGTCATCCAACAACTTGAAAAATATGCAGAATTAATTGGCATTTTGTTTCAAATCACTGATGATATTTTAGATGCAGTTGGAGATGAAATGATTGTCGGGAAAACTCTTCAGAAAGATAAAAAATCAAATAAATCAAATTTTGTAACTATTTATGGAAAAGAAAAAGCTCAACTTCTGGCCAATAAAATACATACCAATGCTATTTCGCTACTAAATGAATCATCTTTAGATAATGATGGTGTTTTAAAAAATTTAACTGATTTTATTTTAACGAGGGAATATTAAAATGGCTTTACTTAAAAAAGAGCAGTTAACATTTTTTTTGGATCGACTCTTTGAATTATATCCAAACCCCAAATGTGAGTTAAACTATAAAAATCACTTCACATTACTTGTTGCTATTGTTTTATCTGCCCAAAGCACCGATAAAGGGGTTAATAAAGTAACTGACAAACTATTTGAAGTCGCCTCAACTCCTCAAGAGATGGTATCTCTTGGTGAAGAAAATTTAAAATCCTACATTCGTTCCATTAATTATTTTAATAATAAGGCCAAATCAATCATTGCCTTATCACAGCAACTCATTACCAAATATAACGGAATTGTGCCAAATACTGTTGAAGAATTGCTTTTACTCAGTGGCGTCGGAAATAAAACAGCCAGCGTCTTTATGAATGTTGCTTATCAAGCACCGCTTATCGGTGTTGATACCCATGTATTCAGACTTTGTCACCGCTTAAATATCTGTAAGGGGAAAACACCAACTGAGGTACAAGAAAAACTTCACAAGATTATTCCACAAAAATATAAAACTGATGTTGCTTTAGCATTAATTTTACACGGACGTTATACGTGTACCGCAAAAAACCCAAAATGCAAAATCTGCCCGCTTATCGATATTTGCACTGCCAAAGAAAAAAAGGGAATCTAAATGAAAATTATTTTTGTTTTATGTTTTTTTATCACACACCTAACTGCTTTTGCGCAAGGCTATTTACCAGAAAAAATTCTCAACCCCAATAACCCTGAATATTTTGCCGAACGGATTGATAAAGTTTATACCGGTGAACCTATTGTTAAAATAGGCGGTGGAAAAGTGAAAAATACAGGACCAAGATTAAATCTTTCTACCAAAGAGGAATTGGCAGAAAAAGATCCCCCTCTCAATTTAATTTATAACATAAAAACCCCTTTCGGCATTCCCAAAACAGCTATCAATACCGATCATACAACTGATTTTTATACAAAAATTCAAGTTATTGACAATAAAAATCTTTTAATACATGAAAATATTCAATTTGTGACAACAAAACCAACAAAAATTGAACGAGTTTTACCACTCATATTAACAAAAACAAATATGAAACCTTTTGAAATCAATGTTCTTTCTTTTGAAAAAAATGGGAAAAACATTAATTATACTATCGATCAAACAAAGAAACATTTTCATATTCAAAGCGTTAAGGAATATCCGGCAGGCGTTCATTCAATTAATTTTAAATATATCTTAAAAAACGGTATTCAAAACATTAATTCACTGAGCCATCTTTTTGTCAGCATAACCGGACCAAAATGGAAATTCCCAATTAATCGTTTTCGCGTAATTGTTTTATACCCACATAGCCCCATCAATTATCAAAAAGATTTATTATTCGGAAACAATAACGTTTCTATTAACGAAAGTTTTCTTTCTTCCACAGATATAAAAGGCAATACTCTTTATACCAATACCAGACCCATCCCTGCATTTGCCGATGTGCGCATTTTAGAGACATTTAATGGGAAAAATTTGCCTTTAAGTTTTGATGAAAATTTCTTAGAAAAATATTTTAATTATCTTTTAACCGGTTTTGCTTTTATCTGTTTAAGTTTTTATTTAACAATATCAAATATCTATTTGAAAAAGCAAACAAAAAAAGGTGAAAATATTTTAAAAAAAATTAATGACTTACCGACATGTGTTTTAATGATGTTGTGTAACAGAAATTTTTCCTCAAACAATTTATCCGATTTTAAACGCATTGAAAAAACATGTAAAAAATCTTCACTTAAAACAAAAGTTCTTCGCACCTGCTTTAAGATAAAAGGTATGGGTGGATTAATGAATTTTCTTTTAAAAAGCACCGCTATTTTTTACCTAACCTATAAATACATTCTGACAGGTGGAATTTTGTTTTTCATTATTATGCATACAATTATTCTGGATAACTACTCAAAAAACAAATACTTGATAATTGCAACAATTTTAATCTATCTGATTGAACTTATTTATCTTTATAAAAAAACAATCAAACCTTCATATTTAAATGCAATAAATGATTTTAAGAAAAAAATATTGAATCCTTATTTATGTTATGGATTAAATGGTAAAACAATCATCTCTTTTTATAAGCGCTATTACAAAACGGTATATATCTTAGGTATTCATGATGATTTAAAACAGGTGATTACAGAACATTCAAAAAACATTTCTTTACCCTCGTTAAAATCAAAAGGAAAATAACATGTTAAAAAAGTATATATTTTGCATCACGACTTCTTTTTTATGTTTCAATTCAGCATTCGCAAATGAAAATTTGCCTTTAAATAATTCCGACAACAAGGATATCATTGAATTATCCGCGCCTTTATTTGGAAAAATCAAAAAAAGCAATATCACAAAAATTCAAGAACAATATAATAAAGCATTCGATGATGACCAACGAATTGCGCTTTATCTGAAAACGCCATATGACAAAAGACAATATGTTTTTCCGATGATACATGCCTCACCATTTATTTCTCACAAGATAAAAACTCATCCTGAAATCATTATATGGAAAAACAAAAAACCAACCATTATTGCCAAACAGTTAAACAACTTTGCCAAAAATCACTTAGATGATTTATCACCATTTTTTTATGTTTATCTTGATCCGGATTTTTGGAATCCAAAAGTTAAAGAATCAAATTTAGATAATTCATTTAACAATCCTTTTGCCATGTTACCGCAAAAAGAGGCTGATTATGTTTATCCTACACTTAAACAACTTTTTAATATTTCCAATCAACCCTCTGAAAATTATTTAAAAACAGAGTTATCCGAAAATGATATCCTCAATATTTCAAATGTATTAACTAATTTAGACACCTATCAACCTGCCAACGGTTCTTTACAAGAATTATCACTCAAAATCATTAATTTACAAAAAGATCAAATCCACAGAGCCATTGCAGATCCTTTTAAAGTTTTTATCAATTCACTCAAAGTCTTAGGCGAAGAAAAATCCTTTGCTGATTTTTTGAAAAAGCATAATATTTCTTCTCCAAATGAATTTGCTGCCAAAGCCGATCTTACTTTAAAAGCATTTCAAATTTTGAATTTGAATTTAAATGCCGCCATTGAACTCAATCATGTTCAGTTTAACAGACAGATAAAACCATTTGAAGAAACCGAATTTTTAAGTCAAGATATTGAACCAATAGACATGTATATCCGCCTTCATCAAGCCAAAAGCGGTGATGTCTACTTTATTAAACAACACGCAGAGCTATTGAAAAGCATTTTCAAAAACAACTTTATTGATAAAGGGCTCATGATTTCGATTGACTAAAACAAAAAGAAACGATATACTCTCATAAAACAAAAGGAGTTAGAAATGGTTTGGACACCGGAAAAAATTAAGTTATTAAAAAAATTATGGCTCAAAGGTAAAAGCACTGTTGAAATCGGCAAAGAACTTGGCATGTCTAAAAATGCCGTTGTCGGGAAAGTACACCGGTTGGAATTAGCGGCACGCCCTTCCCCGATTAAAAAGAATCAAAAACAATCTGAACAAAAAACAAAAACAAGTAAAGAAAGTAAAACCAACAAGGTCACTTTAATGGATTTAAAATTGAATTCTTGTCGTTGGCCAATGGGTGACCCGAAAGATGAAGACTTTCATTTTTGCGGTGCAGACACAGTAACAGGAAAGCCATATTGTTCCGAACACTGTAAAATTGCATACACATCTTTAAAAGAATTAACATTGCAAAATGCCAAAGCTAAAAAAGAAAAAGAAGAAAACAAATCTTTAGATGAAGATCTTGAAGATGATGAACTTATTAAAAAAATGGCAGAATCAAAAAAGAAACCTAACTCTAAAACTTCTTCTACAAAAACAGAAAAATAATGACTGCTGAATCCAATAAATCCCTTTGCCTTGTTGATGGTTCCGGATATATATTCAGGGCGTTTTATGCTTTACCCATGATGACCAGACCTGATGGAACGCCTGTTAATGCCGTTTATGGTTTTTTAAATATGCTCATGAATCTTGTATCAGAAAACAGGTGTTCACATATTGTTGTTGTTTTTGATGCAAAAAGAAAAAATTTCAGGAATGATATTTTTTCGGCCTATAAAGAAAACAGAAAAGAAACACCGCCAGAATTGGTTCCGCAATTTCCTTTGATAAGACAAGCCAGTGAAGTTTTAAATATTCCATGGATTGAACTTGAAGGATATGAAGCTGATGATTTAATTGCTACTTATGCAAAAATAGCCTCAGATCAAGGATGGTGCACAACAGTTGTTTCGGCTGATAAAGATTTAATGCAACTCATGAATGATCATGTATCCTTATATGATCCGATGAAAAAAAAGATTATCACAAATGAAGACGTCTTAAATAAATTCGGCGTTCTTCCTGATAAAGTCACAGATGTTCAATCACTCATGGGTGATTCAACGGATAACATTCCAGGTGCAACGGGTATTGGTCCTAAAACAGCAGCAGCTCTTATCAATGAATTCGGCTCTCTTGAAAACTTATTAGCAAACATTCCTGATATTAAGAATGAAAAAAGGCGCATGATTTTAGAGCGCGATAAAGATCAGATTTTAATTTCTCAAAAGCTTGTTACACTGGATAATCAAGCTCCTGTTTCTTCTGATTTATCAATTTTTAAAGCAAAAGAACCTCAAATTGAAAAAATTGAGCCATTTTTAATTGAAAACAATTTTAAAAGTCTACTGGCAAAAATTTCAAATTGGTCTGTTTCGCGAACAAATGATATCGTCGAAATAAAAAAAAGAGAAATAGTTGAAAAAAAATATTCTCTTGTTCAAACAAAAGAAGAACTAAATACTTGGATTCAAAGAATTAATCAACAACAGCTTTTTGCCATTGATACAGAAACAACCTCGCTTAACACACAAGAAGCTAAAATTGTTGGTATCTCACTAGCAACTGAGGAAGGATTGGCTTGTTATATTCCACTCAGACATGGCAAAAAAGAAGAGCAAAGTAATGATTTATTTTCTTTTAATCAACCGATAAAAAAGCATGAAAATCAGTTAGATGTCAACTATGTTCTCAATGAATTATCCCCTCTTCTTAAAAACGCTAACATCAAAAAAATCGGTCATAATATTAAATATGATATGCATATTTTAGCCAATGAGTATCAAAATCAACCTTTTGAAATTCAAAACATTGAAGATACCATGGTTTTAAGTTATGTTTTAAATGGGGTTGAACATGGCCACGGAATGGACGAACTGGCCTCAATTTATTTGGATTATACAACCATAAAATATCAAGATGTTTGTGGATCAGGAAAAGATAAGATTACATTTGATGAAGTGGAACTTGATAAAGCGCTCGATTATGCAGCTGAAGATGCCGATATAACATTGCGCCTATACCATAACCTATATAAAAAATTAAACAATCCGGACTTAAAGAAAATATATTCTGATATTGAAATGCCCTTGGTTCAAATTCTTTTTGAAATGGAAAGAGCCGGTATAAAGGTTGACTGCAATCATTTAAGCACCTTAAAAATATTTTTTGCACAAGAAATTAACAGGCTGACAACTCAAATTTATGAATTAGCCGGTGAAGAGTTCAATATTAATTCTCCGGCACAATTAGGAAATATTCTCTTTGAAAAAATGGGTCTTCAAGGTGGTAAAAAGGGATCTAAAGGAACATATTCAACAGATGTCAAAGTGCTTGAATCATTAGCAGAAGAAGGTCATGAAATTGCTAAAACAATGCTTGAATATCGAT
Source organism: Alphaproteobacteria bacterium (assembly GCA_017647405.1). GTDB lineage: Bacteria > Pseudomonadota > Alphaproteobacteria > CAAHEQ01 > UBA3637 > RGIG4140. Next base: position 12,331 of record JAGCKR010000019.1, read on the forward strand.
CTGTTTCAAAACTAAAAAGTACATACGTTGATGCGTTGCTTGGTTTAACAGACAAACAAAGTCGAGTTCATACCTCATATATGCAAACAGTCACTAGTACCGGTCGCTTATCATCAACGGATCCAAACCTACAAAATATTCCCATTAAAAATCAGGCAGGGAAAGAAATCAGAAAAGCTTTTATTGCAAAACCAGGATATAAGCTTGTTGCTGCTGATTATTCTCAAATTGAACTGCGCTTAATGGCCGATGTTGCCGATATTAAAAACCTAAAACAATCATTTTTGAATAATGAAGATATTCACACTCGAACAGCGGCACAAATTTTCAATACCCCCATTGATGAGGTTTCAGCAGATTTAAGACGACAAGCAAAAGCCATTAATTTTGGAATCATTTATGGCATGAGTGCCTTCGGATTATCGAATCAATTAGGCATATCTCGAACAGAAGCCGGCAAATATATCGAAGCTTATTTAAAAGAATATCCGGAAATTAAGGAATATATGGATAAAACAACAAACTTTGCAGTTCAACATGGTTATGTTTTAACTCCATTTAAACGAAAATGTTTTATAAGAGGCATAACAGATCCTAAAACAAAAGGTCTTGCTTCCAGAGCTGCCATTAATGCGCCAATTCAAGGTGGAGCTGCAGATATCATCAAAATGGCAATGATTAAGGTTATAAAAGAGCTGAAAAAGTCAACTCTTGATGCAACTCTTTTATTGCAGGTTCATGATGAACTTGTTCTAGAAGTAAAAGATGAGCATGTAAACGAAATAAAAAATCTTCTTAAAAATGCAATGGAAAATGTTGTTCAACTATCTGTTCCTCTGGTTGTTGAGGTCGGTGTTGCAGATAACTGGAAAGATGCCCACTAAAAAAATATTTTTTAATTCTCTCTTAAAGTTATCATTTAAGAATAAAGTATAATACACTGTTTTATAGTAATTTTCTTAAAAAAACCAGCCCATAAAAAAATAAAACTTTTTATTTCTTACTTATACTTGAAATACACATATTTTGAGTAATTTCTCTTTGAATAAGTTTTTTTCAAAATGCCCTATTCTAACTTAATAATTTCAATTAAATAAAAAAAATAGCAAGTCTTTAATATTTATATAAGCTAGCTCATTCGACCATTTGAATTATTAGAAAATCCACCAGTATTTTGAGTGATATTAGACCCGACCGCTCTTAAAATAGCACTTAAAGATTGTTGTTCCCCATCCACAGCCATTTGAACCAATCTAACTATCCCCGGTACATTATTTAAATATTGGACTTGTTGCTCTGTTTGAACTGATCCATTTCTTTGCATACGCACATCCGAATATTTTGAACGACGCGCTTCTGTTTCAGAATATCTTTTTCTCGTATCAGTATCCGGATTATAGTTTCTTGCAGCACGCAGCGCTAATTCTTCCCCTCCAAGAACTGAACCATTTTCTTCTTTGGAAATGGCCATTGTCATTGCCGCTCTAAACTCTGGATCAGAAAAATCGAGCCTTGTGCTAAAATCAATATCATATCCTTGATTTCTTAAATAAGCTAAAACATCACGCGCATATTTGGAAGGATTATTACCGCCATCGCTACTGGGAGCATACATGGCAAACATTTCCTTTAAAGTCATACGATCATATCTTCGATATAAAAGCGAATTTAAAGCCGTATACCCCTCTTCTAACGTTGCATATTTTGCGTAACCATTGCCGGATCTGATACATCCCGGATTATTATTTTTTGTCCCAATACCCATTTTAAACTCCTATCAAATAAACTTAGTGTCTATATTATATCATATTTTATAATTTTATACAAATAAAATTTTATCGATCTCCTCTACTCATATCCAAAATTGGAAGAGGCTCTGTTCTATCATTTTGAGAAATTTCTTCACTGCTTGCTGCCAATGTTGCAGAAAGTCCTCCTGAAGGTGCCGGCGCTTCTCGTCGTCCAGTCATCACATCAAATGCTAAATCAGGATTATCCCTATATGCTTCTACTTCAGATGCAGAAATAAAGTGATCTCCATCAACATCTAATCTTCCCAATGCCGTTCGATATTCATCTCTAGAAACTGTTCCATCATTATTTACATCAAGCTCTTGAAATCTTTCCCCAATAACGCCGGCAGCATCATCTCCAAGTGTTCTCATTAAATTATATCTGGCAAAATTGCCATCATCATATTCTACTTCATCAATAGCTTCTCTATGATGAGCTTGAATAAAAGCTAATGCCCCACTAAGACCTCCATGCGCATCAATTTCCGATTGAGAAATATTACCATCTTTATCCGCATCTAACAAATTTCTGGCACTATTCAGCTCTAACATATCCACACGCCCATCTCTATTTTGATCTAAATCAGCGGCAATGCCTTGTATAATCTGTTCATCTTCAACATGAAATGTTTCCTGTAAAGCTTCTCTATCAAAATCAACATCGTTACTCAGCAATTTTCTCATTTGATAAGTTGATTGAGCCGTACTTACTGTATCTTCCAAAGTTTTTCCAAATGGAATAAGCGCACCAAAAAAACCGGAAATTTTGCCACCTATCCAAGATAATCCTTCCCCTATTTTATCCCAAAAGGACAACCTTTTTGAATTAACAATTTCAGAAAATTCATCTGTTCCAGTAGCCCCTTCAATACCACTCATCACAGAAGCATTTAGTTGCCCTGCTTGATAACCTTCCAATACAACATCACCAACACCCGAAACAGTGTTAAATCCAGGGGTATTCCTTGCTTCTTGAACAGCACGGTTCGCAAGACCTTTCCCAATTTCAACAATATCTCCTTTTGCAAGTTTTTTAGCATCAACATCAAAACTGAGCGCTTGCGTAAAAGAGTTTCCACTCCGCGCTTGCCTCATAGCAGTCAGAGTATCCGTTTCACTTTCACCATATGCTTGATGATTTTCAGGCTTTTTCATTCATCCCCCTTTCTACCTCTCTTTTTCTATTATACAATGAAACAAGTCTTTCTGCAAGAGATATCCATAAAACTATCGCCCTTGAGATTGCCTATACCCAACCATAACATCAAAAGCTGCATTTGGATCATCTTTATAAGCCGATACTTCTTCTCGAGATGCCGTACCATCTCTATTTGTATCCAAACGACCAAGCGCAGTTCGATACTCATGCCGAGAAACCTCTCCATCATTATTCCGATCAAGTTCCTCAAATCGCTCTCCTATAACCTGAGCAGAAGCATTACCAAGCGTCCGCATTAAATTATATCTGGCAAAGTTACCTCCATCATATTCTACTTCATCAACGGCTTCTTTATGATGCGTCTGAATAAAAGCTAATGCCCCTTCAATACCACCACGAGCATCAATTTCCGATTGAGAAACAGTACCATCATTGTTTATATCCAATAACTTTTTTGCTGCAGAAAGCTCTAAGACATCCAACTATCCATCTTTATTTTGATCCAATAATTTTGCTGCTTTTTGCATAAGGTCCTCATCATCAACATGAATAATCTCTTGTAAATCTTCTCTGTCAAAATCAACATTAAAATTTCAGTTGCAGCATCGTAAACAACTTTTGACATATTGGTTGCATCTACCGCACTTCCAAAAAATGGAACGATTGCTCGCACTCCTGAAACAATTGACTTGCCTATCCAAGAAAAAAACGACCAAATCGCTTCAAGCGTTGTTTTACGTTCAGACGTAACCCTTTCTGATAGTTCATCAACACGCAAGGCTCCACCAACACCATACCAAAGTGAATCATGCAACTGTGATGCCTGATATGCATTTTCACCCGCATGAACAACCCCTTTCACTCCAGCAACACCAGGGGTTCTGTTTTCAATCACGTTGATTACACCATTTCCAACAGTTTTAGCAATAGCTTCCTCATTACCTGATATCACTGCAAGCTGGTTTGTTTCAAAAGGGGTATATTCATCCAAAACAGATCTGTCTCTAGCATTTTGCATTGCTGTCACAGATCTGTTTCGTTAAAACCGTATGCATAGTGTTCTGTTTTTTCTGTCATATTGCCCCCCTGTATTCATATACTTATTATAGTTTAACACAAAAAACTTTTTTTGTGCAAAAAAATACTTTGCTATAAAAAAATGCCCTTATACCGCCAAATTTTCAAAATTTTTCATTTTGTCTATTTTCTTTCAAGTTTTTTTGGTGTATAGTCAAAAAAACAAAACAAAAAACAAAAGGAGTTATCTATGGAAGAAATTATTTTCCCTAACCAAATCAGAATGTTCAGACGTGTTCGAGGTAAAACGATGAAAAGCTTAGCTGATGCTTTAGGGTTAAGTTTATCTGCTATTTCAAAAATCGAAAAAGGATACAGACGCGTTGATGATGTTCAGTTAAAGAAAATATCTGCTTTTTTAAACTGCCCAAGTGAATCTCTTTTCGTTAGTGAACGTTCTTCTCAACCAGAAGTTATAAAAGCATGGAAACGCGAACAAGAACGCAGACAAAAAATCAACTCTGGCTCCGGTTTAAAAACATTGGGTGCTGGTTTAAGATATTTGCGTGGAGAAAAAGGGTTAACTTTATATAACGTTGCCAAGGGCGCCAAAATGACTCTTTCGGTTTACCACCGCATTGAAATGGGCCAACGCGAGGTTGATGAAAAAACTTTTAAAGATATTGCTCATGCACTTGGTTATTCCGAAACAGATCTCCAACTGAAAATTTATGAATTAGATATGTCTGGAGCATTAGATGAATTAAAATCTCTTGATGGAAAATCCGGTGTTTTCACCTCAAAAGGCGGATATAATGATCTTCCAGTCAGCCGATTTATGGTTAGAACAGCCGATTCACAAGAATTTTCAGTTCCAATTTATGGCTTCCCAGCCGAAGGAGATCAAGTTTTAGTAAACAAAAAACAATCTATTGGTTCTGTTCTTTGCCCATCAACACTTTCAAATGAAAAGGATTTATATGCTATTCGGTTAAAAAATCAGGTATTAGGACCCGCTGTTCCTGTCGATGCTGTTTTGGTTGTTGCTCCGGAAGTTAAACCAAACAAAGGAGATATCTGTGTTTTGCCAATTGAAAATGACAGAGTTAAAATTGGCGTTTTCAGAACAAATGGGAATGATCAACCAACAATTTTTTCTCCTATTACGGAGCAAACGAATATTCTGTCAACAAATGAGCTTGAATCAATGCATCGAGTTGTGATGATTATGATGAGCTAAAGGGGACCGACAAAAAATCACAAAAATAAGGAGAAATCATTATGACAGATACTCTAAAGGATTCATATCCAATGCCAACAGAAGATGAGAACTTTGCTTCTCCTTCTGATTTGGCAGAACAGGAATTACCGCCTTTTCAAAATATAACGGAAGATGATATCTTTGCGCACAACATTGACGATGCTTTACTGCAAGAGGCAAAAAATGGCATAGATTATGATGAAAATAATTTACCGGAACGAGAATATATTCCGATGCCGACAATCTTTGAGCCAATTCCAGAAGAAGCCCAAAAAGAAATTCTTTCGAAGTTTGCCCTTAAAAAACGCGAAAAAGAAAGTTCCGTTATAAAAACAGCACAACGCCTCGTGAACCAATTTCGTGCACTATCTGCTTTCCGTGATGATTATGTTGCCGAATATAATGAAGAACTTCTGAATGCTTCTGAAGATGTTCTCTCCTTTTTGCCAACAATTATCGGTGGTCCGGCCGTTCGCGAATATTTGGATTACTTGTTAGCTCACAAACAACAAGGCAAAGTTTTTGATCAAGATAATATCGATTTTACTATCACCAAAAAGCAAGGCTATCTGCCCTCACCTGATGAAGATGAAATTTATACCGCACCATTAAGAGAAAGTGGCGGTCAAAATATTTCCATTGATCATACACCGCTTATTCAACAAACACAAATTCTATCTGATACATTAAACTCTCTGAAAAAGAGTTTATCAGACCAAACAGCAGAATTAAAATCCGCTATCACGTTAATGGGTGAAGCTATTAACAGACCAATTCAAGTTAATACAGAAGGAACTCTTGCTGTTCAACCACAAGAAAGCAGCGAGCAAATTGCTAAATCAGTTCAAATTCAACGAGAAATGCTTGAAACTGCTTTTGAAAAAATGGTAACGATGCAATCAGATCTTTTCCAAAAAACTGTTGAAGAACTGTCAAAAACCGTTCAAGCGATGCAAGAACAGTTACGTCCAACCGGTGTTGTTCGTCAAGCACTGAGCTCTTTAAAAGCGGCACAACAAACAACGAAAGAAGAACAAAACATAGACTCAACCCAAACAGACGTAAAAGAGAAAAAATCATTAAAACGACAAAATAAAAAAGAAGTTGCTAAATTACCTATAGTCGAAACAACTCAGGAAAAACAACTTGAACCAGATTCTTTTGTGGCTCAAGAAGAACAGAATTCAAATCTCGTTGAAGAAAAAGAACCTTTAGTATCAGATGAGATCAAAGATGAAACTCTATCTTCTTTGGAAAAAGAGGCCGTAGAAACAAAAGAAACCGTTGACCCTTTTAAACCGGTGTCAAAAACAGATGTTCAAGAAAAACCTTTTTCATTGTTAGATGAGCTTGGCATTAGTGATGAATTTGATTTATATGGCGCAGACAAGAAAAATAAAACCTATTCACTACTTGATGAACTTGAAGATGATGAAATAGAAATGCTTTCAGAGTTTGATATTTCAAAACAAGATTAAGAGGATATTGGGGGACAAAAAAAATGGCAAATACAACAAATTTACTAGAAGCTCTTTCCTCTTATAAAGGGGATCAGGCGTCTCTTTCAAATTTTGTTGCAATCGCAAAACAGGAATTGGGTGATGAGTGGACATCAACCATCTATCAAACATTACCCAATTTACCAAATGGCTTAAAAGAAAAACTAGATCATGCGTTTCAATATAATGGCGCCTCACTGGCTTGGACAGAAATCCAATCTTATCTTTCCAATAAAGAGCCACTTGATATTGAACATGTATCGGAACGTGTTGAAACATTAGACTATTGGCTCAAATTTTTTGGTAATGCCGGCGAAACTGTTATTCAACAGTTAAAGGACAAATTAGAACAAGAGAAAAAAATTCAAGAAACCATCCCTGTTAATGAAACTGACTTCATTGATGATACTTCTTTTGTTGAGGAAACTCATCCGGTTTCAGACCCATCTGAATACTCAGCTGATGAAGAAAATTATCCCGCTGAAAATCTCCAATCTGAGATATATGATGAAAATACATTTACTCAGGAAAGTTCAGAATACTCAACTACTGATAATAACGAATATTATGAAGAGCCGGCAGCTGAAAATTATACTGAAGATAATTATCAACAAGAAGAATATACTGGCTATGATGAAGAATATGTGAACAATGGCTATATATCAGAGGAATATTCCAATCAAAACGAAGAATATTATCAAGATACATATCAAGACAATGCTTATGACGATGCATCATATGATAACACCACCTATACACAAGAAAATAATTTAGAAGAATATTCTGATCAAAATTATCAACAAGAAGAATATAGTGATAACGGTTATTATGATGATGCATATACCGATCATAGTTATGCCGAAAATGAATATATTCAAGATGCGGATGATAGCCAAAACGAAGAACAGTTCGTTTCACTTGAGGATCAAGAAGCTCCTTTTTGGCGCACACCTGTATATGAACCGCAACAGCCTGAAACAAATGAAGAATTTATGTCAAGAAAAGTATTTCACCAAATTGATTTTTTAACGGCTGTCAGATGTTGGATCAATGCGCGTTGTATTTCTCTGGGAAATAAAGAAATATACAGCTATCGACATTATGGCTTTTTAATTGATATTATGGAAGAAACAAAAAAAGATTTGGAAATTGTTTTAGGGTCACCAACTTATTATCCCGCAGTTGAACAAGTTCGACCAGATGGTATCAAACAATTACAATCATTTTTAAAATCTCTTGAAAGTGATTTAAAAACAGCCTATGACAATTTACCAAGCGAACTGACAGATCTGATCAGTGACTCCACAAATGTTAATGATTTGAAAAAAATGCTTGGAGCTCTTGATACATCAGATAAACCAGAACTTTTAGGCGTAGCTCCTGATGGTTTTGAAATGCTTGATGATCCTTTTGATGGAATTGATACAGAAAAAACAAAAATACCCCCTTCACAAAAAGATCAAACTGGTATACAAAAGAAAAAGACTTTTTCTTTTAACAAAAAAAATGCTTCGTAATAAAAAAAGGGACTTAAACAAATGAAAAAAATCTCCACCATTTTTTTACTTTCAACATTTCTTATTTCAACCGGGGCTACTGCTTCATTGAATAATATTTATAGCATTATTCAACAACAGTTTACCCCTCAACAACACAAAGTTGAAAATTCTTATTTGAATACACTTGATTTGGAATCTCCCTATCGTTGCAAAATTGATGGCGGACACAATAAAAATATTTCAACAACCATACCGGTTAATTTAAATGATTTTAAACTGTCAAAAACAACACCGTCTGATCCAATGCCTCGTTTTGAAGTAAATGGTTATACATTTAAAAATCAGGCTCTTGATGAAGCACTTCAAACACTTGTTGATGAAGCAGGAATTTCTGTTTACACACAAGATAGAGTTTATCCAACATTGTCTGCAAAAAATGTTTATGGTGATTTAGAATCAGTTGTAGAAGCCTTAAGTAAAAATGGTGAAGTTTTCTACTCATATAATGAGGCTGCAAAAAAACTTTACATTTCAAGACAAGCTGATTTCACCATTTCCCTTCCAAAAAACAGATTGGTTATTTTAGGTGTATTAGATGCCTTACGTGGTGCCGGTGTTGAAAATATTGTAACCGATTGGCATCAAGGTGTTTTACGCTTAACCCTTTCAAGAGCCGAGGAAAAAACGGTAAAAGATTTAATCGAAAGTATTCAGTCAAACGGTGAAATGCTTGTTGCCGATACTCAAACATATCAATTAAACTCTGTTGCTGATTGGAGAAAGATCATTTATGAATATGGTCACAATAATGTTTTTTCAGCAACAAACGGTTTACAAGGAAAATTACTTGTTTTAAATAATTCAGCAAAAAGTAACTCTTTTTTGAATACCGTTCAAAAAACAAGCATTGCCCACTTAACAAGTGAAGGCATCAGTGTTGTTCCAAATGGTTGGCGAATGTTTTTCGATATTTCAAAGTGTGGCATTAAAGATTCACAAGCACCTCATGTGAGTTTAAGCATAAATCCTAAAATGGATTCTGAATCAAAAATAAATGCCCTTATTACTCTCAATGCACAACAAGGCGAAATTTCATCATTTAACGTTACAGCGTCACTAAATGATGAATTAGCGATCATTGGTATACCAAATATTGCTGTTGGAGGCGAATTATTAATTTTGGTAAAATTAAAACTTATTCGTTTGGTAGGAGAAAATTAATGACAGAACAAAATAAACCCGTTAATCAACCTTCTGCAACACAACAACGAACAGGTCAACAACCTCAAACTGGCAGACCTCTTCAACAAAGGCCTCTTCAAGGCGTTCCGCCTCAAGCAAACAGGCCTCAGCAAGGAATCTCTCCCCAAGCAAACAGACCGCATCAAGGTTCTACCGCACCTATGCATAGACCAACATCACCTCAAGGTCACCCCATGCATGCCGGTACATCTCACCCTGCAAGACAAGGTCAAATGCCTTCCAGAACAGGGATTCCGCAACGACAAATGGGGCAAAGACCGTTAAACACTCCTCCATATACACATCCGCAAGGTTCTGTGAGACAAGATCAAGGTCAAATGCAAAAACAAATAAATTCTATACCACAACAACAGGAACGACCACCACAAAACCATAATAATCAGTCTTATCAGGAAACACCTATATCCCCTGCTCAATCATTTTTATCAAATTCCAGAAATTTAACATTCATATTAATTGGAGCAATTATTTTTGGAATTTTACTTGGAGCCATGATGTTTGGTGGTTCTTCGCAACCTGTCCGCACAGGTTTACAAAATTTTGTTAAAAATCAAGATATCAGACAAAAACTTCCATTATGTGGAAGAGTTGTTAAAGGACAGGCCTGTATTCTTTATATCATGAATGCAACAAGATATGACAGATTGGCTGAAAGTTTCTTTGATGAAGCACTGAGATTAACAGAAGTTCCCAGACGAAATATTGAGTGGGCAAATCCTAAGTATGCAAAGCAACGAATTCCGCCGGGAGCTTTTGCTGAAATTTTTATTCCAAATGTCAGATAAAAAAAAGAGGGTTCATCCCTCTTTTTTTTAATCTCTTAATTTATCTTTATTTTTATTAGCAAGTCGTCCACTTCTTGCCCCCAGAGATTGCAATAATTTTTTTATTATTTTTCCTTCCTCCGGCGTTTTAACCCTTGATAATATAATATCAAAAATTGTTTGTTTATTTTTTTTCATTTTCTGATTTATCGGAACACCAAATTCTTTCAAAAGAGAAACCATTTGAACCATTTTAAAAGGTATGGCATCCGATTTTTCAATCAAATCTAACACCCCTTCCCCTTTTTTATTTTGAAGAAACGGATCAGCACCAGATTCCAATAATAATTTCATCATTTCCAAATCATTTTTTAATACAGAAACCATTAAAGGGGTTTCACCGGCTTCATTTTCAACGTTAACATATATCCCCCATTCTATCAATTGTTTTAAATGATTAGCATTCCCTTTTTGGATGATCTGAAAAATGCGAGGATTTCTTTTTTCATTTTCGCACGCCTCTTTTAATAATCTGGCAATTTCATATTTTTCATTTTGAACAGCATAATCAAGTGCTATTTTTCCACGATAATCCTTTTTCATTAAATCTGCTCCCATATCAATAAAATAGGTTACCAATGGTTCATGCCCTTCAAAAGAAGCAATCATAAGAGGGGTTGTCCCATTTTCATCTGTAGTGTTGATATCTATTCCTCCGGTCATCATTTGCTTAACAATATCCAACTTTCCCTTAGAAACAGCACTCAAGAATCTTTTTGGTAATTTCTTATATTTTGGCGAAAGAATATTTTCTCCTAACAAATCAATAAAGTAATTCAAAACTTCTTTATGTGATTTTTCTGCCGCTATTTCGGCGGCGGTCAATTCTCTTTTATTTTTTTTCGATACATCAGCCCCATTTTCAACCAAATACTTCACAATATCCAATTTTCCGGCACCAGAAGCCAACATTAATGCCGTGTTTCCATCTTTACTTATCTGATTAACATCAATCCCATTGTTGAGCAATAATTTACTCATCTGGCTATACCCCAAAAAAGATGCCAACATTAAAGCATTCATACCTTCATTATTTTGATGATGAATATCAACCCCCATCTCAAGTAATTTATTAACCAAGGCTAAATTATCTTTCTTTACAGCTAATAATAGTGCTGTCTCTCCTTCATAATTCGCCTTTTGAATATCAGCACCAGCCTGATATAAAGCATCAGCAATTTCTTTATTACCTTGCCAAACGGCGACAAGAAACGGTGTCAAGGCGCCTTTATTTTGAGCATCAATAATGGCTCCATTTTTTAATAAAAGCGTTGCAATATCTTGCGCATTTTCCCAAGAAGCCAACATCAATGGGGAATTTTCAAAATCATCTAGCTGATTGACATTTACACCAGCTTGAATTAACAGTGAAACAGCATCCAAATTTTTTTCCCTGATCGCTTTATGTAATAAAAATTCACCTTGTTCATTCGGTTCATTTAAATTTTTACCCTCAGCAATTAATCTTTTAATTTTTTCAAGCATGTTTCACCTATATTATCCATTTAATCAGCTTTCTACACAGGCTATCACAAAAATAAAAAATTAGCAAGCCAAGTTTATTAAAAAGCATTTGACATTTATGATTATTTTAGATACCCTCAAAAAAAAACAAACAAGGATTTTTAGGATGAAAAAACAACTCTCTCTTATTTTTATATCACTATTTTTTATTTTCGCATTCAGCGGAATATTATTTTTATATTCAACAGCAAAAAAATCTGAAAATATTCTTCAAGATACTACTCGTTTGGTAGAAAAATCTCTGTCTGAGATATCTGATAACTCAATTGAAAATCCTGTTATAATAACAAAATTAAAATCTATTCCCACTCATATAACTTATTTCAGAACAACTGACCAAAGTTATTTTGATCATCATAATTTTGCAGAAGCACATCTAAAAAATATATCTCCTTTTTTATGTCATTTCATAATTAAAAATAAAAAACCATTTCAAATGCGTCTTTTTGTTAATAATCAAGAAACATTTTTCGGTGCCAATAGCTCTATATGCTTTCAAAAACTTAAAAATGATGTTCACTTCTATTTCGAATTATACAGTTATTCTCCATATTATCACATGAAGGAACCTGAACTATGTTTAACGACTAAAGATTGTTCTTCAGAGGAAGCTGACTGCATAAATGGTTATTGCAAAAAGTCAGGAAACGATCTTTGAAACGCTTGACAAAATTCTTTTGTTACGTTAAAAAAACAGATGTTTAATCCATTCTTTTTGGGCTTAAGAAAATGAATTTAATTTTATTTAGGTATATTTTAAAACATTTTTCATTAATCTTTTTTGCAACACTCTTTTCATTAGCTGTGATCATCATGCTGTTTGATACAGTTGAATTATTAAGAATTGCATCAAAACGTGAAAATATTGCATTTCTGGATATTTTAGCCTTAGCCTTTTTAAAATCGCCACAAATGATTCATATTATTTTTCCGTTTATTGTTTTAATTTCCGGAATTATTTTCTTTTTAAAATATAGTGCGTCTCTTGAATTAACGGTTATGAGAGCAGTAGGATTTTCTGCCTGGAATTTTATGGTTCCAATTGTTACTTTTGTTTTACTTATCGGCGTTTTTGATGTAACAATTTTTAGTCCATTTTCCGCTCTAACAGCCAAAAGATACGAACGACTTGAAGAAAGAATTGGATTAACAAAATCAACTCCTTTTTCATGGACAGAAAAAGGACTTTGGCTCAGAGATGCGCAAGAAAATCAAACTTTAGTTGTGAGAGCCTCTCGCGTCAGACAGGAAAAAAACGCTGTTATTTTAGATAATATTTCTATCTTTGAATTGGATAAAAAAGATCAACTGTTACGACAAATTGAAGCTGAAAATGGTCTTCTTTCAAACAATACACTCACCCTTCCAAACGCATTCATTATCGATCCTATTTTAGCGGACAGTTATGCTAAACAGGTAGAAAGTATACAAACCAATATTTCTCTAAATCAAATTTTAGAAAGATTTGATGAACCAAGAACAATGTCTTTTTGGCGTTTTCCAAAATTTATTGATTTTTTAAAAGAATCAGGATTTTCAACCAATGTTCACCAAATGTATTTTCATCAACTGATTGCTTATCCTATAACAATGCTTGCCATGCTTTTCATTGCGGCAGTCTTCTCGCTTCCAGCCACCATGCGACAAGGAAAAACTCTTCTTAGAATTGTTTCTGCTGTTTTATGTGGATTTTTGCTTTACTCATTAGGTCAAATCTCTGGAGTTGCTGGTTTAAGCCAAAATCTGCCTTTCTTTTTAGCTGCATGGGGCCCAGCTGTAATTTCCCTTTTACTTTCGGTATCTGCTTTATTGCACTTAGAAGATGGGTAAAATCTTAATGATTAAAAGTCAGTTAAAAAGCCTCTTTTCTTAAGGGGCTTTTATTTTAATTAGAAACCAAGCGATAAGCTCCAATAAAAATATCCCCATCAGAATTGACGGGGATATTTTATTAAATAAACAGATTTATCTAATCTTGATATGCAATTCTCTTAATTGCTTTTCAGTAACCTCAGCCGGCGCTTTCATTAATAAATCCAGACCTTGTTGGGTAAGTGGGAAAGCAATAACTTCACGGATATAATCCTCGTCGGTCAATAACATAACTAATCTATCAATCCCAAAAGCACAACCACCGTGTGGCGGAGCGCCAAATTTAAAGGCATTAAGCAAACCGGCAAATTTTTGCTCAACAACTTCCGGACCATATCCTGCAATTTCAAAAGCTTTATACATAACATCCGGTCTGTGATTACGAATAGCGCCTGATAAAATTTCATATCCGTTACAAACCATATCAAACTGGTAAGCCATAATTTCGAGCGGATTTTTGTTCAATAAAGCATCCATTTCCCCTTGTGGCATAGAGAATGGGTTATGTGAAAATTCAGGGGCCCCGGTTTCTTCATTAAGCTCATACATTGGGAAATCAACAATCCAGCAGAATTTAAATGCGCCTTTTTCAATTAAATCCAATTCTTGACCAAGTAATGTTCTAACTTGACCAGCAAATTTAACAACTTTATCACCTTTACCACAAATGAAGAAAACACTATCACCTTTTTGAGCACCGGTCATTTCAATTAATTTTTGAATTCTTTCTTCATCCAAATTCTTGGCAATCGGACCTTTATTTCCATCTTCAGCAAAAGAGATATATCCTAATCCACCAAAACCGGATTCAACTGCAAAAGCATTCATTTTATCGAACCAACTGCGTGGACGAGCAGCCGTATTTGGTGTTTTAATTGCTCTGACAAAGCCACCTTCTGCAACTTTTGAGGCAAATAAACCAAAATTTGATCCCTCAAAAACAGCTGAAACATCTTTAATTAAAAGAGGGTTTCTTAAATCAGGCTTATCCGTCCCGTATGTTAACATTGATTCCAAATACGGAATATGAACAAACGGTGCCTGAGTTACCGCAGCAGTCGGCGCAAATTCTTCAAATAATCCTTGAATAATCGGCTCAACAGTTGCAAAAATTTCATCCTGTGTCACGAAAGACATTTCTATATCTAATTGATAAAATTCACCTGGTGAACGATCCGCTCTGGCATCTTCATCTCTGAAACAAGGCGCAACTTGGAAATACCGATCAAAACCAGAAACCATTAATAATTGTTTAAATTGTTGTGGTGCTTGCGGTAAAGCATAAAACTTTCCATGATGCAAACGTGATGGGACCAAAAAGTCACGAGCCCCTTCCGGTGAAGAAGCGGTTAAAATCGGTGTTTGAAATTCGCTAAAACCAGCCTTCCACATTCTTTCTCTAACTGAACGAACAAAAGCATTACGAAGCAAAATATTTGCATGTGGTTTTTCGCGTCTTAAATCCAAGAAACGATAAGTTAAACGTTGTTCCTCAGATAAATCAGCCGTATCTGCAACAACCTGCATTGGCAATACTTCTGCTTCAGATAACACTTCAACAGATAAAACCTGAACTTCAATTTCCCCTGTCGGCATTTTTGGATTTATCGTTGAAGGTTCACGCAAAATCACCGTTCCATCAATTTTAACAACTGATTCCGGACGAACTTTTTCCAACACAGGGAAACAATCGCTTGACGTATCTAAAACACATTGTGTGATGCCATAATTATCTCGAAGGTCAACAAATAATAAATTTCCGTGATCTCGTTTACGATGAATCCAACCGGATAAACGAACTGTTTGACCTTTATTTTCGGCTCTTAAAGCGCCACAAGTATGTGTTCTGTATTGGTGCATAAATATTTCTCCTTTAAATAAACCAATTTAGCAGGAGATAAAATACAAAATTTCTTACCAAAAAGCAAGGATTATTATTGTTTTTTTTAAATTAACGATAAAATAGGTTGCAAAAAAACTTCCGTTCGATGCCATACAAGATTTAAATAAGCCTCAACCCCTGACCATCCCTTAACGGAATAACAAAAAACAAGGCCATACTTTAAAAAAGAGATACCCGGTAAAAAACAAAAGGTAAAAGGATAACCCGCAACTTTAAAATCCGTTTGTTTGGGATGAATGGAAAGACATGTTACAATAAAATTATACCCCAAAAAAACACCCAATAAAGAAAGATAAAACTCTGGTAAATTTCCCATAACAGCTTTATAAATCGGCATCAATAAAACAATAAAAAACCAAAATGTCGGGAAAAAATATGGAGCCAAAGCAATAAGCCAATTCCCCTTCCCTTCAAAAGAAAATGACCCACCAACATCTTGTTTCACATCTAAACCTTTGGGTTTATGAAATGTTAAAACGGCAAAAAGCATATGGGTCAACTCATGTTCCATGATAGCAAAAAAAGAACCGGCCAACATTGGCATAAAAAGAAATAGAACAGCCGTTACACCAAAAGGGAGAAAAAATTCAATTAAAACATCCACATTTGTTAATTTTTGAATAGCGATCAAATCAGCATAAAAAGAAGGTACAAGTAAAATAACCATTAACACGGCTATCGGCCACTTAATTAAATTAAAAAACAAATTAAATAAATGGTTTATACTTTTCATAACTGCTCCTCACAAAAAAAGCATTGTTTTTTTTCTCGTCTTTGATACACTATATATAATTTTATTAATCAATGTAAAGGGGATTTTTATGCAGGCACAGGTTTTTCTTTATTTTGCCGGAGCGATTGGCATTATTTTAACACTTTTAATTTTCACACTTTGCTTAAAGTTTTTTTCAAGCAATAAAAAAAATATATCCTTGAGTACTGAAATTGAACGATTAGAACGAATATCAAGAGAAGATGCAAAAGCGCTTCGTCAAGAGCTTGCTCAATCATTATTACAATTCAATGATTCCATTCGCCAATCCGTTGAAATGCAACTAACAAAAATGACAACTGAAAACTCTTTAAAATTAGATCAGATGCGTGAAACGGTAGATGAAAAACTGCATGTCACACTTGAAAAACGTTTAGGTGAATCTTTTTCCCAAGTTTCAGAACGTTTGGAAAAAGTCCACCAGGGATTAGGTGAAATGCAATTACTTGCATCAGATGTCGGTGGGCTAAAACGTGTTCTTACAAATGTTAAAACAAGGGGAACATGGGGAGAAGTACAATTAGGTTCGTTACTTGAACAAATGCTTTCTCCTGATCAATTTGTTAAAAATGCACATATTCAAGAAGGATCTGCGGAAGTTGTTGAATTTGCTGTAAAATTACCTGACGGTGATGTTCTTATTCCCATTGATTCAAAATTTCCTATCGAAGATTATGAACGATTGATTGAAGCCTCAGACAAAGGTGATGCTACGCAAATTGACTTTGCCTCAAATGAACTTGAAAAACGCATTAAATTAGAAGCTAAACGCATTTCAAGTAAATATATTTATCCACCTAAAACAACCGATTTTGCCATTATGTTTTTGCCAACAGAAGGGCTTTATGCTGAAGTCATGAAAAAACCCGGACTTTCAAGTGAAATTCAATCAAAATATCGCATTTCTATTGCTGGACCATCTACCTTAGGTGCTTTTTTAAATTCCCTTCAAATGGGATTTAGATCTTTTGCCATTCAAAAACGTTCAGGCGAAGTTTGGAAAACATTAAGTGAAGTGAAAACAGAATTTGAAAAATACCTTTCTTGGATTGAAAAGGTTAAACGCAATTTGGAACAAGCTTATAAAACCATTGATGAAGCAGATACCAGAACAAGAGCTGTTGCAAGAAAACTGCGTGGTATAACGGAAAACACTAATTCTGAAATTGATGGTGGCGAACTCAATATCCAAAGCCTCCCTCAAAGTCTTATCGAAACTCAAGAAGCTTCTTAAAAAAAATATCTTTTAATTTTCTCTTAAAGTTATAAGTTAAGAGAAAATTATAATCTATTGATATAATTAAAAAAAAGCAATCAAATGATTGCTTTTTTTACTGTTTAAAACATCCATTCAGAGTTCATTTAATAAAAAGACTTTAAAAGAGAAAGATTCTAGGATAGGAATAATATCTACAAAGTTTAGATATGGTCAGATAAATATAAAGTCATCCTCTATCTTAAAATTACAGTTTAAAACTTTTTATAACCGCCCTTTCCGAAATGATTCCTATAAGTAAATAACTAAAGGCGACTTAACATCTACTTAAAGATGAGAAATCGCCTTTAGATACTGGTTAGAAACGCATTTCAAGTTTAAGCATTCCAGAGTGATCCTGATACTCTTTTCTGAATGTACCAGAATATTCAAGTTTCAAACTTGTTCGGTCAGATAATTCGGCTTCAAGACCGGTTGTAACCGTTGAGCTCAAGCGATCCAAAGCTTCACCTTTAACAGTGTAACTCGCCCCATTAGAAAGTGTGTTGGTAACTGACATATCATCTGTAATAATATCATAACCAAACATCACTCCTGCCATTGGGCGAACTTTAAATCCTTTAACCGTTTTCATTGGTGCATCTATATCTAATCCCAACATAACCGTCATATAGTCAGATGATAAATTATCAACTGTTGTACCAAGTGAATCAGTATATGCTTCTTGATTCAAGCGCATATAACTTAATCCAAATTTCGGTGTCAACACAAGATTTTTATACGTATAATCATAACCCAATATACCTTGAAGACCTAACACATCAACATTGTAATTGGCACTTGCGCTCGTTGAAAGAATATATTTATCTTCTTCATACTGACCACGCATATAACTTGCAATTCCATCAACAAACCAATTTGATGGTTGATATTTCAAATAAATAAAACCAGCATTGTTTTGAGCAATCGTTTCTCTGAATGTTTGTTTCACATCGGCATGAGAATAAGAATAACCGGCACCAAGAATCAATGAATCCGTCACCTGTGTTTGAAGAGCCAAAATGCCTCCTGTTCCATTAATCTTATAATTCCCATTTGATGAATTTTTTGTATGGGAATAAAAAGCTTTTCCCCAAACAACAGATCTTGGTGCTTCATCACCACCTGCTCTGCCAGTTTTTGCATTCATTGCTTTAACCGATTGTGTTTGAACAGCATTTGAAATTGAATTAAAATGTTCAAAACTAACTGTTTGAATAATCGGTTTTATATCACCACCAACAGCATTCACTGACTCTACAGCCTTTTGTTTTGCCTCTTTATTATCCGATTGCAGATAATCAATCAACTCTGCTTGCATTTTGTTAAATTCCTGATTTTCAGAAGTGCCTTTATGCAAAGCAAGAATAGCCTTTGTTTCGTTTTCATCAGATCCAAAGGTTGAAGCTACCTCATTTGAATTTGTTGAAATAAAAGAATAACGTCCATCCTTCATATCCAAAATTTGGTAATCATCGCCGTTATAATTGACTTGAGGCAATGACATAATCTCATTCATATAGAAGATTTGATATAAACCAGCTTCGAAATTATCTCCTAAATTTAAATCAAGAACAGCGGCAGCAGCTGAATTTATTTGCTGTCCTTTAACAACGGCATGTTCAGATAAGCCGTTTAACGTAACAGAAATCGTTGAACCTTCTCCTAAAGACAATTGGTTCAATGTCATTTGAACTGTTCCCAAATCAAATTGAGAGTTTGAAGAAACTTCAAAATCAGCCACAGAAATCTCTTGAACACTGTCACCTAAAATCATGTTATGACTTACCAAACTATTTTCAGTTTTAAAGGAAGATGACACATTCAAAATGGAATCATTCATATAAAGCGTTCCATTACCATCTAACGGTTGTGTCAGTGATAAAACACTTCCCTCTTCAACGGTCATATCAGCATTATTGGTTACATTTCCAGTTAAAGAAACATCTCCTTTCACTTGAAGGGATGCTCCTAATTTATTTTCAATTGTTGCCTCTGTTTGCATATCAACAAGAGTCAACTCTTTTTCATTTGAAATTAATCCTTGAGCCGAAACGTTTGTTAATGTTAGTTTTCCTTTATTTGAAACAGATTCGGTGACAGTTGTTTGGGTTAAAACCGCTTCCCCAAGTGAGTTGTTATTAAGCGTGTTAATCACCATTTTTTCTGCTGTTAATACGTTATCATTATTCACAATATCTGCTTCTGAATCATCATTTAAAAAGGCAGTTCCACTATTATTCAATGTTTGAACGGTTGAATAAGAATTAAAACTCACCTGACCCAAAGTATTATTCATTGTTTGAACTTCAGTCAAAGATGAAGCATCCGTTCCGCTAAATAATGCTGTAGCATTTGCATTTTTATTTTCAACAGAAGAAACCATTCCACCTATCATTTGCAATTGAGCATTATTATTCACTGTTTTTAAAGAACTTTCGCCATTCACCATTAACGTTCCATCATTTGAAATTGAACCGCCAGTTCCTGTTATTTGAACATTTGTTAATGTTAACTGTGATGCATTTTCAATTGCTTTATCTGCCGAATTATTAATTATAACATTATTAAAAATTGTTTCTCCTGATCCTAAAGCTGTTTTTAAAACAGATCCAGCATTTTTAATTGTCAAATCCTGAACTGTTAATTTAGTTAAACTTGATTGAACATCAAACAAATCGTAACCAACCGCATTAATAACACTTTGAGTAGCATCTGTTGATTTACCATAAATATTCTTTGCTCCCTCACCTGTTTTGCCTAACCCAGCACCAACAGTATATTCAACAACTCCTGAGGTATTTCCAGAAGCTACATCCATATAAAAAGCACTGTTGCCATTATATTGGTTGATATGAGACAATGTTTTATCATCAGTCAATCCAACAGCTTTAAATTTAACAGATTGAAGCAATGAATCTGTTTCATTTTCAACAAGTTGTGTCACATAAGAATAAGCATTTGTCTGGGCGATATAAGAAGCTAAATCCGTTGAAGGAATATTATCAAACTCCGCTTCCCCACTCAAAACTTGAACAGTATACTCTTTATTTAAACCACTATCTGCTACCTTACTATCAACAACAAGATTAAAATGAATCCCTGTTATTTTAAAACTATCATCAGTCGCGTTAACAACAGTTAATTTATCAGATTTGGCAACAATACCAGAACCCGTTGCATCCACTGTTAAACCTAAATCAAATTTACCAATTGCTGAACCAGAAGCATTTTGAATGCTAACATTGTTATATCGGTTTTGATTTTCTTGCAATGAAATCGTTGAATTATTAACGAATGTATATGTTTCACCTTCATAAGAAGAACCAGTTAATTTAACTGTTCCATTGTTAATACGAACCATATCATTCGCGTTATTATTTACATCTCCCCCCATATCTGCCATGGCATAGTTACCACGAACAAATTCAATGGTAGCATTCCCATTTTCTGCGCTGGATATAACCAATTTATTGGCATTTTGTTGTTGCGTTCCACTTGCCGTATGACGAATAATTCCATTTGATGTTGCCGTTGCACCATATCCCAATGTAGCTCCAGAAGTTTCCAACGTTCCACCTTTAATTATATTATTAGAAGAACCCCCTTGGAAAAAATCTTCACTTGAAGCAATGGTTGTTCCAGCTGTCTGAATAAACTGACCAGAAAAAGTGTTATTCTTTGCACTTGTTCCCTTAATTAAATTCAATTTACCAACATTGTTAATTATACCTGTTCCAGTAACTCCATTCAATTGAACTGTTTCAGAACCTTGAATATTTAACACATCTGAAACTGTTGTAACCCCTGATACAACAAGTTCATCACCAGCCACATTTGAAAGTAATGTCACCTCACCAGAAATAATATTTAATGTTTTTTGAATATCCGTTCCATTTAATGAGGCTAAACTATTTGATCCTGCATTATTTTCAAATGATTCAATTGATCCACCTGTAACAGTCAATTCACCTGAATTAACAACACTTTTCATCGACACATTATTCGTTGCTGTCAATGAACCGCTATTTGAAACGCTATCAAAAGTCACACCATCAGCTTTAACAACACCTGCATTTGTTGTGTTACCAGAAATAATTACCTTATCTGACGCATTTGCTTTCAAATCAACTGTTCCACCATTAACGGTTAATGTATTCAAATCTGTTCCGTTTAATGTGGCTAAACTGTTTGATCCTGCATTATTTTCTAATGTTTCAATTGATCCACCTGTAACCAATAATGAAGAATTATTTCTTACACCTAACAAAGAGCTGTTATTCGATATTAAACGTCCTGTATTAACAATTTCACCTTTTGTGCCTGTTACAGAAACATTTGTTAAAGAAAGTGTTGCTCCATTTTGAATGACAATATTATTATCATCACCAGAATTATTGATTATCACATTATTAAATTCAGCATTTCCTGATCCTTGTTCACTAGACAAAACCAAACCAGCATTTTCAATTTTCAAATCCTTAACCAACAGAGTTGTTGTTTGATTTTCACCACTTGTATCTTGAACAAGATTAAACATATTATATGTATTTGCATTAATAATGCTTACCGGTGTTGTTGATGAATCAGTTGGAGCCTCCCCAGATATTATCTTTTGACCATAT
The DNA here is from genome assembly GCA_017647405.1 of Alphaproteobacteria bacterium. Classification (GTDB taxonomy): domain Bacteria; phylum Pseudomonadota; class Alphaproteobacteria; order CAAHEQ01; family UBA3637; genus RGIG4140. The sequence continues at coordinate 34,597 of JAGCKR010000019.1, forward strand.
CCTGTTACACCTAAATCACCATTCTCCATTACATACGTTTGCGAAGAGGAAGGAATAAAAGAACTATTCCCGTCAAAAACATTTACTGCATACAGATCATCACTTGCCCGAATGATGTTCTTCAAAATAATTGATTGCCCATTATCAGACAAATCTATATTATATTGAAATCCATTTGTAAAGGCAAAATCAGGGGCAGAAATAAACTGTGCATTGCCTTTTAATACATCTATTTGATATGTTCCACCATCAGCAAAAAGTCCCAAATCAAAACCATAATTAATTAATTCAGGATTTAATGTAAATGTATATGATGTATCAGATGTTAATGTATCAGATAAGAAACTAATTGTTCCATTATTTTCTTGCATCAGGACATTAAAAGCAAAAACAGCCCCACTACCAGACATATTTTGAAATTTAATGTCTTCGATAGCATTTTCATCTGTTCTAGCCTCAACAATCGAATTAGCATCAAACTGATATGTTTCACCCAAATAACTGGTTCCATAATCACTTCTTCCTTTAACCTGCACCGTAGCATTTTGAAAGCTGATTATATCTTCACTTGTTCCAGTACCCATATCTGAAAACATTTGGTAATTGCCATTAACAAACGTTATACTGGCAGATGATGAAGCATCACTATCCCCATATAATTCAAGCGCATTGGCGTTTACAATATTGTATCCTGTATTGGTTTCAACTGCCGTATGCGTCAAAGAACCATTTTTTGAAACAGCAGCATAATAATTTAATTTTTCACCTTTTGTGACTAATTGTCCACCATAAATGTTGTTTGTGCCTTTAAAAAATTGAGTACTATTAGCATAAGTTGTTCCATTATATTGATTAAATGTTCCAGTATATCCGGCGTTGTTTGAATGAGACACGCCAAGTAATGCCGTTTGCGTTAAATTTGCGTTAAAATAGTCTTTTGAAGACAAGAATAATGAACCTGCTGAATATTTGTTTATTATTCCACTTCCAGATATTCCACCTTCAGTTATCAATTCATCAGCTGTTGTTTGAACTGCTGTTGATTCAGCATCTCCAAAATTTAAAACAACATTACCTCCTGACATATAGATATCATTTTTTTGTCCATTAGCCATATTTCCAGAAAATGAAACACCACCTTTAAATGAAATGACACCAGAGGCATTTGAAATTGCCCCTCCATTTCCCGTTGCCGTGTTTCCAACAAAAGAAACTGAATTTAAAAATGTGATAACTGCTCCAGAATTGGCTTCAATAGCGCCGCCACCACCATTTGTTGCTTTATTATTTTCAAAAATGGTTTGCCCGGCATTAAAATCAATCAATCCTTTTGTATAAATCGCACCACCATACAACGCCTGATTTCCAGAAAACTTTGTGTATCCATTTGTAATCTCTTGATCATTAACTGTAACAGTGCTACCAGTAAATGTTGTTTGCGATTCTCTTGCTGCATGCAACGCACCACCCCATTTTGACGCCTGGTTGTTTAAAAACTCAGCATTGTTCACAGTTGCTGTTCCTTGGTTATAAATCGCACCACCGCCCATATCTAAACCCGTTGCTTTTGAAATATTTTCAGAAAAAGAAGCATTGGTTAAAAACATTTTTCCACTTGTATTGTTAATAGCGCCACCATTTCCTGTTGCCGTATTTCCAACAAAAGAAACCGAGTTTAAAAAATTAAGAACAGCAGTTCCATTCACTTCAATGGCGCCGCCACCACCATTTGTTGCTTTATTATTTTCAAAAATGGTTTGCCCGGCATTAAAATTAATCGAACCTTTTGTATAAATCGCACCACCATATAGGGCCTGATTTCCAGAAAACTTTGTATATCCCCCTTCAATCGTTTGATCATTAACTGTAACAGAGCTACCAGTAAACGTTGTTTGCGATTCTCTTGCTGCATGCAATGCCCCACCCCATTTTGACGCCAGGTTGTTTAAAAACTCAGCATTGTTCACAGTTGCAGTTCCTTGGTTATAAATCGCACCACCGCCCATATCTGAACCAGTTGCTTTTGAAATATTCCCAGAAAAAAGGCTTGTTCCAGTTACATTTAAAACACCACTACTCGTATTATAAATAGCACCACCGCTCCCTGTTACTTGGTTGCCAGCGCCAGCATCAGACTTATCACCAAACGACACATTATTAAAATTAAGAATACCTTCATTATAAACAGCACCACCTTTTTGAGTGATAACCTTTAAAACAGGTGTTGCATCCGCCGTATAATAATAACCGTTTCCAATAAAAGAAACATCATTCAAAAAATCAATAACCGCTCCTTGAGCATTATAAACAGCGCCACCATTTCCTGTTACTCTTTTACCACGGGTCACATTCTCAGCGACACTACCAAAAGAGACTTTTGAATCAAACTTAATTGTTCCCGTATTATAAATGGCCCCACCATTTGTTGCATCTTTCTCACTTGTTGAGGTTGAAAGAAAAACAACCCCTTTTTTTTCTGTTGTTGCATCATTAAAAATCATACCATAAGAGGATACAACGCCATTTTGAACAACACCACCTGCATTATAAATCGTTCCACCATTATCTGATGCGGTATTGCTGCTGAAACTTGCGATATTCATAAAATTCATCGCTCCAACATTATAAATCGCGCCACCATTTGTTGCTTTATTTGTGGAACTTTCATCTTTTGTTCCAAATTGTGATGCATCTTTAAATGTTAAATTTCCAGTATTATAAATCGCCCCACCGTTATTTGCTTGATTTGCCTGGAAAAGACCTTGATAAATTTGCAAGCTCCCTGCATTATAAATTGCGCCACCATCTCCTAAAACAATTGAATCCCTAAAATTTGTTACTTCAGAATTCAAAATTGAAACATCACCTGAAACAATGTTTAAAATACCGCCATTTCCATCAACTGTTGAAGGTATCCGGGGACCAAAATATAAAATAGAACTTCCCTCAATTAAATAGGTGGCAGCATTATTTAAAGTAACTCTATTCCCATTTGACAACGCTTCTAATAGAGCAGTTGAATCAACAGGATTTTCAATCGTTGCTGCCGAAGCATGCACAGGACACATAACCGCCAAAGCAATAGCATTTAAATAAGCACATTTTAACAAAACATCTTTATATCTTTTTTTAAGTTCTTTAAGCGCTGTTTTAGATAAATTTTGCATAAAATGTCTCCCTAAAAACAAAAAATTTCAATATGCAATATCCTTTTATCAATGAATTAAATGTAAAAAAAACAGTTATTTTTACACAAGCTCACCTATTCATACTTTCATTATATCATAAATTTTAAAATTTTAAACTAAAATTTCAAAAAAAAACGTCTAATTTTTTAATATTTTCCTTCTACTTACTGATTTAAAAGATTATTTTTATTAAAATTTTATATAAAAAGAAATAAACAATAAAAAATTTTCTCCCCTTGCAGAAAGAATTTTTCTTAGAAAAAAGTTTTTAAGTAAACTAAAACATCATCTGATTTTAAAACTTTTTTTCATATTTCAATCAGGCCTTACAACAACATGAACCTCTATCTTTTTTTCATTCATCATCCGCTTGACTTTTCTTATAAATAAAACTATTTCTTCCATAACCAATTCTTTACGTCGGTCACCTAAAATAAAATTTGGATCTTCCGACGCTTGGTCATTCATTATAATTTCTTCAATCAACGGAATATTATCATCATTTATATAATACTTTTTATTTAAATTCATTTCTAAACTCCATTATAACATTTACAACTTGTGGTTGTATTTATAAAAACAGTTTTAACTAATAAACTTAAAGTTGTCAAGCATTATTTTACAACCTGAAGTTTTTATTACAAATAAATTCAAATATAAAAAAAATCCTCCCAAAAACTTTTCAGGAGGATTTTTTTTGATATCAACGCTATACTTCTTTTGCTTTCAAAATCTTTGATAATGGATACAAACTTATTAAGAAAATTGTTAAATACACAAAAAATGAATTCTGAAGCGAAATATCATCCAACAAAAACTTAAATAATATCAACAGGATACCAGCAATCGATCTTGAAATCATATTATTTACAGAAGATACTGTTGACCGTTCTTCCGATCCAATATATGTATGCAATCTTGAAATATTAGCCATTGTAAACGACCATTGAAACCCGATAACAATACAAATAAATGTTAACAATATGAAACCCAACACCGGCGATTCAAAACGAACAACAGCCGCGCACGACAAAAAGGAAATCACAAATAAAGCAAATGTTACTTTTCCCAATGTTTTAAGCGACATAAAAGAAAGGGTTTTTGGTAATAAAATCCCCGCTAAAGCCCGACACCCATGATTAATAGCATAAATCACGCCGAACAAAACAACCGGAATTCCTGCCGTTTTCATTAAAGGCTGAAAACTCCAAACAAATACCATTGTTGTCCCCGCAAGCATGCCCGAATAAAACATATAATATTTAATTTTTTGATTTTTAAGTGCATTCTTTGAAATCGCATATAACTCTTTATATTTTGACTTTAATCCCTTAATGCGCTTTCTGGCAGAAGGAACTTTTGGCAAGAAGAATAAGAGACCTATTGCCGAAAGATTAAAGATAATTTCAATCGTGATTAAGGCTGCAAAACCATATTTTTCATATAAAATCGGACCCATGAAAGAAGCAATCGCCGTTCCAACAGACATACAAAAATTCATTTTCCCATATTTTTGAAGCATTCTATCTGTTTTATGCTGACTTTTCAGATAATCATAAATATATCCATCTGCCACACCAGCATAAGATGCTTTTGAAAGAGAATAAAGAATTTCCCCTGCTAAGATAATCCAATAAGCATTTGATTGAAATACCGGAACACCCGCAACCAAAAAGGACCACAATACCAACCTTAATAAAAACATTGAAAATGAAAAAACCAGCATATTTCTTCTGGGGAAAATATCTCCAAAATAACCAGCAGGTATCTCAAATAAAAGAGCGGTTATTGAAAAAATACCCTGAAATAAAAAATAATCTCCGGCAGTTAACCCGTTTTCCTGATAAAAAAGCAATAAAACAGGTAACATTAAAATTTGCGTTTGCAAAAACGTTGAAAGATTAAATAATCTTAATGGATTTTTTAACATTAAAGTCTCCTTTTCCCCCATTAAATTCATATAAAAGCATTCTATATAAAGAGAAAGCTAAAAGTCAATAAAAAAAGCCTTCAAAAGAAGGCTTTTTTCTTATACTAAAAATTATTATTTGTTTTCAATGGCTTCAATTTCTTGTTTCACAGCCAATTTTTGCTTTTTATATTCTTGGATTTTCAAGCTATCCGGCAAAGGACGAGCTTCTTCTTCAGCTAATTTAACATCTAATTCTGCATGTTTTTCTTTTAATGCTTTCAAGTGTTTTTCAATTTTATCCATTTTTAACTCCTTTGTTACATATCTTAGTATAATGCTTTTTTTTATGAAAAGCAAGTATCAACTAGCGAATTAGTCTTCTTCACCAACATAAATACCCAAAGATCTGGCCGTTTTTACCAAAGCACCATTCGGATCAACTGGGGTATTTGCAATTTTCAAAACCATGTTCAAGTCCATATCGGTTACTCGACCAGCCTGATAAACAACAACACGGTTATCTGCTCCATTTGCAATTAAGTCAATTGCCCATGTGGCAAACCGAGCAGCCAATAAACGATCTGACGGAACAGGAACTCCCGCACGTTGAATATGACCCAAAACATTGGCGCGAACATTGAAACCTTCTTCTTGCAAATGCTCAACAAAATATTGCGACACCCCTTGGAATGTTTTTCCATTTGCTGCAAAAATATGCTTTCCTTCCGGTGTTTTAACGCCTTCTGCAATCACAACAAGACCAAAGCGTTTGCCTTTCTTTTGAATTTCTTTCAATTTGGCAACAACATTTTCATAAGTATATCTGATTTCAGGAACCAAAATAACATCAGCAAATCCTGCAACACCTGCATCTAATGCCAAATGCCCTGCTCCACGCCCCATCACTTCCGCAATCATGATACGGTTATGTGAGGTTGCCGTTGTTGTTAAATTATCAAGCGCATTTGTTACAACTCCAACCGCTGTTGCAAAACCAATGGCTTTATCCGTACCTGGCGCATCATTATCAATTGTTTTTGGAATACCAATCATAGAAATACCAGCCATTTTGCAATATTTGCTGACAATAGCCATAGATCCATCTCCGCCAACAACGATTAAGGCAGAAATTCCCAATTCCTTAACACCTTCTTTAAAGCGTTCATTGAGTTCTTCATCTGTTAATTCTTCTGTTGTTCCGTCAGCTTTTTTTTGAATATGCGGATTACCTGTATTATTTGTTCCAAGCATTGTTCCACCCAAAGCGGCATATGGGAAATCAAAATCAGAAACTTTTAAATCTCTGTATCTCATCGGACGGGAAAATAAACCATCTGTTGCATCAAAAATACCAACAACTTCCCAACCTTTACTGTTTGCGGCAAAAACAACATTTCTGATCACACTGTTTAAACCGGAACAATCTCCGCCACTTGTTAAAATACCAATTTTTTTCACTTGTGTCATAAATACCTCACTATTATTTATAAAGAAAAGTTTTTGCCCAAATATGTTCTGCGGACGTTTTCATCAGCTATAATTTCTTCTGGAGTGCCTTGTTTTAAAACCACCCCGTCATGCAGAATATAGGCCCTATCAATAATACTCAATGTTTCACGAACATTATGGTCCGTAATCAAAACACCGAGACCTCTGTTTTTGAGTTGCGCAACCAACTCTTTAATTTCTCCAACCGCAATCGGATCAATTCCGGCCAAAGGTTCATCCAACAAAATATATGAAGGACGAGATGCCAATGCCCGAGCAATTTCCAAACGACGCCTTTCACCCCCCGAAAGCGCCCGTGAAGGTGAAAATCTTAAATGTTCAATTGAAAACTCTTTTAAAAGAGAATCCAACTCCTGCTCCCGTTTCTCCTTATTTTTTTCAACAACTTCCAAAACGGCACGGATATTATCCTCAACATTTAACCCTCTAAAAATAGAAGCTTCTTGCGGTAAATATCCAATTCCCAATCGAGCTCTTCGATAAACCGGAAATTTTGTTATATCAATACCATTTAATGTTATTTTCCCTGTGTTTGGGGAAATCAAGCCCGTTACACAATAAAAGGATGTTGTTTTCCCTGCCCCATTCGGACCCAACAATCCAACGGCTTCGCCTTGCTCAACAAACAAGGAAACATCTTTTAAAACCGTTCTCTTTTTGTAACTTTTACTTAAATTTGTTACAACAAGACCTCGTTGCGGAACAATCATTTTCCCTCTCTTTCTTGCTCAAAATCATCTGCAATCAAGCTTCCCTTGATTCTTTGCGGTTGTTGCTCTTTTGATTTTAAAGAGCTCACACCTGTTTCAAGATTTAAATTTGCCCAATCACCATTTAAAACACTCTTTCCTTGTTTTAACCGAACATTATCATAAACGTCAACCATTTTTGTTATCGGATTGTAAATTCCATACTTACCTTCAATTCGCTGTGTTCCATTTGATGCTTGCACATTACCTAACGCAATAACTCGATCTATTTGTGACTGATTCTTTGAAATATTTTTATAAAAAACATACATTTTATCAGCTAAAATTAAATATTCATCTTCTTTAACAAGGGCTTTTTTGTTCAAAACAATAACTTGTTGCATTGACTCCAAGATAGCATCTTTATAATAATTTTTCACAAGATTTAAATTCATCAACATATCTTGTTTTTCTTTATATAATACCATTTCTTCTGCTTTGGCCGTTTTGTTTTGAGAAAAAACCTGAGCATTTTGATAAGCTTCAGCTTTCACAACCTGATTCTTATTATATTCATCTTTTTTATATGTTAAAATGATTTTTTCGGCTTTTACATGATCTTTTTCACGATAAACATGTGCATTTTTTTTGGCGGTTATTGTTTTTCCCATTTGATCAATGATAAGCCCATCTTCACTTGTAACCATTACTGAATTTTTATTCTTTTTAAAGTAACTTTCCTGCTTATCAAATGTCAGTTCCTTAACTTCCGGAATTTTCTTTTCTGTTTCAAATAAAAGTGTTTTCGTATTTCCTTTAAAATTTAGTTTTTCACCTTTATCGGTAATAAAAAAACCTTCCCCTCTCAACATACCGGATGGTCCTTTAATAAAAACAGGAAAATCACTCGAAATCGTATTTTTATCGTAGTCATAAGTCACTTTTTCAGAAACAGCTTCATATCCCGTATCTGTTGTTGATAATATTTCTTTTTCAAAGTAAAGATATTTTTCGTTTTGAAAAGCCAACCCATATGCGCTAACAGACGTTAATAAAATATTATCTGCCGTTTTATAGGTTGCTTTCGGGTCATTCAGCTTTAAAATCTTTTTTTCCGGATCGATTTCCTGAACTGAAACCGCCACAATATTCATCGGATTATTACGTTTATCTTTTGAGAAAAAACGCACATTTTCCATATCCACATCCCCACCTTGTATTGACTCCGCAGTAGGAACAGCAACAGAGAACTTTTCTTTATGTTCAACAAAAGCCGGCCAAACGAGCATCATTGATGCCAATAAAAATGCAAATATCGGCAAACATCTTTTAAAGATGAAAACGCGTCGAGAATGGATTTTTATTTTCAGCAACCGTAATGTGAACATAAACTCTCCCGTTTTTTAAGCAACGCCCATTTGTAATAATAAATGCATTGTTAACAACCCTTGCGGTTTCATATCTGCATCAACAACAAATAAGTTAGTTATCATCTTTTCATTCATTAATCTTAAAACTTCAACACAAAGCAAATCACCAATAACCGTTTTTGGATTTTTGGTCATAATTTCACCGGCAGTTTTATTAATTAAATCATTACCCATATGACGACGCAAGTCACCATCTGTAATCATACCAACCAATGCGCCTGTTTCATCTATAATACCCAAACAGCCCCAACTTTTCGCCGTCATAATCACAAGAGCCTCAGACATATGCATATCCAATGGCACAAGAGGCATTTCATCCCCTTTCACCATTAAATCTCGCGCTCTCAAAAGCACATTACCCAACTTTCCACCCGGATGACGATCCTTGAACTCTTCGGCCGAAAAACCCTTTTGTTCAATCAAGGCAACAGCCAACGCATCACCAAGAGCTAATGTTGTTGTTGTCGATGTTGTTGGAGCAAGCCCCAGCGGGCAAGCTTCCGGCGCTTCTTTTTTATCCGGAATTAGAAGCGTTAAATCAGCCGCTCTCGCCATAGAACTAGACATCACACTTGTTATGGCAATCATCGGAATACCAAATCTTCTGGAATAAGAAATAATATCCGCCATTTCTTTGCTTTCACCCGAATTAGAAATCGCAAGCAACAAGTCATCTTTGGTAAGCATACCTAAATCGCCATGACTTGCCTCTCCCGGATGAACAAAAAATGCCGGCGTTCCTGTTGAAGCCAACGTTGCAGCAATTTTTTGCCCAATATGACCACTTTTTCCCATACCTGATATAATAATCCGCCCTTTAACGGACATCATTTTTTCAACAGCCTGAACAAAAGCATCGGAAAATGACTGTTTTAAAATTTCCAACCCCTTAATTTCTTTATCAATAACTCGACAGGCGCTTTGAATTAATTCTTCTTTTACCATTACCCCCTCCTTTTAATGAGCAAAAATATCAGGTTCAGAAAACGAAAGCAAATCAAGTTTTGCTCTTGTTCCCAGAAATGAAAAACATTCTAAAGCCAGCTCATAACGACCTTCTCGCTTTAATAAAACATCCAACTTTTCTTTCAATTGATGCAAATATAAAACATCGTTGGCTGCATATTGTTGCTGAGCCTTTGAAAGCGTTTCAACACCCCAATCAGATGTTTGTTGCTCTTTTTCCAATGAAATATTCAATAAATCGAAACACAATGATTTTAAACTATGCGACGGACTGGATGTTCTTGCCAATTTTGAAGCAATCTTCGTACAATAAACCGGCGCCACTTCAACTCCTAAATCATTTAAAATTTTGGCAACATCAAAACGGGCAAAATGAAATATTTTCAAAATATTTTTATCTGTTAAAACCTTTTTCAAGTTCGGACAGTCAATTCCCTTCATAATTTGAACCAAATATGCCTTTCCATTTCCATCTGAAAGCTGAACCAAACAAAGTCTATCTCTTAACAGATTCAACCCCATTGTTTCCGTATCCACCGCAACGGGCCCATTTAATATAATATTATCTGGCAAATCCCCTTTAAAAACAATTATTTGATTCATTTATAATCCTCACTTGACTTACAATATCCTATCTTTATATACTAACAGGCAATGAAAATCAACAAAAAATTTTTTTTATTTTGTTTGCATTTTAATTCATTAACTGATATTTTCTTATGTATTTATAAGGGGACATATGAAAAGATTAATCTTAATTGGCATTTTTACTTTTGTAACACTCTTATTGAATTTTCTTTACAAGAGCGATAGCCATTTTCTTTTTATGAGGGAGATAAAAAATAATGGAACAATTTATTGAATTTACCATTTTGGGATTTTTTGCCAATCTGATAGATGGGTGCATTGGAATGGCCTATGGTACTATTATTGCTTCAGTTTTAACATTTTTTGGCATGCCTCCGCTACAAATCAGCTCATCAATTCATTTTTCTGAAATTTTTACAACCGGTGCCTCTGCTCTTTCTCACTTAAAAATCAAAAACATTGATTTTAAACTTTTCAAACGCATTGTTTTTGCCGGTGTTCTTGGCGGAATTTCCGGCGCTCTTTGTCTTTCCCTCATCTCTCAAGATTTTATCACACCGGTAATCACCGTTTATCTTATTATTATCGGCATTTCACTTATTTACAAAAGCTTTAATCTTTCGAAAAATAAAAAAAAGATCAAATATGTCCGGCAAATCAGCTTTCTTGGCGGTTTTTGCGATGCTCTTTGTGGCGGCGGTTGGGGACCTATTGTGAATGGAAGCTTGATTGGACAAAGCAAAAAAATCACCAAAACAATCGGAACAGTCAATAGCGCCGAATTTTTTGTTACATTAACACAATCTGTTATTTTTTTCACGGTTGTTGGTTTTAATTACTTAAACCTTGTTTTTGGACTTATTTTGGGCGGAGTTCTGGCGGCTCCTTTAGCTGTTTTTATCTTAACTAAAATTAATCCAAAAGTTTTATGTTTTTTAATTGGTGCCATTATTTTGATTGCAAATATTTTTGTATTCATTCAAATTTTCAGGGGATAAATTATAAAAGTAATTTTTATACAAATATCAAAGAAGATAAACTACAAATAATCATCCCTAGCGCATTTTGTCTTTTCTTCCGGATATGGAATTATCTAAATCGCAAGCCAATCTTTTATGGGAATTTTATCTTTCTGATAACACTAACTGCTCATATAAAACAAATCATTACCGATATTTTTTTGTAGAAAAATATTTACAAAAAAATATTTTTATGATATAATTGCCAAAATATTGCTATTTAAGGAGGATTTATGAGCGAAAAGCCATCATCAATTGATTTATACAGAAGCAGTAAAGAACATATCACCATTGACCCTGTTTACTGTTATGGCGTTTTAGATAATAAGCATTTTCTTGTAATGAGAGAAACCCAAGGCGATAATAATGTTTATATCCGTTGGCAAAAAAATCAAAACACACGGTTTAGTGGTCAAAATGTTTTTGGACTCAGAGCCGAAAAACTTTTAAAACTCATTCTTTCAAAAATTCAAAATTCACCAATGGCGCAAGAAACCATTGAGCAAATGAAAATTATGATTGAAAAGAATAAAAAGGCAACTGAATATTATGTTGTTAAACAACATAAAAAAGAGGATCCTCAACCGGTTATAAAAAGCGAAGAACAACTCAAAAGAGAGCGCGAGTTTAAAAAATTTATGGAAAATAAGGATCGCTTTGCTGCTCAAAATGAAGAACGCAAAAAGAAAAAAGAAGCCGAAAAATTAGCTAGAACAGCTCAAAAAGAAGAAGAAAAAAGAAAAAGACAAGAAGCTGCTCAAAAACGGATTCAAGAACAACGAATACTCAAAGAGTTAAAAGACCAAGAACAGGCCTATTTAAAGATGATGCGCTCAACAGAAGATAAAAATCCAGTTGTTATCATCGCAAATGAAACAAATATTATCTTGGGCTATCTAAATAATAAATTCTATCGAATTAAAATGGATGATAACAACTCTTCATTTTATAGTGTTTCAGAAAAAAAATTAGAACCAATGGATATCGAAACATTCCAAAATATCATCGTTTCCATTGATGAAAACTTAAATCAAAATGGACAATTTGATAATTTATTAACTCAAATCGTCAGCGCTTATGGCGCATTTACAAGCTCAGCTCAATCCGTTCAAAAAGATACATTAAGAGAAAGAGTTGCCATTGGAAAAAATATTTTAATTCAAAAAGGAATTTTAACACCTCAAAATTCTCTTTAAGAATTAACTTTATGATATATAAAAAAGACTTGAATTCAGCTATTCAAGTCTTTTTTTAGTTTTTACTAAAAATTATATCGTAACTTTAAGAACCCACCATGATCTTGATATGATTTTCTAAACGAACCGGAATACTCTAAACTCAATGTTGTTTTTTCATTCAGCTCTGTTTCCAATCCGGCATTAATGGTTGCACTAAAACGAGATAACGCTTCTCCTTCAACAAGATAGGTGGTCCCATTAGCCAATGTATTAACCCCTTGCATATCATCTGTTTTCGCATCATAACCAAATAAAATACCTGCTGTTGGGCGAACATTAAAGCCCTTCACTGCTTTATAAGGCATAGCAATATCTAATCCAGCCAAAACCGTGATGTAATCAGTAGAAACATTTCCAACATTCGTACCAAATGTATCTGTATATGACTCTTGATTAACTTTAATATATCGAAGACCTGTCTTCAAGGTTAAAAGAGTATTTCTATAAGAAATATCATATCCAACAATGCCTTGAACAGCTAAAGAATCAACATTATATGTAGCCGTTCCTTTTGAAGAAAGAATTGTTTTTTCTTCTTCATATTCTCCCCGTGTATACAAAAACAATCCATCCACAAACCAATTAGATGGCTGATATCTCAAATATCCAAAAGCGGTATTATTATGAATTGTTGTCTCACGGCCATCCTGATAAATATCCCCATATGAATAAGCATATCCGAGACCAAGTGTTAAAGCCTCATTTGCTTTTGTTTGAACCCCTAAAACACCCCCTGCTCCATTGATTTTATAGTCACTATGAGAGGTATCTTTTGTTTGGGAATAAAAGGCCTTCGTCCAAACAGAAGCTCTGGCCGTTTCATCACCACCGGAATGACCGATTGTTTCAGATTTTCCTTGAATATTTAAATTAATCGCTGACATAAGAGTCCCAACCTGCTCCACAGCAACTGATTGCGCCATGGTTGCCGAATTTAACCCCACCACATCAAGTGCCTTTGTTGCTTTTTTGACTGTTGCCCTATTGCCAGAATTCAAACCGGATAATAATTCGCGTTGCATCTTATTAAATGAAAGATTATTTCCTTCTCCACTTTTTAAGGCAACAAAAGCGCCAACTTTATTCAAATCACCTTCAAATAAAACGGGTTTATTTTCCGTTTTCTTTAATTCAAAAGAATAACTACCATTTTTTAAATCAATAAAAGTATATTCACCGTTTGAATTCATAATTAAAGGCAACGATACAATCTCATCCATTGAAAAAATCTGATAAACACCGGTTTCAAAATTATCACCTAAATCAAATTTTATGCTTGAACCATTTTGAGCTTCAAGTTTTTCCCCTGTTATTTTTCCATAATCCGATAAACCGTTTAAGGTGACTTTCAGGGTTGAATTTTCACCCAAAACCAATTCCTTTACAGTAACATCCAGTGTTTTTACATCAAAAACAGAATTTTCTGCAATTTCAAATTTTGCAACTTTAAACCTATTCTTAACCCGTTCCCCCAAAAGCATACCTTTGCTGACTATATCCGTATTTAATTCAAAGTCATCCGGAATATCCAAAATCGCCCCCTCATTCAAAACAAGGCCATTAAGCGCTATTGATCCTTTCCCATCTAATTTTAGCGAAGAAGAAACCGTTGTAAGCCCTGAAATCTTCACTTCATCATTTTCATTTGTTGCAAGCAAAGAAACATATCCATCATCAATGGATAATGTCCCTTGAATATCCGTATTGATTAGTGTTGCCTGTCCTGTATTAACAACATCTTTTAAAATTGAATTTTTAGCTATTAAAACATCACCATTTTGAATCAGTCCTGAATTTTGTCCTAAAATTTGCACATTATTTAGTTCAACCGTTCCAGAATTTGCTGCACTTTTTATAACCGTTTTTGCATCTTTAATAATTAAATCTTTAATCAAAAGAGATGTTTTTGAATCTTCTTGTTGGCTTTTTAAATCAAACAGATTATTACCATTTGCTAAAATAGTGCTCGTTGGTGTTGCATTTGTTTCAAGACCTTTAATAATTTTATTACCCGCACCGGTTGTCCCTAAATCAGACGATAAATTATAGTCAGCCTGCTTATCATGAAAAAATAAACTATCCCCCTGATATTGGTTTAAACTTAACAATGTTGAATCATCCGTTTGTCCTTTATAAGTGAACTCCACAGATTGCAATGGCGAACTAACATTAGATGACTCATTTCGAACAACTTTTGTTATACTTGCATAACCATTCGTTGAGGCAGCATAAACTTCCTTTCCTTCAAATGCTGATCTAAATTCAGCCTTCCCATCCAATGGTTGGAACTTATCTTTTGAAATATTTGTATCAACTGAAATCAACAAAGGATCAAAATCAAACAGGTAAGAAGTATCTGTTGCAATGAATTTATCTGAACCGTTATTTGTTATATAAAAAGCAAGCGATGCCCCTTCTCCAGTGATATTTTTAAATTGAACACGTTGCTCGCCTTTATTATCCTCAAATCTTATATCAAGAACACTTGCATCATCAAATGAATATGTTATATTTTCATATGCAAAACCATATCCATCAACATTAACCCACGCATTTTGAAATTCAACCGGACCAGTGTCATTTTCTGAATCTGCTTCTAAATCCATATACATCTCAAAAACACCATTGGAAAATAGACGATATTTTGGAAAATTATTTTGCACACTCACAGGTTCTTGCATTGTGCCACCCAAAACAGCTTTTTGTTCTTCTGAATAAGCAAAAGAAGAAAATCCAATCAAAGATATATACATCCCACAAAAAATGCTTTTTATCAAAAAACATCTATATCTTTTAAGCAGTTCTTTTAATGCCGTCCTTGATAACTTCATAACTGTCTCCCCACTGTAAATGGACTTTTAAAACGTTCATTTATCCTTTCCTTTTTATATTTTAAAGGGAAACACTATAAAGCGCAAGCATTTTCTTTTTTAATCATAATACAGGCTTATGCCATTTTTCCATCAGTAGAAATAAAAGCAACTCTTCTATCTTGAGAAATTCCTTCCGCTGTATATTCCGGAACAACTTCACCTGTTTCATTTAACTTTTGCTGAACGTTTTGCCTTGTTTCTTCAACATCATTCGTAGCTCCAGGACGATAACTAAATCTATCTAAAATACGCCCCCTATGATGCGCACGATCATGTCCTTTATTATCAATACAGCGCTCTGCTGTTAATATTGTTACGGCATAAGATCTTAATTGATTATCAGATAACTCTCTGGCAATTAAATTTGAATAAACTCTGTTTAAGGATTTTCCATCACTTGAACGAAATAAATCAGACACACGTCGATATTCTCCACCTTCAATCATTAAATATTCTTGAGGATGATAAAATTCTCGGGCTTGATACAAACGATACAAATATACATCAGCATTGCTTTCACCATTTGGGCCTTTGGGTAAAAGTCCCATTTCTTCCATTCGGCGAATATTACTTATAGCCGTTTGGTATGGTGTCGGTCTATTCCGATTGCGCCGGCCTCGTCTTCTGTGATCAAGTCGTTCCCGATTTCTTCCATTCGCAAAATCCAACACTTCACTGTGATCTATTCTGGATTCATCTTCTCCTAAATCACCATATTGATGCCGAATTACTTGAACTTGATTTTGTTGCTCTCCTTGTGGTGACACAGCATTTGGTTGAGTACCCTCAGCTGTCGGGCGTTCCAGCGTTGGTGCCGGACTATCCGTCGGAGCTGGATTATTCTCAGTTGTCGAGCTTTCCGGCGTTGGTACCGACCTATCCGCCGGAGCAGGATTATTCTCGGTTGTCGGATGTTCCGGCGCTGTCGCTTCTCTATTCGCAGGAACTGGATTATTCTCAGTTGTCGGATGTTCCGGCGCTGTCGCTTCTCTATTCGCAGGAGCAGGATTATCCTCAGCTATCGGGCGTTCCGCCTCTGGCGCTTCTCTATCCGCAGGAGCTGGAATAACCTGTGGTTGCGAATTTGATACAGAATCTTGTTCAGGCTTTGGGTCTAAACTGTCGGACGGCAGAACATCCGTTGATTCTTCAACCAGATTCCTTTCTCTTTCAGAATTTTCAACTACCGGCGTATCCGACAAGATAGCTGATTGACCTTCTTCCAATACCGAATTTTCAGATTCTGAATTAAAATCAATATCAGAATCTATCCCTGTTTGCAAACCAATATTTTCAAGACCTACAACCTCATCTGATTCAACCCCTTCAAGAAGCCCATTTAAATCTTCAGGAGGCAATACATCCGTGGTTTGTACATCCACTTGAATTGGAATAACTGGATCTAAATTCAATTCAACAGGTGGAACCTCTATCTTCCTTATCCTTCTTTCTTCAGCACTTTCTTCTGAAGGGATATATTCCAAAAATGAAATTTCAGATAATCCTCTCTTAAGCGCCTCATTATTCCCAACTAATGCAAGTAGTTCTTGTTCCCTTTCCGTGCTTATTTGAACATTTTGCTCTTTATAAATTCTTACTAATTGGTTAGCCGTTACAAAATGCCTATTTTCAAGTGCTTCTTTTAAACTATAATAAGCCATTTCAGAAGCATTATTAGCTTCTTGCCTTGCATTTAATACATATTTAATTCCAAGAGAATCCGCAGAACAACTCCCTTGATTCCTTGCCTGTTGTAAAGTTATATTTTGAGTAATCATTTCTATTGCTCTTCGCTCCTCTGCATTAGGCAAAGAAATATCTGCTCCATGATTCAATAAATAAACAACAACATTTAAATTATCATTCGCAACCGCTTCATGTAAAGGCGTTGTACCCTGATTGCTTTTTGCATTCACATCGGCCCCATGAGTAACAAGTTCTTGAATAATTGTCATATTCCCTTTATATGAAGCATAATGCAAGGCTGTGAGTCCATCTTTATTAGGAAGACAAACATCGGCACCCTTATCGATTAAAAACAAAACATTTTCTTCTGAGTTGAATTCACGTGGTAACGATAATACTGATACTAACGGTGTGTTCCCCTTATTATCTTGAATATTTAAATTTGCACCACTTTCCACCATCAAAGATAACACTTCTGTTGATTGAGATTCTATTGCGATATGCAAAGGGGTTCTTCCATATTGATTTCGAAAATTTAAATTGATTCCTGTTGATAAAAGCTCTTGCCACACATCTTCATTTCCACAAGAAGCAGCAATGTTCCCGATCGAATTACCGTTAAAATCTGTGCCAGAAAGACATACGCCATCTTTAATTTTTTGAATAGCCGTCTCTAAATTACCATCCTCTAAGTCCCTCATAATCGAATTAACATTATACCGTCTAGAATTATTTATTAATCTCTTAATTTCATCATCTGTTGCCACTTCAGCAGGTGTATCTCCCCTAAAAATACTACGCCACCTTGTTCTTGCCGTTGCATCAAATCCTGCATTTAAAAGATATTGAACAATATCTCTATGTCCATTTTGTGCCGCCAAATGAAGGGGCGTATATCCTTGAATGGCATCAACCGTACCAATTTTTACGTCATTTTTTATCCCCCAACTTTTGGCGCCATTGGCAAGCAAAAAACGAACAGCCTCCACATGCCCACTTTCAGCAGCATAATGAAGCAAGGTGACAGCATTTTGATCAGCGGCATTAATATTATTGGCACGGGCATTAATAAATGACTGTAATTTTGCAATGACATTCTCATCCTTTGTTTGAATAGCCATTACAATTTCTTGAAAAGTTGGAACCTGATTTGTCATAACAACGCCCTCCCTTTTTATTACACTATATCTATTATACCATAAAAATTGAAATTTTGTAAATTTTTTTGTCATAACAACAAAAATACTCACAAGAGCTAAAAGCACTTCATAACCCTTCAACTACACTATAATCGATATTTTTTTGATGTTTTTTTATAGCAAGTAGATTTTTTTATTTCCGGCCTTTTCTATAAAAAAACCTTTAAAAGACATAAAAGATATTAGACAAAGTGACCCATTAATTCACCAACACCAGAGGTGTGGCATTAGAAGCGTTGTAAAGTAATAGATACGAAGAAACTTTAAATGAGCTGTGTACACTGCGACAAAAAAACAATAAAAGTAATTATTGTTTTTTTGGTGATAAGCAATGAGACTCCTTGAGAAAGTGTTATTCCAAAATAACACTGAGCGAAAGGTTAGTCGGAATTGAAGTACATGAGAGTTTGGGTTTCGATTTAGATGCACTTTAAAAACCCCAGCCTCAAAGAACAATCTCTTAAAAACGCGCCCCTAAGAGGCAAATAAAAACCCTTAGCGACCCGTAGTGTACAAAAAAGCGTACATGAGGGAAGCTAAGGGTTTATTAGTTGCCCTTAGAGAGCGTTTTTAAATTTTTTCGTGGAATGTTCTGCTAATAACATCCATTTGTTGCTCACGTGTGAGCTTAATGAAGTTAACAGCATAACCAGAAACACGAATGGTTAATTGCGGATATTGTTCCGGATGTTCCATTGCGTCTTTAAGTGTTTCACGATTAAGAACGTTCACATTGATGTGTTGTCCTGAATTTCCACAATAACCATCTAACAAGCTTGTGAGGTTATTGATTTGAATTTCTTTTGTTTTACCCAAAGAATTTGGAATAATCGTGAATGTATTTGAAATACCATCTTGTGCATGTTCAAATGGTAATTTTGCAACTGAGCACAAAGAAGCAATAGCACCGTTTGTATCGCGTCCATGCAATGGGTTAGCCCCTGGAGCAAACGGAACACCAGCTTGACGACCATCAGGTGTTGCCCCTGTTTTCTTACCATACACAACGTTTGACGTAATTGTCAAAATAGATTGTGTTGGAATGGCGTTGCGATAGATCGGCAAACGACGGATTTTATCCATAAATTGTTTAACAACTCTGCGAGCAATGCTATCTACACGTTCATCATTGTTACCATATTTCGGATAATCGCCTTCGATTTCAAAGTTTGTTGCCAAACCTCTTTCATCACGGATAACTTTAACTTTGGCATGTTTAACAGCTGACAAAGAGTCAACAACGATTGATAACCCGGCAATACCGCAACCAAGTGTTCTGACAACATCTTTATCATGCAAAGCAAGCATTGATTTTTCATAAGAATATTTATCATGCATATAATGAATGATGTTCAAAGCATTAACATATGTTTCAGCCAACCAATCCATCATTTTATCAAATTTGCGTTCTAATTCTTCAATTTCAAGGTATTCACCTGTCATTGGAGCAAATTCAGGACCAACTTGTGCACCTGATTTTTCATCTTTACCACCGTTGATGGCATAAAGAAGTGTTTTAGCCAAGTTAGCACGAGCACCAAAGAATTGCATTTGTTTACCAATACGCATTGGAGATACACAGCAAGCAATACCATAGTCATCACCAAAGAAACCACGCATCAAGTCATCATTTTCGTATTGGATGGATGATGTGTCAATTGAAACTTTAGCACAGAATTTTTTGAAACCTTCTGGTAAATGATTTGACCAAAGAACTGTCAAGTTTGGTTCCGGAGCCGGACCTAAGTTATAAAGTGTGTGTAAAACACGGAAAGAGTTCTTTGTAACCAAAGTTCTACCGTCAATACCCATACCACCGATTGATTCTGTTACCCAAACCGGATCGCCAGAGAAAAGTTCATTGTATTCTGGTGTTCTTAAGAAACGAACCATACGGAGTTTAATAACCAAATCATCCATCATTTCTTGAGCTTCTGATTCCGTAATCACACCGTTTTCGATATCACGGTTGATATAAATGTCAAGGAATGTTGAAATACGGCCGATTGACATAGCAGCACCATTTTGATCTTTAATGGCAGCTAAGTAACCAAAATATGTCCATTGAATGGCTTCTTTTGCATTTGTAGCTGGTTTTGAAATATCTAAACCATATTCAGCAGCCATTTTTTTCATATCATTCAAAGCGTTGATTTGTTCAGCAATTTCTTCGCGTTCGCGGATAACATCAGCTGTCATAGATGACAAATCTGTCAAAGCTTTTTGTTCGTTTTTATCTTGGATTAAACGATCGATACCATAAAGAGCAATACGGCGATAGTCACCAATGATACGGCCACGGCCATAAGCATCTGGAAGACCGGTAATAATACCGCTCTTACGGCAAGAACGAATATCTGGTGTATAAGCATCAAAAACACCGTCATTGTGCGTTTTTCTATATGTTGTGAAAACTTCTGTTACTTTCGGATCCAATTCCAAATTATAAGCTTGGCAAGAACCTTCAACCATACGGTAACCACCATAAGGCATCAAAGCTCTTTTAAGTGGAGCATCTGTTTGAAGACCAACAATAACTTCTTCGTCTTTATTGATATAACCGGCTTTATGTGAAGTAATTGATGAAACAACAGATGTATCAGCATCCAAAAGACCGTTGTTTTCACGTTCTTTTTTCATAAGTTCAGCAACTGTTTTCCACATTTTTTCTGTGCGAGCTGTTGCCGGAGCTAAGAATGAATCATCACCTTCATATGGTGTATAGTTATTGACAATAAAATCACGAACGTTGATTTCATCTTGCCATTTACTTGTTTTAAAGCCTTCCCAAGCTTTTACTGATGAATTTTCCATAGATTTTATATCCTTTTTTATGTTATTTCCGACCAAATAAGCTTCATTAAAAACTTACAAAACCCCTTTTTCTTAAGGCTTTTTATAGGCCCGGATGTCTTGGTGCGGATTTTAGCACGAAGGTTTTTATTTTGCAAGATTTTTTTTATTGTTTTCATAAAATCGTCATCAAAAAAACAAGATAAAAAAATATTCTTTTTAGACAATATTTTTAAACAAAATATAAAAAATACCGCACCCACTTAGGATGCGGTATCTTTTAAAGATAAAGAACTAAAAATTATTCTGCGTCTGTTGTTTCAGCAGCTTCTTCTTTAGCAGCTTTTTTCTTTGTTGTTTTTTTAGCTTTTGCCAAAGCATCACCTAAAATGTCACCCAAAGAAGCACCAGCATTGGTTGAACCAAATTCTTCCATAGCTGCTTTTTCTTCAGCAACTTCACGAGCTTTGATTGACAATGTCAATTTGCGTGTTTTAGCATCAAATGATGTGACTTTAGCATCAACTTTTTCACCGATTGCAAAGCGTTCTGTTTTTTGTTCTGAACGATCTTTTGCAAGATCTGTGCGTTTGATGAAACCTTTAACGCCGTTAACTTCAACTTCGATACCACCTTCTTCAATGTTTGAAACGATACCTGTAACAATTTCACCTTTTTTGATTTTGTCTGAAGCATCAGCAAACGGATCTTGAGTTAATTGCTTAATACCCAAAGAAATACGTTCTTTTTCAACATCGATGTCCAAAACTTTAGCTTTGACAACCATGCCTTTTTTGTAATCTTTGATAGCTTCTTCGCTTGATTTTTCCCATGAAAGATCTGATGTATGAATCATACCATCGATTTCATCGTTCAATGCAATAAAGATACCGAATTCGATCATATTTTTGATTTCGCCTTCGATTTCATCACCGATTGCATGTGTATCAGCAAAAGCTTTCCAAGGATTTTCTTGAATTTGTTTCATACCAAGTGAAATACGGCGTTTTGATTCATCAACATCCAAAACAATACCTTCAACTTCTTGACTCAATGAAACGATTTTGCTTGGGTGAACGTTTTTCTTTGTCCAGCTCATTTCTGAAACATGGATTAAACCTTCAACACCATTTGCTAATTCAACAAATGCACCGTAATCCGTGATATTGCTGATTTTTCCTTTGAAAGAAGCACCAACCGGGAATTTTTCATTTACACCGACCCATGGATCGCTTTCAAGTTGTTTCATACCAAGTGAAATACGGCCTGTATCTGTGTTAAATTTGATAATTTGAACAGTAACAGGTTGACCAACCGTCAAAACTTCACCCGGATTTGTGATACGTTTCCATGAAATATCTGTAACATGCAATAAACCGTCAACACCGCCTAAATCAACGAATGCACCGTAATCAGTGATGTTTTTAACAGTTCCTTCAACGATTTGACCTTCTGAAAGGTTTTTGATAATTTCAGAACGTTGTTCAGCTCTTGTTTCTTCCAAAACAGCACGACGAGAAACAACAATATTTCCACGAACTCTGTCCATTTTCAAAAGAGCGAACGGTTGAGCAACACCCATAAGCGGTGTAATATCTCTGATCGGACGAACATCAATTTGTGAACCAGGTAAGAAAGCTGTTGCGCCATTTAAATCAACTGTGAACCCACCTTTAACACGACCAAAAATCGTTCCGATAACATGTTCGCCAGCTGCCAATGATTTTTCCAAATCACCCCAAACTTCTTCACGGCGAGCTTTTTCACGTGATAAAACAACATTACCGTCTTTGTCTTCATAACGATCAACAAAAACATCAACGCTATCATCCAAATTCAATGTTTGTGCGCCGAATTCTGAAACAGGAATACGACCTTCTGATTTTAAACCAACGTCAACTGTGACGTAGTCATCATCAAAACCAACGATTTTGCCGGAAACAACTTTGCCTTGCAAAGAACCTTTACCCATAAATTCGTCTAATAATGCGCCAAAATCTTCTGCCGGCATTTGGTTTTCAATTGTACTCATTTTAATCCTTTTAAATAAATATAGTTGGCCGCCAAAGCTTTACCACTTTGGGGACTTTTAAATCCGCTCTTTAATATAGGCGATGACTTGAGCGTATACATCATCTGCCGTCATATCGGACGTGTCAATGACCAAAGCGTCCTCAGCTGGCTTTAAGGGAGCCGTTTCTCTTTCCTGATCTCGCTTATCTCGTTGAATAATATCCGATAAAACATCTTCATATATAACACATAATCCTTTTAATTGCAACTCTTTATATCGTCTTTTTGCACGAATTTCACTACTTGCCGTCAAAAAAAGCTTAATTTTGGCTTCCGGACAGATTACAGTCCCGATATCTCGCCCATCTAAAATAGCTCCTTTTGCCGGTGTTTTATCTTTTTTAATCGGGAAAAGCGCGAATCGGCGTTGAAAATCAAACAAAGCCTCTCTGACTTTTGGCAACCTTGAAACATAAGAGGCTGCTTTTCCACAAACTTCATTTCTGATACACGAATCGTCTTGCAACGACAACATCCGCTCAACACTCAAGCTTTTAGCAACTTGAACAGCCGCTTCTTCATCTTGCGGGTCCAATCCATTTTGCAAAAGTTCATAACCCACTCCCCGATAAAGAGCACCCGTATCTAAATAAGCATAATCCAATTCTTCTGCCAGTTTTAGAGCCAATGTCCCCTTCCCTGCAGAAGAAGATCCATCAATCGCAATGACTTTCAATTTATTTTTTTTCCTTTTTTTTAATTTTTTTATTGACAAATTTTAGATTACATGTAAAAGGCACAAATAACAAGTATTTTTTATTAATGGAGGATCAAAATGGCTAAACCAGAATGGGGTTTGAAACGTAAATGTCTGAAATGTGGAACTTTTTTCTATGATATGAATAAAAAAAGCTTTACATGCCCAAAATGCGGTGAATCATATACACTTGATTCATATGCAGAAAACAAAACCAAACAATTATTAAAGCTTGCAAAAAAAGCTGCTCCTAAGATCGAAGATGAAACATTAGATGAAGAAGCATTGTTACAAATGACGGAAGATATTCCTTTATCTGATGACGATATGGGTCCAGATGAACTTGAAATTTTAGATGATGAAGCCGAACTTGATGATACCGAAAGTTCTGAATTAACAGGATTTGTTGATCAATTCGATGATGAAGAACAAAACGACAAATAACAAAAAATCGCACTTTCAATCCCTGAAAGGGCAACTTCTTGTTGCCATGCCAGGGATTGATGATTTGAGATTTAATAAAACAGTTATTTATATTTATGAGCATTCTCTGGAATTTGGGGCACACGGTTTAGTTATCAATAAACCGGCTGTAAAAATGTCGTTCAACGATATTTTAACGCAGCTAAAAATTGATAATATAGACACATCAAAAACAACTGTTCCCCAAATTTTACTGGGCGGACCTGAACAAATAACGCATGGTTTTATTCTACATTCAGATGACTATTTCAGGCCGGAAACTTGTTTCATTGAAAACAACATCGCCCTCACATCTACACAAGATATTTTGGAAGATATCGCAGCAGGGAACGGCCCTGAACAATCTTTAATTGCGTTAGGCTGTGCCACCTGGATCAGAGGTCAGCTAGAGGATGAAATCATGAGTAATGTATGGTTAACGGTTCCAGCTGATCCCAATCTGCTTTTCAATACACCTTTTTCAAACAGGTGGGAAAAAGCAATTGAAATTTTAGGTATTAATCATTTTTATCTAACAAATATATCAGGGAAAGCTTAGTTATGAAAAAATATATATTGTTATGCTCCATACCGGTCATTAGTTTTGGAGCACTTTTATATTCATATATGGATCACCGCCCTCTTGTTAGTGTTGTTATGCCAACATATAACAGAATTCATCTTTTACCACGTTCAATCGAATCAATTTTAAACCAAACATATGATAAATTTGAGTTTATTATTGTTGATGATGCCTCAACAGACGGGTCTAATAATCTTTTGGAGTCATATGCAAAACTAGATCCGAGAATTCGCATCCTAACAAATGAAACAAATAAAGGCATTTCCTATTCAAGAAATAAAGGAACAGATGCGGCAAAAGGCAAGTATGTTGCCATCATGGACTCTGATGATTTTTCATTACCTACCCGCTTTGAAAAACATGTAGAATATTTGGAAAAACATGATGATGTGATTGCCTTAAATGCATTATATTTAGAAATGGGTAAAGAAAAAAATGGTTTAAATAATTGGGTGCCTCCCCATCGTTTTGAAGTTATTTTTCATTTAAAAAATTACTATACCAATATTGCATTTTTTAGAACAGATTTCATCAGAAAACATAAAATTCGCTACGATGAAACACGGTTATCAAGTGAGGATTATGATTTTTGGTCAAAGATCTTTTTAAAAGGCGGAAAACTCCACATGCTCAATGAGCATTTAATTGATTTAAGACGGCATAGAACAAACTCAAGAGAATATTATGATCAAATTAAAACAAATTCTCGCAAAACAAGTGATAAACTATTAGCCGCTATGGGCGTTGCGGAACCTGAAAAATTAAAGACAGATTGCGAACGATTGAATGCCATGACAAAAGCAAATCAATTATCCCACAGAGTTGATCAATATACGTTAGAATTAATATATAACAGACAGTGCCAGGGTGGGAAAATACCTGCAAATGGATATCAAATTAAACACATTGATTTTGTTGATTATTTTGAGCCAACGCAAACGAAACATATTTTCAAACGCATGAGAAACAATGACAAATACACCTTTATGGGTATGCATGGTGATTTATACGCCTTTAAAAATCCCAAAGGCGAAATCGAACTATACAACAAGCAATTTGAGAAGACTTTGGCTTTAAAAGAAATTCAAAAAAATGAAAACTCTTTTTTGAAAAACTTATTAGAAAAAATTAAATCTTTTTTTTAATTTTGATCAACTGATAACAACTGATATGCTTCTCGAATCCTTAAATAGTCTGGATGAGCGTTTTTTTCAATAATATCGGTAGCATACTCATCTAAAATAACGCACACATCTTTATGCGTTAAAGGTTCGTTATTCTTGTTGTAACCAGTAAAATCGAGAGCCATTTTATCAAAATTCATTATAATTGCTTTATCAATAACCCGAGAAAACTTGCCATTCAAACGCGCATAAGAAGGTTCCAATCCTATTCCTTTTTTTGATCTCAAATAATTATCAAAAAAAGATTGCTGTACCTCAAAAAAAGAGGAAAAAATTTGAGAATACTGAACCAACGCAACACCTTGATCCTGACAATACTTCACATATCCATTTTGATGTTTATAAAAAACCATAACCATTGAAACGGCCTTTTGGTCTTTTAAAACTTCTGCCTCTGAATCAATAAACATATTTTGCTCAATACGTGTTTTAAGCAAAAATAAACAAGGGACAATAACAAGTAAAGCCGCTAGTGATAAAATAAAATAACTTAATCTTTTGCGACGTTTTTTGTCTTCACTCTCAGATAAAAAACAATTTCCCTGATCTAAAACAGATTTTTGTCTTCTTTTTGTATATTTGTGTTTATACGTTTTTCTGATTCGTTTCAACATAAAAAAGTCTCCTTTCTGTCGCTTCTTCAAGCTTTCTTTTTTTTATTGGAGCTATTTTAATTCTTTTTGAATAAAGACGCAACTCATTTTATATTCAAAAGAGGGGTAAAATCCCCTCTTTTTTATTTTTCGTCATATAATCATATAGTTATTTTTTATGTTTTTTTAATTTTATTTTTTCAAGATGCTCCTGTTTCATTTTTTGCAATATTTCTTTTTGCTCTGGTGTTAAAATAGATTCAAATTCTTCTTTATTTTGCTTTCTGATTTCTTCAGCTTGTTTTCTTAGCTCTCTCATTTTAGCAAAAAGCTCTTCCATTTGAGGTTTATTTTTTTCTCTTAACTCCTTTGCTTTTTGTTTTTGTTCTTCCGTTAAATTTAACCGTTCAATAAAATTATTTTTATGTTTTTGACGAATATGACCTTTCGCATGAGCTTCATTTTCAACTTTTTCAACGGATACAGGCACCGTCTCTTTTTGAGTTTCATCTTCCAAAACGGGCTGAGCTAATAAAGCTGTTGAGCTTAAAACCATCCCCATAAGCATAATTGATAAATATTTTTTCATTTTATTCTCCTTTCAAATGTGATAATTTTTGACTTAAAATTTCTCTGGCATTAAACAGTCTTGATTTCACCGTCCCAACTGATATTCCCAATTTCAAAGCTGTTTCTTCATAACTTAACTCTTCAAACTCATAAAGATAAATAACATCTCGCATCTTTATCGGCAAAGAATCCACCGCTTTTAATATGATTTTTTGCCGTTCTTTTTGCAACTGAACATCAAGAGCTGATTTATTTTTATCTTCAATCTGAATTGTTTCAAGATCCCCTGTAACAGCACTATTTCTAAAATATGAACTTTTAAACATATCTTTAGCTGTATTTTGAGCAATCATCTTTAACCAAGCAATCAATTTTCCTTCTTCTTCATAGTGTTCTTTATGTTCAATTGCTTTTAAAAAAACCTCCTGTTCCAAATCCTCATTAACCGAACCGGTTATTCTTTTTATAACCGAACGAACTTTTAACCGTATTTCATTAAATGAGTTTGTCATGCACTCACCAAAATCAACCCAAATTCATCTACCGGATAAACATCCGTTTCCTGAACCATTAAATGATATTTTGAATCAAAAACCTCATCATCATATAAACTCATATATAAATCATCCAGTTGATAGATCCCCTTGCTTGAAGAGATATTTTGAAATCCAAATCCTAATAAAAGAGAACACATCGTTATTCCAACCGCAGTATTTTTTATCATCTGCCGCTGTTTTTTTCTTTTAACATATAATGGTTTTGCTTCTTTTAATAACGTTGAAATATCTGTCATTTTTTTTGACCTCCTGTTAATCATAACGATATCCTATAAAAAAAGTTCATTTTTAACAAGATTTTTTATTTTATTGACCTTTTAACAAAAAAAAGATATGATACCCCCCATGAAAAAAAAGAAGCTTCAATTTGATTTAACCGGCGTCACTTTAAGCGCAGAACAACATGAGCTATTTCATCGGATTGAAAACTCAAACGATAATTATATTTTACAAGGTCAAGCCGGCACCGGTAAATCAACTTTTATCAAATATCTTTTTAACCACTCAAATAAAAAAATAAGAATTGTGTGCCCCACAGCTATTGCAGCCCTTAATATTTCAGGGGTCACCTTGCATTCTCTTTTTCAACTGCCGTTAGGTGACTTTGTCATTAAAGAACAGGTTGAAATCAAACAAAAAACAATTAAAATCCTTCAAAAAACAGATATGATTATTATCGATGAAATTTCAATGGTTCGCCCTGATATTTTGGATACCATCGATTATTTGCTTAAAAAGGCCAGAGGGGATTTTTCATCTTTTGGGGGCGTTCAAATGATATTTGTCGGAGATCTTTGCCAACTTCCCCCTGTTATTAAAAATACAACTCACCATATTTTTCAACAAAAATACGGCTATTCAAATGCTTTTTTCTTTGATGCTAAAAGCTTTCAAAATACCGGATTTTGTTTTTATGAATTTAAAAAGGTTTACCGCCAAAGCGATCATCAACTTCTTAATTTTCTGGTTGATATCAGAGAACGAAAAAATCTTTCTTCGGCCTTAACCGCATTTAATCAATTAAAATTTAAGGATGAAGAAACTTTTCGAACCGCTGTCACTATCACACCGTATCGTCAAGTTGCCGAACAAATCAATCAAATGAGATTAAATCAAATCGCTAGTGAAGAAAAAACATATATTGCCAACGCTAAGGGAACTTTTGAAAAATCACAAGACACCCCTTCCCCCAAAAATTTAACCCTCAAAAAAGGGGCTTTAGTTCTTTTCAATAAAAATAATCCACCATACTTTATTAACGGGTCAATGGGCGAAATTGTTGACATGCGAGAAGAATATCTTATCGTTCGACTGATTCAAGAAAATAAAATGATAACCGTTGGCAAGGAAATATGGCAAAGTTTCAGTTATGATTACGATGCAAAAACTGATTCTGTTACAGAAAAAGAAACCGGTTCTTTTGAACAATTCCCCTTACAGCTTGGATATGCACTCACAATTCACAAAGCACAGGGAAAAACCTTAGATAAGGTTATTATTGACACAAATAAAGGTGCTTTTGCTCATGGACAAATGTATGTTGCATTAAGCAGAACCAGAAAATTATCTGATATACATATTTCAACACATATCAGACAACAAGATATTATCTTAGATAATCGTGTAACGGATTTTCTTAATAAACTTAATCAATTCTCTTTTTAGATAAGGATCATCATGCACCACCATTCTGTATTTGATGTTTTTACTCATGCCAGCCACGAAAGCCTTATGTTGCTGCCTTATTTGTTTGTTACCTATCTTATTTTGGAGTATCTTGAAAAAAGAACACAAAATATAAGTTTGCTTTTTGCAAAAACACACTCTGTTTTCACTCCGATTCTGGCCGCACTTACGGGTATCTTACCCCAATGCGGTCTCAGCGTCGCCGGTGCTAATTTTTATGCCACCAGAGTGATTTCAACCGGCGCTCTTGTGTCCTTATTTTTGGCAACCTCTGATGAAATGTTACCTGTTTTAATTTCAAATCAAGTACCAGTTCAAACAATTGGCACCATTATCTTTTATAAAACAATTATCGCAGTAATTGCAGGTCTTTTACTAGATAGAATTTTAAAAAAGAAAAATCACGGCGCAAAACCTTCATTTAAAATGAACTCTCTTTGCCAAGAAGTTGAATGCGGATGTTGCCACTCAAGTCCGTGGTTGTCCGCCATTAAACATACCTTAAATATTTTTCTGTTTATCTATATTATAACAATTGCATTGAACTTTATTTTCCTTTATGTACACTTGAGTGAACTTGAAAATGATATTTTTCAACATCGTTTTTTAGGACCAGTTGTTGCTTCACTCTTTGGGCTTATACCAAATTGCGCAACATCCGTTATAACGGCGCAACTTTATGCGAATGGAACAATTCCGAATGGAACATTTTTAAGCGCTGTTTTAGCTAATGCCGGCATTGGGCTTGTTGTATTATTTCATGTCAATCGTCGATTAAAACAAAACTTAAAAATTATTTTATTTTTGTTTATAACAGCTCTTGTTAGTGGGCTTATCTTTAATATAGCAAATATCAAATTCTGACAATAACAAAACCCTATTACGCTTAACTTATTCTAAAAAAGTATAGATTCAAATTAATAATCCTTTAAGGTTTATTAAACCCTATGTATTATTATTTTTGCCACTTATCAAAGCCGATGCAATAGCAGAAATACTCTCAGATGAAGAATTATTCGTATCTGTATCCAAAACATTACCAACAATTTTTAAAAGCGCCTGCATCCCAATCATCTCCAAAACCGTTCCAACAATCATGTCTCCGGTTGAAGACTCTTTTGTTGCACTATCCTGCGCTTGGCGACCTTCAGCTTGCGCTGTTTGCGCTCTTGCTAATCGACTGTTAACCCCCTCTTCTTGTCCAACAGAATTAACAACATATTCTGCCTGTTGTTGATATAATCGAAATGAATCAGCACTTGCTGGCGTTATTTGCTCCCCATTTGAACCAATTCCATGTGTTCCGGTTGCAACATCTGGAAAAGAAAGCGCAAAATCTCTAATATCCTGTTCAGAGCAAGAAACACCATAAGCAACCATTGTTGAACGATAAAGGAGTGCCAGTTCATCTCTTGTTAATTCTGAATCCGTTCCATTTAAGCCACGATATTTCACAATCATTTGTTGCGCCAAAAGAGAAGCAACTGCGCGTGGTTCCGCCATCGGATTTGCCCCATAAGCAGCCTCAATTTGCATCCCCATTTCAATAGCTCGACCACGAATAGCAGCTCTTTCCTTATTCCCATTTTTCGGTAAAGATGTATTTGTCAACGTATTATAGACAGCCTGCATATTTCCTTGATTGAAATCATCATCAATCCGCGTCCAAAATCCTTGATATGTTGTATCCAAAATCAATGCCTGATAACAAGGAAGCAATCTATCATAATTTGGAAATTGCGTACGACATTTTTCATTGATTTTATACATCATTTCTTCTTTTGCCAAAGAAACGGCTCTCTCTTCCGTCACGGTTTTAGATGTATAGTTTAAATGATTATAGCCCGCCTCGGTTACGGTTCCATATCCAATTGTTCGGATTCCACCACAATCCCCATATTCATCAGTATAACACCCTCTTTTATGTCCGGCTTCACCTCGTTGTATTAAGTAAAATGAAAAATCAACAATGGAACTTTCGGGGGAATAATTTCCTGAGTTATAAATAATCATAATAGCCTCCTTAAATATGCATTTACTTTATTATACATCAAATCCTTCATTTTAACAATATTTTTATTTTCAACTTAAAAAAATGCCCCATACAAAGCACCAATAAAAGCCATAATAAAAAGAAGAACCGTTATTGAAATTTTGGTATAATAAACAATTAAAAATGAAAGCGAACAAATAACCGCTTCAAAAATATTCAGATGAAAACCATCCAACTGATATGGTTTAAAAATCAGAAAATTAAAAAATTCTCTCCAAGGAACAGGTTTTGAAAATATAGATAGTTGCATAAAAATCAAACAGGCATACATCACCATTGCAACGGCGGCCATTCGCATGCCCGTTAAAAGACCATTCACAAAAAACGTACCTTTCCAGGTTTGTAAAAAACGAACGGTAAAATAAGCTAAAAATAATCCGGGCAATATCAATCCAACGGATGCCGATATCCCCCCTAAAATACCATTTGTTAAAAACCCAACATAGGTTGCCGAATTAATGCTCACAGGACCTGGTGTTATTTGAGCTAACGAAATTAAATTACCAAATGAAGATAATGTTAACAAGTGCTCTTCTTCAACAAAAGTATGCAGGAGCATCGGGATAATCATATACCCGCCACCAAAACAAAGTAACCCAAATTTTGCAAACGTTAGCATCAAAACAAAAATCGTCATTTCTTCTCCTTTAATAAATCAGGAACAAACGATTTTGTTGCCAGATAAAAATAAATATATCCTATTGGTAATCCGCCTAATAGCACAATAACTGGATTTATACCGATCACCAATAAAACAAACAAAATAAAAACAATGAAAACAACAACTGGTGAAACTAAAACATTTTTTTGCAATCGCATAAAAGTCACCAAAAAAACTCCTGTTATGCAAGATCTGACTGCTGAAAAAATAGACATGATAATCGGATTATTTGAATCTAAATCCTTGAAGAAAAGAGCCAATATTAAAATAATAATGATTGACGGTAAAATCACAGCAAAAGCAGCAACAACAGCCCCCACAAATCCGGCTACTTTTGATCCAACATAAACCGCACTGTTAACGGCAATTAGACCTGGAACAATTTGGGTTAAACTAATCATATCTAATAAATCACTCTTAGATAATAATTTATTTTTTCTGACAAATTTTTGTTCAATAACAGGCAACATTGCCAACCCACCACCCACAACAAATAAGGCAATGCAAAAAAATGTGGCAAATAAAAGGCCTAGTTTTTTTATATATGAAACTGACATAGATCAAAATATGATTGTATAAAATAAATTTGTCAATCGGTTATTTATTTAAATGCAAAAAAATATGATTGACTTAAATTAAACAATAAAATAAGATGAAAAAATACATTTCCAAAGGAATAATTTATGAAAAAAATTTTTTTATCGCTCTGTTCAATTTGTTTAATTTTATCAATAACTGCCTGTACGGATGAAACAAATCTTTCAACTTCAGCCATTATTTTCACCCGTCCTGAATGCACAAGCACAGACCAAGCTCTTCGTTTTTTTCGTAAGTTACAAAATAAAACCGGCATTATTACCTATGAAATCAAAGATTTAAGCATCGCGCAAAACCGTATTCTAATCAAAAAATTTGCAAAAAAACATCACATCAGTGGTCAAAACCTTTACACTCCTATTATTTTTACCCCAAAAGGATATTCCTCAGGATGGAATAAACAAACAGAGGAAAACTTAAAATTCTTGCTAAATGTGCGAGAATAAGACCGTTTCCTTGCGTTTTTCAAAAAAAACCTCTTTTTTTTATTGATTTTCCTTTTGACATGTGAAATAATGATTTCAAGTTAAATATTACTTGGGTGAGGAACAATGCAAAAAACAATTATAGAACAAGAAAAAAAATATGACATTTTAAAAAATGCTTCAGGTGATTTATTGTTTATTATTAAAGCACGTTTAACAAATGAAGAAAAACCAGTTATTTGTTATGATGGTGGTGATCATGCGGTTTTTTATCGAAATAAAGAAAACACAATTGTTTTAGACTACATTAACCCAAATATCCGAACAAATCTTGAAAATGCATTTAAAGTTCTTATTGTGGAAGCTCAAGGTTCCTCAATCATTAGAGAATATTTTTCAGAAGTAAAAATGTTAAAGGAATTACCTGCATTCAATATTGAATTGGCTTAATTATTTGTATGTTATAAAAAAACACCGTTTAACGGTGTTTTTTTTTATTTCTATTAAACTGTTGCCTTTTGTTTAAACACACCCTCTTCTACACAATCAATCTGAGCTGTTGAATACTTGACGGGTTCAATTGCTCGAACCCTCGCAAATAATGGACCCTCTCTGCATAATGATAAAAATAAATCAACTACTTTAACAGGCCCTTTGGCAAAAACTTCAACCGAACCATCACTTCTATTCCTTACCCATCCGGTTAAAGATAGTTTCGTTGCTTCGCGCACACACCAAGCTCTATATCCGACGCCCTGAACCCGACCAAAAATATAACAATGAATTTCTTTCATCTATTTTCGTTTCAAAATTTCAGTTAATGATTTCGTAATTTGATCTTTTACCTGTTCTTTTAAACTCTCTTTAACATCTTGAACAGTATTTTTAGGAGACTCTGTTTGTTTAACACCATCAACCACATCTGTTTTCTTTGTGTCAGTTGTGAATATATCTTCTCCAAGAGCTATCTGACATAATCCCCCAATCGGGACATAATCATTCTTCTTATCTGATTTATCTCCGGTTAATTTATTTTTCAGTTTTTCCAATTCTTTATCTCTTAAATCAGCTAAGGCGCCAGCCGTATCTTCACTCATTTTAATATCAGAAAACGGACCTTGTAAACGAACATATTGAGCAAAAGAAAGCTTTTTATTTACCTTATTATTTAAATGATTCAATGAAGGAATCAATGAAAGCGACAAAGTTTCGTTTGCAAAATCAATATTTCCACTCACAACTAAATTCATCACAGCTGTTTCAATTGCAATATTCTTATCTGATTTTACAACTCCATCTTTAATATCCAATTTCATCGCCGCACAATTTAATTCAGATTGAGCTTCTGTATCAGCATAGGAAAACGCACTATTTTTTGTTGCAATACCAATCAATGAAGGCAATGAATTAAACCACTTATTTACAATCAAACCAGAAGAAATTTGGGCTTTCACTTCCCCACTTAAATGACCCATAATTGATTTTAAAGAATCACCTTGAGATTGAACTTTAACAAAAATATTTCCGGTTGCATTTCTTAAATGAGGAGAAACTTCTTTTAAATCGCTTATCATCAGCCCCAATCCGGTTAAATTTAAGGAAAGCGACATTGGTTGCGTTGCAACATTCACCATCGCATCTCCATTAATATTTCCATTTAAGAAATCAAATCGATATGGATTTAATTTAAGATGACCATCATTCAAATAAACCGTTAATATTCCCTTATGATAGTCTTTATCCGTTTTTAAAACTTTTAAATTAGAGAAGAAAACACTTAATTCCCCGTTTATCTTTTTTAAAAAAGCAAAATCCAATGGTTTATCTTTCATATTTTCCAATTCAGATTTTTCAGCACTCTTGGTTGGTAAACCTTCTTTTTCGGCAACTATATCAGACAAATCAAAATAATTTGAATGAATTTCACCTTTAACAAACGGAACTTTTTTTGATAAATCAACACTTCCTTTAACAAAAACATCTGATCTGTTGATAAATAATGAAAATTTATTTAAATCAATTTTTTTATTTACATACAATGCATCAACATCAATTGTTGCCGGTTGAATGCCATATCTATTTGTAATATCATGACTTTTCACTTCACCACTTGCCTTAACAGAAATTTTGGGTTCTGTCGCAATATTTTCAATAATTGAATTAATATGTAAATTAGCCATATTCTTAATTTCAGCAGTTATCCCTGATAACTTAAATGTATCCAAAGATCCAATTACGGAAAAAACCATTGAAAAAGGTTTACCGTTAGCTAATTGAGAAAACTCTTTTTCACCAAACAAAGATAATGTTTTTCCCAAATCGGGAGATGATACATCAAATGAAAAATTCATATTTTTTAATTCATAAATATTCTCCATTTGACCAGAAACCTTAACCAATCCATCATATGCTCTGAGATTTAAAGTAAAGTCTTTTAAATATCCTGAACGCAAAACTTGTAACAAATTTGATGTTGCAAAAGTCATCTGAATCGGTGTGTTTTTATAATTCAATTGTAGTGTTGCATTTTGAAGCTGATTTAACGAAAAACTATTAATAACAGCTACCTCATATGTTTTACCAGAATCATATGTCACAATTGAATCTGAAATGGAAAATTGATCAACTTTAATACGTCTGACGTCAAACTGTCTTTTACCGTATGAAGGCGTTTCTTCTTTTTTTTCATTTTTAACCACCGACTCAAAAGTCCAGTTATTCAAGTTTTCTTTTTGGATTAAGTAAATTTTTGCATTGTCCAAATGAACGGCATCAACTTGAAGAATTCCCTGAAATAGTGGCACAATGGAAAATGTTAAATCAGTTGTACCAACAATGGCAAAGGGTTTATCTGCAACAAATCCATCCGGATTTTTAATAGATAAATCCTTAATTGACAATTTCGGAACCAAAGACATTTTAAGTTCAATCCGACCTACTTCAACTTTTCGATTTAAAAGTGAACTAACTTCTCTTTCAATCGGCTCTTTAAAATGATTTAAATCAACAAATAAGAGGATCACATAAAGACTTGATACTAAGATGATAGCCAAAAGAAAAAGATAGCGGATTAATCTTATCATTTTTATTCGTCCTTCTTAAAATAATCAAATGGATTTACTGATTGTTCTTCATCAAAACCAAGAAAATCAAAAGTATTTTTCATATGAGGTGGTAAAGTTGCTTCAAATTCCATCCAGCCTTTTTTTACATTCGGATGCTGAATTTTAAGTGCCCTAGCATGCAGATGCATTTTTTCAGAATCTTGCATCCCAACAGCCAAAGCCCGTTCACCACCATATTTAACATCTCCAACAATTGGCGTGTTCAATGCCATTGAATGAACACGTAATTGATGTGTTCTTCCTGTTAAAGGACACATTTCCAACCAAGATGCCTTTTTAGCCAAAGAATCAATTACCCGATAAAGCGTTTGAGCTCTTTGCCCTTTGTCAAAATCAATTTTCATTTGTTCTTTACCCTGGGCCCCAGGCAATTTAATTAAGGGTGCATCAATTTTACCTGATAAAAGTTTTGGTTTCCCAACAACAACTGCCCAATAAACTTTTAAAGCTTTTCTCTGCTTAAAAGAGGCTGCCAAAGAAGCTGCCGCATTTGCCGTTCGCCCTAAAATTAAAACACCGGATGTATCTCGATCCAAGCGATGAACTAAATGAGGCTTTTCCTCTTTTTCAAAACGAAGCGCATCTAAAAGTCCATCAATATGACGAGTTGTTTTGGTACCACCTTGAACAGAAATTCCGGCCGGTTTATTTAAAACGATAATATCTTCATCTTTATAAATAACCAATGATTTCATAAACTCAACATCAGCTTTGGAAAGATTTCTGGGCGCATTTTTTAAATTATTCGTTTCAACCTGAAGTGGCGGTACTCTGATTTCATCTCCGATGCTTAACCGAAAATCCGTTGATGTTTTTTGACCGTTTACCTTAATATTTTTTCCACGAATCAACTTTTGAAGTTGACCATTTTTCAGCTCCGGGTAATGTCTTTGAAACCATCTATCCAGACGAATTCCTTCATCGTCTTTTTTCACTTTAATAATTTGAACCTGTGCCACACCTGTCTCCTTATAACTTCTTATATATAAACTATTTAAATAATGCAATTAAATTTTTTTCTTTTTTTGTTTTTTTTCTCTAAGTTCTTTCCAATAGGTTAATCTTTTATTGATTTCGCGCTCAAAACCTCGTTCCGGCGGGCGATAAAATTCTTCACGTTGCATACCATCTGGAAAATAATTTTGCCCCGAGAAACTATCTTCCAAATCAGGATCATATTGATATCCTTGATTATACCCCAAATCCGCCATCAACCTTGTCGGCGCATTCAAAATATGTTTTGGGGGCATTAATGTTCCGGTTTCAAGCGCTTTTCGTTTTGCTTCATTCCAAGCCTTATAAATACCAACAGATTTAGGAGCCGTTGCCAAATAAACAGCAAGACCGGCAACTGCCAAATCTCCCTCTGGCGACCCTAACCGTTCATAAGCATCCCAAGCAGAATGCGCTTGTACTAAAGCTAAAGGATCTGCTAAACCAACATCTTCACTGGCAATTCTTGTTAATCTTCGAAGCAAATATTTAACATCCTCACCGGCAGTAATCATTCTAGCACACCAATAAAGAGCCGCATCCGGATCTGATCCTCTGATTGATTTATGCAAAGCAGAAATCAAATTATAATGATTTTCCGCATTTTTATCATAATTAGGGAACCTTTTTTGAAGCAAAAGTTCCAAAGCTTCCTTATCCAAAATTTCATTTTCAAGCGCATACGCATAAACAGCATCAATCAAACTTAAAAAATACCGTCCATCTCCATCTGCTACCGCCTTAATATAATTTCTTCCAACCTCATCAAGAGGCAATGGTTTTTCAAATATTTCTTCTGCTTTTAACAATAATTTTTCAAGAGCAGCATCCGTCAACCTCTTTAAAACAAAAACTTTACATCTTGAAAGCAAAGCGCCATTTAATTCAAAAGAAGGATTTTCTGTTGTTGCCCCAACCAAAATAACGGTTCCATCTTCAACATAAGGCAAAAAAGCATCTTGCTGAGCCCTGTTAAACCGATGAATTTCATCAACAAAAAGTAATGTCCCCTTCCCGATTTTACGCCTATTAGCTGCCGCTTCAAAAACCTTTCTTAAATCAGAAACACCGGAAAAAACTGCCGATAACGATTCAAAATGCAAATTAACCTCATCCGATAAAATACGTGCAATCGTTGTTTTTCCGCACCCAGGAGGTCCCCATAATATAAAGGATGACACTTTTCCCGAAACAAGCATCCTTTTTAAAGGTCCCTTGTCTGAAAGCAAATGTTCCTGCCCCACAACGCCTTCTAACGATGAAGGGCGCATTTTATCAGCTAACGGCTTTTGTTCCATCCCTCTTGAAAATAACGTATCAAAACTCATTTTTTCACCAAAATTTTCTTTATTTAATTTGTTTAGTATACAGTTTTTTTAAAAAAAACTCAAATCAAAACATCAACAAAACCCTTTTTTATGAAAAAATATAAAAAAGCTCTTGATTTTTTATAAAAAAGAAGTTAAAATAGCGCCAAATGAAAGTGAGGTGAGTCCCATAGTTACAATCGTCGTTCATGACAACAATGTTGAACAAGCTTTGCGCGTGTTAAAGAAAAAGATGCAACGCGAAGGTAGTTTTCGTGAAATGAAATTGCGTCGTTATTACGAAAAACCATCTGAAAAGAAAGCACGTAAAGCAACAGAATGCATTCGTCGTTCTCGTAAGATGAAAAGAAAACGTTTCAGCGTTGAAGGGTACTAAACACCTTAAAAAAAAATATAAGCAGCGATAGCGCAATATTTTTAAAAGTTTATGTATAGAAGTAATTTGTCTTATGACAAATGAAAATTGGGCAAAGAAAGGCGATCCTCTGATCGTCTTTCTTTATTTTTATCATGATTAAAAACAATTTTTTATTTATATTCAAATTTATTTTAAGTTAATGTAAAACTTTAATTTTTTGTTTTATTTTATTGATATAACAATAAAATATATCTATTTTATATAAAAAAGATAAATCACCGTTAAATATCCGACTTTAAAATAACCCTTAAAAAAATAAAGGGCATCTTATTAATTTTACAACAAACACATCAAAAATCTAACCCATTAAAAAAAATAAACTTTTTTATTTTTCATTTATCTTTAAAATACACATAGTTTAAGTAACTCTTGTTTTAGATTCTTTTCCCCAAAAATTTGCGTTTCAAGCATATGAGTAAACATGTTACCATTAATAAAAAATCCCCACTTTCGTGAGGATTTTTTATTAAAAGAAAAGTTTTAATTTTTTACACGTTGATGATATTTACCATCAGATTCGTTCTTTTCAAACTCTTCAATACCATATTTATCCCATTTTAAGATAAGTTCCTTATCATCAAATTTCACAATGCTGGCATAGTCGGTGAATTGTCCATCAACATCACGATATGCTCTGTATTTTGAAATTTGAATAACCGTATCTTCCCAATAGCGATGTTTGACCGGGATTTTAACTTCTTCAAATGATTCACGCTCTTTCATCAATTCATCTGAATATTCCAAAATATGGAACCCATCTATCGTTTTAATCTTTTCTTTTAAAACTGCAACATCTGGATTGTTTTTTGCTGAATCCTTAATTGTTTTCATAAACGGTTCATCAATCAGATAAAAATATGATTTATCTTCAACATAACCTGATAAAATCTGTTCTTTGGTATCTTCAACCAATTTCATTGTTTTTTTACTTGGTCTGTTTAAGAAACCATAGTTAACATTCTTTTTATGCTTAATAGCCCAACGCCACATATGACGATAGTTTTCATTATGCGCAAAAATAAAAATATTTTCATATTCTTTATCCAATCGATCCCATTCTTCCGAAACC
This sequence comes from Alphaproteobacteria bacterium, assembly GCA_017647405.1. Taxonomy (GTDB): domain Bacteria; phylum Pseudomonadota; class Alphaproteobacteria; order CAAHEQ01; family UBA3637; genus RGIG4140. The sequence continues at coordinate 74,761 of JAGCKR010000019.1, forward strand.
ATTGGTAATGGTTCTTTAGGAGAAATATAAATAAAATCAGATTTTGATTTATATGTTGGATATAAATCCCATACTTGAACCAATAACAAAAGCGGTAAAAAGACAAACGCTCCCTTCGGAAAACGAATAACAAATCTTTTGATAATAAAGAATGCCAACAAATACCATACTGGCCAGAAAAAACGACCTGAATAACGGAAAACATTTCCAAGCCAATCAATTAAAGGACCTGGTTTATAATCCAAAACAACAGCCGTTCCCAATTTTACTTGAGAAGATAATGCAAAAACCGTTAATCCAAGCAACAATAAAGCAAGCGGATAATTTCTTCTTAAATTTTCACTTGAAAATAATTGTTTGACCGAAGGGAAAGAAATCAGCAATAAAATCAACAATCCAAAACCAAAATAGTTATCTGCATCAAAATCAGCTTTAGGTGTTAAGGTATTAAATACTTGCGATTGACTCCAAATCGGATTAAAGAGTGCCGTTAAATTTAAACCCAACGTTCTCCATCCGCCACTTGCTAAATTTTGCTCTGTTGAAACCATTCCCAACAAATAAAACCAAAAACCAAAAACAGCCGCCAAGAAAACAAGCCCTTGCGCCAAATTCTTAATCGAAAGTGTTTTTTCAATCCAAAATTTTTGATACATTAAAATGAAAAAGAAACCTGATATAATCGGCAAAAAGTATGGGCATGTTAGAATAGCAAATGAGAATAAAACACCCATCCAGATCCATTCTTTTTTGGTTAATCTATTATTCAGATAAAGCAATAATGTAAACAACACAATGAAGTGACACATCAAGTTAATGTGAACAAATACACGCGTCATCATAATTGGTGCCGAAACAAAGAACAATGATCCCACAACAATAAAAAATTTATTTTTAAAGGCATGTCTAAAAATCAACACTGATGCAATGGCCTGCATAATATAGCAGAAAAACATCCATACGCCGACAAATTGAACTTCCGGAGACAATCCAAATGCTTTATGAAAAAACTTAAAAATCAGCGCCATTAAAGGTGAACCATCTGTTCCATGCACAGAAATTCCATATGGATACGCAAGATTTGTATGCGTAAAAATCGGCCACCGCCACTCATCCATTCGATAAAAAACACTGCCCAAATAAGAAACGGTAAAATCACCGCCTTTTACGACAAAATCTAAATTATATATATTTAAAGACAGCAACCCAAACAAATATAAATACGCACAAATAGTGATACCAACAGTCACCAATATATCCGCATTACATCTGATAAAACCATCTTTAGAAAAAAGTTTTTTCAGCATTTTCACCTCTATTTTACTATTGTTGTTTTTTTGACGATATATTTTGGACGTTTTTTTGTTTCCATAAAAATCATCCCAATATATTCACCTATAATTCCCATCATAAACAATTGAACACCCCCCAAAATAAGCACAACACTCATCAAAGATGCCCAACCGGTTATCACAGAACCTCCAAAAAGCTTTTGATATAAAACATATGCCGTAAATAATCCCCCAAACGTTGCAATAAAAAGCCCTAAATAAATAGCTAACCTCAAAGGTTTCACACTAAATGAGGTGGCACCTAATAAGGCAAATGCAAACATTTTTCTGAGAGTATATGAACTTTTACCGGCAAAACGCTTTTCAGCGGTATAAGGAATCGCTTTTTGTTTAAAACCCATCCAAAAAACCATTCCTCTTAAAAATAAATTATTTTCCTTCAATGAAGAAAACACTTCACAAACTTTTTTATCCATTAATCTGAAATCAGCCGACCCCTGCGGTAATTTAAGGCCGGAAAAAAATGAAAAAACCTTATAGAATAAATTGGATGTCACTTTTTTGAAAACAGAGACATTTTCGGTATCTTTTCGAATAGTATAAACAATATCAAAACCGTCTTGCCACCCTTTAATCATTTCATCAATTAATTCTGGTGGATGTTGCAAATCCCCATCCATAGAGATCACACAATCACCCGTTGCATAATCTATCCCTGCCCTTAACGCATATTGATGTCCAAAATTACGGGAAAATGAAATATAATTTATTTTTTCATTTTTTGCATGAGCTTCTTCCAACTTTATTAAAGTATCATCTTGACTCCCGTCATCAACAAAAATCACCTCATACTCATGATATTTATTTAAAACCGGCAATAATCGATTCAGTAATGCTTCTATATTTTCAGCTTCATTATATGCTGGAATGACAACGGACACTTTAAATTCAGTCATTTTCCCCTATCCTTTTATGCCACTGTAATTGATTTTGTTTCAAATGTAAATAAAAAAAACGACGCTTTTAACAAAAAAGCGCCGTTTTAACAGCATCATTTATGCTTTTGGACACTCCGCAGCTTTTTCAGCATTGAATTTAATCCATTTTTCATCAGCTTCATCTGATGATGAAATAGCGCCTTGTGGACATTCTGAAATACAAACCCCACAATCAATGCATTCATCTGGATTGACCACTACTTGCGTTCCGGCATCATGAAATGCTCCTACTGGACAAACTTCCACACAGGTTTTGCACAAAACGCATGAATCATTTACAACTGAAGGCATATTTTTCTCCTTAATTTAGTTAATAAACACCCGCACATAATACCTATGAAAAAATTTTAAAGCAAGCTTTTTTTATATAAAAAATTATCTTGACCTACTCAAAAAATAAAAATAAACTAAGAAGAGTATTACAGGAGATTAAAAATGACTATTTATTATAAAAAAGGCGAACAAGATCAAAGACCCTGGGGTGAATGGGAAACAATTGATGTTGGTGATAAATACATTGTCAAACGCATCACCGTTCACCCAAATTCAAAATTATCACTTCAAAAACATGAACATCGTAATGAACATTGGATCATCACTGAAGGTGAAGCTATTGTTACACTAAATGCCGAAACAAAAATCGTCAAAGAAAACGAACATGTTTTTATCCCTGTTCAAACCATTCATCGTGTTGAAAACAAAGGCCCAAATAATCTTACTTTCATTGAGATCCAAACCGGTGATATTTTGGATGAAAAAGATATTATCCGTTTAGAAGATATTTATAACCGCATTTAAAAGATTATAAGTCAGGTTTTAACTCTGTTGGAATTTGCCAAAAGTTTTCTTTTTCTTTTATTGGAACATATAACATATTATATGATTTAATAGTAAAACCGAGCGGATTCGCCAACTTATATGATTGGGATGCTTCTTCATACTTTATAAACCTTGCTCGAATAAAAACCCTGAAACGCAATCTTCTGGATGTATGTTCAACCTTACAATCAATACATTGTTTAGAATTATCTGAACAATTACAAATCGGCGTATACGCATCCGGAATGGGCATATCAAATGTATCAAACACAGCTTCCCATAATGTCGGCTTTATCTTTTTGAGTTCATATAAATGCACATCACGAACAAAACCTTTGGCCCTTGATTCACTAAATAAGCTGCGTGATGACATTTGAAACGGCATATAAACATTTTTAAGGTCAGAATAAATAGCAACAGGACCACCTGTTCCCCAACGAGACTGCATCGTTGAATTTTCCCAAACAACACTATGCCGATTAATAATATATTTTCGCAAAAGAGATTCAGCAAATAGATCTAATGCTGTCACCCTTTTATTGGCATATTCCGATGGGATCAAAACCTGTCTGGAAGAATCAATCGAATATAAATGAACACCACTGCGATTTGCAACGTTCACATCTATTCTATCCGCATAGTAAACAAAAAAACCGGCAACAGCAATCATAATTGCCAAATTAAAAAAGATTAGAAAAGCAAGTAATCTAGATGTTTTTAAATACCGGCGCTCTGGTAAAGCATGCACTTGCATTTGTTCCGGATATTTTCCAAGTACATCCGGTGAATCATCTTTATCATTATTAAAAAAGAAATTTAAAATCCCCATTGTCCCCTCTACTTTTAATTTATCTCAGAATAAAGAAATAAAAAAAATAAATCAAGCTTTTTAAAATTCTTTTATGATTTTAATTGGTTTAAAACTTCAACTGCATCATAATCTTCTATAATTCTTGGCGCCAAATTAAAAAGATTTTGATAAGAGTCAATCATCCTTTCATCAACAACAACTGGCTTATCATTTAAGCTTAAAATATTTTTCATTTTTTCAAATCGATTTAAATTTTCATCAGTTAAATAAGTTGCCGTACTCAAAACTTCTTCAAGCCCTTCAACTTGCCCCATACAGTAGCAAATCGCATCACATCCTGCCTCAAGTGAACTTTTAACTTTTTCACTCAAACTTCCTTTTAAGGCTTTCATATCAATAGCATCCGATATCAAAAAACCATCAAATCCTATTTCTCCACGAATAAGTTCACTAATTGCTTTTTGAGACTGCGTTACAGGTTTAGAATCAACTTTAGGTAATAAAATATGCGCCGTCATCATTGAAACAGATTCAGAGGCAAGCATTTTAAAAGGGTATAGATCTGGCTGAAAATCATTTAAATCCAAATCAACAATCGGTAATGCCAAATGCGGATCAACCATTGCTTGACCATGTCCCGGCGCATGCTTCAAACAAGCAATTATCCCATTTTGATGATATGTTTTTACCATTTTTTCAGCTAAAACAGTAACTTTTTTGGGATCGTCACTTAAACATCTGGATTTTAAAACATTTCCCGTTTTTTCATGAAGCAAATCAATGCAAGGAGCATAATTTAAATTTATTCCCATCTTTTTTAAATCATCAGAAATCAATAGAGCCTGCAAAAAAGCAACTCTTTTTGCCTCATCTTCCTCAAACAAACCAATGGCTCTTTGCGATAAATATGACCTAAAAAAAGGTTCTCTTAAGCGCGCAACCCGACCACCTTCCTGATCAATGCAAATCAACACATCGCCCCTTCCTATTGTTCCTTTAATTTCCTTAACAAGGGATTGAAGCTGATGTGGCGTTTCAATATTTCTTAAAAAAAGAGTTACGCCCAATGGATTATGCTTATTTAACAAATACTTCTCTTCATCTGTTAAAGAAGTACTTGAAACAGAAACAATCGCTCTTTTTATCAAATTCATTGATTTTACCTCTTTTGCAAAATTGACATAAAAAAGCCATCTGTACCTGTGCGATATGGCGAATACCTAAAAGATTTGACCTCATGAAATGCAGGATATTTTGAAACAAAATCTTCAATCTGATTCTCATTTTCATCAAATGTTAACGAACAAGTAATATATACTAAAAAATGTCCATTTTTAACATATTCTTGCGCAACCGATAAAATTTCAGCCTGTTTTAACGTGATGTTCTTTAACTGTTTTTCCGTTAAACTCCATCTTAAATCCGGGCTACGCCTCCATGTTCCGGTTCCTGTGCAAGGCGCATCAACAACCACATAATCAAATTTTTTATGAGCTTCGGGCAATTTAAAAACCGGCTTGATAATACTTACCCCTGCCCGCCAAGCTCTTTTTGAAAGCTCGCTTAAGCGTTTATACGATGCATCATATGCCTGAATAAACCCTCTATTTTTCATCATTTGCGCAAAAATCAAAGATTTACCCCCTGCTCCCGCACAAAAATCGAATACATCATCATTTGGCTTAATTCCTGTTGCCAATGAAAGTAATTGAGCGCCTTCATCTTGCACTTCAATCAAACCCTTTTTAAAAGCTTTCGACTCTTTTAAATTTGCATATTCATTTAAAATAATCCCCAAAGGTGATCTTTCACATAAACTAACATTGAGCCCTTCTGCCTGAAGCATTTTAAAAATCTTATCACGATCACCATTTGCTCTTAAAACAATTGGAGCTGTTCCCAACATAGCCTTTAACTCATTTTCCGCTTCAGGAATATGATCTAAAAACCAATCTTGAACCTCCAACTGAACATCTATCGGCATATCATCTGAAATGGGAATTCCCTTTTCTTTCAATGCATTTAACTTAAACAACCAATCAGTACCCGAATAAGCATAATTTAATCTGGCCTTTGCTCTTATAGCGCTCCAAATCAAATCTAATAACAGCTTTCGATCCTCAGATTCAATATATTTATGCGTTTTCGTATAACCATTAACAATTTCATTTGCAGATGTTGCCGATGAATCAATTTTTTGCAACAATTCTGCCGCAATTTTATAAATATCTTCTTCTTTCATATATATCACCTTTTTTGATAAGTTATTTTAAAACCATTAAAAAAAAATGTAAAGATAAATCCTTAAATAAATAAAGAAAAAGCGGTCTGAGAAATCCCCAAACCGCCCTTTAAGATATTCTATTAATTTTATGCCTTTAACAAATCCAAAAATGTTTGTTTTAAAGTCATATTACAAGTGATCATTTCCTGAGCATTAACAATATCCATCAAAGAGGTATTCCCCTTAAAGTCAGACATAAAACCACCAGCTTCTTTAATCAATAAATAACCTGTTGCAATATCCCAAAGTTTAAATCGCGTTGCAATATATGCATCATATTGCCCCGCTGCAACACTGGCTAATGCCATTGTTGTACTCCCATTATATCGAACAGAGGCAACTTTTGTGATCACCTTTTCAATTGCCTGACGATTTCTTGTGGAGTTATATCCATTACTTCCGATTAAAGAACAATCCAAACTGTTACGACCGGAAACACGCAATCTGACATTTCCTGTCGGCGTCATTAAGAAACTGCCTTTTCCTTTTTCAGTATAATATAATTCATTTGTTACCGGATTAAACGAAACCCCTGCAATCACATCATCATTTTCCAACAAAGCAACCGAAATTGAAAAACAAGGAACCGCATGCAAAAAGTTTGTTGTTCCATCAATCGGATCAATAACCCAATAATAAGGACAACCCTCTTTTGGTTCAACACGTTCACTTTCTTCCGTGATAAATCCATATTCCGGTTTATCTGTACTCAACTGATCAATAAGCGTTTTTTCCGCCATCATATCAGCATTAGAAACAAAATCACCTGGGCCTTTTCTGGAAACTTGTAAACTGGATACTTCCCCAAAATCACGAAGCATTTTTTTACCAGCTTTACGAACAGCGCGAACCATAATCGTCATAATCGGCGACAATGAATCAAACATGATTTCTTCACGTGTTTTGGGTCTTTCACGTCGCGCCGCTTGAGACCGAGGCGTGATACGCCTTTTTTCCGTAATTAATGCTGCCATTATTTTGCCCTTTCAACGTATGAGCAATCAGCTGTTGCAACAACAATTTTTTCACCCGTTGTTACAAATGGCGGAATTGATGTTCTTAATCCATTATCCAAAATGGCTGGCTTGTAAGATGTTGTAACCGTTTGTCCTTTTAAATACGGTTCTGTTTCAACAACAGTGCAAACAACATGTAACGGCAATTCAATACCAACAACTTTTCCTTCAATCGTGTTTGCAACAACTTCCATATTATCTTGCAAAAAGGCAACGCCTTCGCCCATTAAATCAGATGGAATTTCAATTTGATCATATGTTTCTTTATTCATAAAATAAAGCGTATCGCCTTCACTATATAAATATTGGCAATCAATGTTTTCTGATGTTAATTTTTCAATTGTGTCTTCTGTTCTGAAACGCTCATTTGTTTTATTGCCACTGGCCAAATCACGCATTTCAACTTGCATGAAAGCACCACCCTTACCAGGTTTTGTTACCTGTGTTTTCATAACTGTCCATTGTTTACCATTGTGCTCAATAATCCAACCCGGTCTGATATTGTTTGCTTGTGTTTTCATGCCTTTTCCTTTTCACTAAATTAATAAAACTCTTATTCACAAAAGTGAATCTGATGTATTTTACTAAAAAAAAGTTTATTTTTCAAGTAAAAAATCCATACATTAAAATATTTTAGTTAACTTTAAAAACAAGAATCCGCTCAATCTTGCCCAAATCCTTATATGATTTTAGAAAACTAAAACCATTTTTTTCCATAATTGAAACAACATCATCCTTCTGATCTTTTCCAATTTCAAAAAAAACAAGTCCGTTTTCTTTTAAAAGAGGTTTTATCTCTTTGGCCAAACATCGGTAGGCATCCAATCCATCAAAACCGCCATCTAGAGCGCACAAAGGATCATAAAAACGCACAGCCTTGTCCAACTGTTCAATATCCGCCGTTTTAATATATGGGGGATTTGATATAATCACATCATATGTTCGAAGCCCTTCTTTAAAATCATCTGAATAAAAATCTTTTTCAAAAAATTCAGCAGGATATCCTTTAGCATTTTGCCGAGCAACCGCCAACGCTTTTGCGGAAATATCAACCCCGGTTCCTTTAGCATTTTTATACTCATATAATAAAGAAATAAGCAAACACCCACTTCCCGTACCAATATCCAAAATGTTAAGATATTGATTTTTATCAGAAAAATATTCTAAAACCGCTTCAATTAATGTTTCACTATCCGGTCTTGGATCCAACACATCTTCCGTCACATAAAAATCAAGTGCCCAAAAACCCCTTGCGTTGATAATTTTTGAAACCGGCATCCCTTTTTGGCGCAATTCAACAAAATTATCTATCATTTCATTGGTTATATTAACCCCTGATTTTTCACAGGCTTCAACAAAAAACTTTGCATCTAAATACGCTGTTTCAGACACATCCAAAATTTTTTGTGCAATATAATGTATAAGTTCTTGCCTATTCAATTTCTGCCAACCGTGCCATTTGATCTTCAAGAACCAATGCCTCAACAAATTCATCTAAACCAGCTCCCTCAATCACCTCTGTTAACTGATAAGATGTTTTATTAATTCGATGATCGGTAACGCGTCCTTGAGGGTAGTTATATGTTCTAATGCGTTCTGATCGGTCACCACTACCCACCTGAGACTTTCTGTTTTGAGAGCGCTCTTTATCAAGTGCTTGGCGTTGCATATCATACAATACCGTTCTCAATCGCATCATCGCTTTATCTTTATTTTTAAACTGAGATCTTTCTTCTTGGCATTCAACAGCAATTCCAGTCGGTTTATGAACAATTCGAATAGCACTGTCAGTTTTATTAACATGCTGCCCACCGGCCCCAGACGCTCTACAAGTTGTAATTTCCAAATCAGCTTCATTAATTTCAACATCAACTTCCTGGGCTTCCGGTAAAACAGCAACAGTTGCAGCCGATGTGTGCACGCGCCCACCTGATTCAGTTTCCGGCACACGCTGAACCCGATGAGCACCTGATTCAAATTTTAACCGAGCAAAAACACTGTTTCCGGAAATTTGAGCAACAGCTTCTTTATATCCACCCAATCCGGTTTCATTTAAAGATAACACTTCAAAACGCCACCCTTTTAAGGCTGCATATCGTTCATACATCCTAAAAAGTTCCGCACCAAATAAGGCAGCTTCTTCCCCTCCGGTTCCAGCTCTGACCTCCAAAATAACATTTCGATCATCCGCTTCATCTTTTGGTAATAATAAAATCTGTATTTGTTTTTCTAAAGAAGTTATTTCCTCTTTTAAAGCATAAAATTCTTCATTTGCCATTTCTTTCATTTCAGCATCCAAAGAGTCATCATCTTTCATCAATTCAGCATCCTGAATATCAGATAACATCTTTTTATACTTTAATCCAGATTTATATATTTCTTCCAAAGAGCTTAACTCTTTTGATAGTTTCACAAATTCATCACTCGAAAGTTCTTGAGACAATAAACTTGTTACTTCTTCATATCTGGCAATAATCGGATCTAATTTTTGCTCAAAATTCATTTTATACTCCATAAAAAAAACGCCATCACAAAAAATACCTTTCGGAAGGCGTTTTTAAAAAATTAATTTAATCAATAAATGTTTCCGGAATTAATTTCACATCCTTCAAAACATGACCATCCCGACCCAAAACTTTTGCAAATTTTCCATTAATGTAAACAGAAAGCGCACCGGCATTTCCTGTTTTAAAAACAACAGGTTCATTTAAAGTCGGCGCATTATAACTTTCGCCTTTTTTCATCACCCGGGTAAAAATAATCTTATCTTCTGATTTAACTTCCACCCATACCGTATTCGTTGCCAACAGGCTTACTTTAGCTCCTTCTTTTTGCCCAAAAACCTCACCTGTAAACAAATTTTCTTCTCCATTTTCCACTGCCGGAAGCGCTTCTTTTAATTCTTTTGACAACGTATCCAATTCTGGCTGAACTTCTTGTTTTACTGTTGATTCAACATTTTCATTTTGCACATCACTAACTGGGGCAACAACTTCTTCAACAGGAAATTCCGCAACAGAAAGACTTGTTGTCGCAACATTTTCAACACCTTCTTGCTCTTTATTTTCATTTAAAAACTGAACAAGAGCATATCCCAACCCAATTAAAACAACCAATGAAAACAAAAGTTTTTTAGATGGAATAATATTTTTCGTCGTCACAACCGGAACATCCGCTGACTTTTCAATTAAATATTCGGTTTCTTTATGAAACTGCTGCATCACCTCTTTGGCATCCATTCCCAAATAAACAGCATAGCTTCTCATAAACCCACCGGCATAAACCAATGCTGGAAAAACTTCATAATCACCTTCTTCAAGTGCCGTTAAAAAACTTTCCCGAATACAAAGAGCTTTAGAAATTTGTGAAAGCTTAATCTTTTTTTCTTCACGACATTTTTTCAACCGTGTTCCAACCGTTTCAATAACCGGTGTAAACATTAACACTTCTTTCACTTCATTTTTTTCTTTTACTTCTTTCTTTTCTGTTTTTTTTGTTTTTATCTCTTTTTTTTCAGTCATTATAACGTCCTTTTTTCAAAATTCTTTTATCTTCTTATATCCTTTTTTTACAAAAATGTCCAGTATTATTTAAAAAACATTCATAAAGAAAACAATCAGCGCCGCCGCACCTAAAGACGGCCCAAACGGTCCAACTTTATTTTTACGCAAAACCGATGCAATAAAAAAGAAAACAAACGAAAGAACCAAAACATAGCTTAAATTGAGCAACCCAAACCAAGCTCCTAAAGCTGTTAACATTTTCGCATCTCCGGCGCCAAATTCTGCTGATGAAAAAAAGCTCATCACAACAACAGCCAAAACAGAAACAAAATATCCATACCACGCACCTAAAAAAGCATCTTGCATAGAAATAAACGGCGTTCCAAAATAAACAAATGTAAACCCCAAAACAAGTAAAGGTATTGTAAAAAAGTCCGGCAACAGAAAAAACATTTTATCCACACTCATTAAAGCAGATACCATATAAACAAATGCACAGGCTGCAAAAAGCGAAAAACCATCAAAATACTGAGCATTTACAACAAAAAGAAGTGATAAGATAATTCCCCACAAAAAAGAAACAATAAAAAACTTTTGTTGCTTTTTCTTAAATTCCCCCATCCATTTTGAAGAACTTTTTCTAAATAATATCGGTTTATGAAATAATTCAACCAAAACAAGACCGGGATCCGCCGGCAAAATTTTTCCAAAACGCCCTGCAACCGCCGGCAAAAAAACACCCAACAAAAAACCAATTATACCGGATAACACCATTTTTTCATCTCCTTATTAGCTGTCATTGTGTAAAAATATGCTTTAAAAGAAAAAAATAATCAATCTTTTTTATTGATAATTTCTTTTTTTCGGATTAAAATACTCATCAAATAAAAGAAAGGAGTTTAAAATGATAAGAGATGATTTAAAAAAAGCATTGATTGAAGCTTTGAAAGCAAAAGATGAAACAAAAGTGGCAACCATTCGTTTAATCAACGCAGCCATAAAAGATAAGGATATTGAAGCTCGCCCAAAAGGAAATCTTGACGGCATTGATGATACAGCCGTTTTAAATCTTTTAATGAGTATGGTCAAACAACGCAATGAAAGCATTAACATGTATCAACAAGGCGGGCGTGAAGATTTAGCTCAAAAAGAAAAGAAAGAAATCGAAATAATTCAACAATTTTTACCACAACAAATGAGCGAAGCCGAAATTATCTGTGCTATTGATGAAATCATGGCTCAAACAGGCGCCTCCTCAATCAAAGATATGGGCAAAGTTATGGGTGCCTTAAAGGGAAAATACGCCGGAAAAATGGATTTTGCCGTTGCTTCAACTTTAATCAAGAGTAAATTAAGTTAATAATGGCCCTCTCCCCTGCTTTTCTTGATGAAATTAAGGAACGGGTCAGCGTTTCCTCAATTGTTGGTCGTAAGGTAAAACTCACGAAAAAAGGTCGTGAGTTTTTAGGCTTATGCCCATTTCATAATGAAAAAACCCCCTCCTTTACCGTTAATGATGAAAAAGGGTTTTACCACTGTTTTGGCTGTGGAGCTCATGGTAATGTCATTAATTTCTTGACTGATTGCGAAAAAATGCCCTTTATAGAGGCTGTTGAACATTTAGCTTCTTTGGCAGGCTTACAAATGCCTTCAAACAATCACACAAATCCGGCTCAAGACAATCGATACAAAATGCTCTCAGACATCATGGAAAAAGCATGTCTTTTCTTTCAAAAACATCTTTTTTCCGATTCAGGCCATCACGCCAGGGAATATTTAAAAAGCAGAGGAATCACCGGCACTATTGCCAAACAATTTCGATTAGGATATGCACCAAGCGGTTCAAAATTAGTTGAATTTTTCAAATCACAAAATATTCCGTTCGAACCATTAAAAGAATTAGGATTAATTGCTCCAAATAATGGACGCGAAGGATTCCATGACTATTTTTATGACAGGGTCATGTTTCCTATTTTAGACAAACGCAAGCGCGTTATCGGGTTTGGCGGCAGATTAATGCACAAAGGCGAACCTAAATATTTAAACTCTCCGGATACCGTTCTTTTTCATAAAGGGGAACAATTATATGCCATTCCCAATGCACTTGAAACCATCAGAAAAACAAACAGTGCCTTAATTGTTGAAGGATATATGGATGTTATTGCGCTTCATAGTGCCGGCTTTACTTCTGCTGTTGCACCTTTAGGCACTGCTTTTACAGAAAATCAACTACAACTTTTATGGAAAGAGTGCGATGAACCAATCATCTGTTTTGATGGAGACAGAGCCGGTCGAAAAGCTTCTTCCAGAGCACTGATGCGCACCCTTCCTCTTTTATCAGCTGGAAAATCATTACAATTTATCTTCCTACCCGATCCTTTTGATCCAGATGATATGATCCGAAAAAAATCACCAGAAGCTTTTCAAGAAGCCATAAATAATGCAAAAAGCCTGTTTTATGCCTTTTGGAATATGCTCTTAGAAAACAGATCGGTTGATACACCGGAACGAAAAGCAAAACTTGAACAAGAAGCCACTGATTTGATTGAAAAAATAAAAGATGACCGCATTAAATCTTATTATCTAAAAGCAATCAAAAAAGAATTATGGCAACTTGAAAAAGATAAGAAAAAACAATCATTATCGTTCAATGATGCACAAAGCATTTTAAAACCTCAAAAAAACAGCATTGAAGGAAGAATGCTTCTATCATATTTACTATGCTATCCAACAATAGCCCAAAATTTTATTGAAGAAATTGCTTCTATCAATCTAAACGAATATATGCTTCAAAACATTAAGGAAAAGCTTCTTGAAAAACTCTTTGAAAATCCGGATATCAAACAAGAAGAACTTGAACAAGCTGTTTTTGAGGATTTCTCCGATTTAAAATTACCGGAAATGGAAATGCTTAAAAAAGCCGATAAAACACAAGAAGAAATTAACAAAGATATTCGCCATTGGTTACATATCTATCAAATTCGATCATTAGAAGAAGAATGCCAAAAAAAAGTTGAAGAGTATAATCAAACGGGTGATGCCGAATTATGGCAAGAAATTCAACAAATTAAAAACGAATTACTTTCTTTTTCTATTACTGAATAACCTATTATTTTCTTACGAAATTTTTAAAAAAAACAAAAACACAAAATATCCGATAAAAATGATTGACATTACAAAAAAAAAATCGTATATTAGGCCCAAATTTATTTTAAAAACTTCAATTCAGGGTGCTGCCTTATGACTTCTCTTTCCGATAATCAAACGTTATCCAAAAGCCGTTCGAGTGCAACTTCAGACTCAAAAATATCAATGAAAAAATTAATTGAAAAAGGTAAAGAACGTGGGTTCATTTCGATGAGTGAGCTCAAAAAATATTTACCAACAGAGGCACATAACGAAGAATCATTGGAATTAGTTGTTTCATCATTTTCTGATTTGGGTATTAATATTATTGATGGAACAGATGATATTACAGATTTAACAGAAAGTTTAAGTGACAAAAAAACCTTAACAATCGCCCCTACTGAAGAAGATGCCCCTGTTGAAGCAGATACAGGAAATCGCGTTAATGATCCGGTTCGCCTTTACTTAAGAGAGATGGGCGCCGTTGAATTGCTTTCACGTGAAGGTGAAATTGCCATTGCCAAACGTATTGCTGCCGGATTTGATGTTATGATGAGTGGTTTAGCCGAAAGCTCATTAACAATGCGCTCTTTAACAGAATGGAGTAAAAAATTAAATCAAGGAACGATGTTCCTTCGCGAAATTATTGATTTGGAATCTGCTATTGAAGCATTAAAAGAATCTTCCGGTCGCGAGGATTTGGATATTCAGTTATCAAAAATTGAAAAATCCGATACTTTATTAAAAACAACAGAATCGATTAAAAAAGAAGAAAAGCAAGAAAAAGTTGCAACCAAAAAAGTTACGGTTGAACCTGAAGAGGATGAAGAAGAATACCTCGACAGCGATGAATCTGAAGAAATGGATGATGATATTGAAGCTGATGAAGAAGAGCTCAATGATAATCGTTCTGATGTAAAAGAAACGACTGAAGACGACGAAGAGGATGAAGATTATAGTGATAATGCCATGAGCATTGGTCAAATGGAAGAATCCCTTCTTCCCCAAACGATTGAAACACTTAGAGAGATTGAAGAATTAAACGAAAAGTTTATTTCGTTAAAACAAGATAAATTAAATGCATTTATCGCAAATAAACCATTATCAAAAACCGTTGAAAAAAATTATAATCAAATTAAAAGAGAAATCACCCAACGGTTAAAGAGCATTCATTTAAATCCACTTAAAATTGAAGAATTGATTAACAAGCTCAATGAAATCAACCAAAAATTAATGATGCTTGAAGGTCGTTTATTAAGATTGGCAACTGCTTCAAAAATTGATCGTGAAGAATTTTTGGAATTTTATCAAAATAGTGAATTAGATGAAAAATGGATTCAAAAAGCAGAGAAAAAATCATCTAAAAACTGGCAACTTTTTGTTGAAAGATACAAACCAGAGATTGTTGACATTCGTTCTGCAATTTTAGGCATTGTTGATGAAACGCAAATGCCAATTATGGAATATCGCCGAATTGTTGCAACAGTTAAAAAAGGCCGTCAAGAAACAAATAAAGCCAAACAAGAAATGATTGAAGCAAACTTGCGTTTGGTTATTTCTATTTCAAAGAAATATACAAACCGAGGCCTTCAATTCCTTGATTTGATTCAAGAAGGCAATATCGGATTAATGAAAGCGGTTGATAAATTTGAATATCAACGTGGTTACAAATTTTCAACATATGCAACCTGGTGGATTCGTCAATCAATCACAAGAGCGATTGCTGATCAAGCACGCACCATTCGTATTCCTGTTCATATGATTGAAACGATTAACAAGATGCTCAAAACCGGCAGACAAATGATGCTTGAAACAGGACATGAACCAACGCCGGAAGAATTGGCTCCACGCATTAACTTATCTGTTGAAAAAATTAAGAAAGTGCTCAAAATTGCTAAAGAACCAATTTCTCTTGAAACACCTGTCGGCGATGAGGAAGATTCACATTTGGGCGATTTCATTGAAGATAAAAATACTATTCAACCATTAGAAGCAGCTATTCAAACAAACTTGCGTCAATCTTGTACAGCAGTGTTATCAACACTCTCTCCAAGAGAAGAACGCGTTTTAAGAATGCGCTTTGGTATCGGAATGAATTCAGATCATACCTTGGAAGAAGTTGGTCTTCAATTTGCGGTGACACGCGAACGTATTCGTCAAATTGAAGCAAAGGCCTTGCGTAAACTCAAACATCCAAGTAGATCCAGAAAATTACGTAGCTTCTTAGAAGATAGCTGATAAACTTTAAATTTTTAACCAAAAAGGCGGTCAAATGATCGCCTTTTTTTTATTATATCCCTCCTCCTTTTAATCTATTTTACATTTTATTATTTATTAAAGCGATACTTTCATTATCTGTTTTAACAAGTTGATATAATTAAAAAAGGTGGTTTAAAACCACCTTTTCTTTTTGTTTAGAACTTCCATTCACAGTTCGCTTAATAAAAAGAATTTAAAATAACAAGATGCTAAGATAGGAATGGCAGCATATATGGATTTGAAGCCTGGCGGAAAGGATACACGAGCCATTCTCTATCTGACGAAGATTCTATTTTAAAATTTTTTAAAAACGAACCTCTAAGCGAAGCATACCGCTGTGATCCAAATATTCTTTACGATAGTTGCCGTTATATTCAAGCTTCAAGGTGGCGTTGTCGCCTAAATCCATCCCGAACCCGGCAACAACCGTTGTGCTCAGTCTATCAAGCGCTTGGCCTTGGATGGTATAGGTTGCGCCATTTGCCAAGGTGTTAACAGAAGAAATATCATCTGTGATCACATCATATCCAACCATCACTCCGGCTAACGGACGAATCCATCCTAAATCAGCGCCAACTTTGAACCCTGCCATTGTGGTCACGAAGTCAGAGTTCGTTGCTTCAACTGTTGTGCCCAAAGAATCAGTGTATCCTTCTTGTCTAGCATTCAAATAGCGAACACCAACTTCCGGCGTTAAGATGACCTTGCCTTTTTTGATGTTATAACCCGTTGTGATTTGAGCCCCAAGCGAATCAACATCATAGTTCGCTGTGCCTGTTGATGAGAGAATATGTTTTTCTTCATCATATTGGCTTCTAGAATATGTAACCACACCACTGACCCACCAGTTGTTTGGTTGATATTGCGCTGAGATAAAGCCCGTGTTGGTTTTAACTTCTGTGCGACGCAATGGTTCTTTGGCAGTTGTGTCAATGCCGGCATACCCAACACCAACGGTTAAATCTTCTGTCACCGCTGATTGAACACCAAGAACGGCGCCTTTACTGCGCATGCGGAAGCCATCTCCTGTGAGTGAGTTCACCCGATCATAAAGCCCTTTGATATAAACGCTTGCTCTTGCTGGTTCTTCACCACCATTATGCCCAAACACCGGTGCTGCTGTGTTCATCAGCATTTGTGACACAACGTTATGAAGTTGCGTGAACCCTGCCGTTGCTTGCGATTGATAAAGCGAAGTGCTTCTACCGCCTAGTGCTGTTAAGGATTCTTTAGCTTTTTCTTGTTTGCTTTCATCTTCTGATTGCAAGGCTTCAAGAACTTCATCTTGAACTGCTTTAAGTGCCCCTTGTGGTGCCATTCTCATCATCATTGCTGATAAAGCTTTCCCCTCATTTTGCCCAACACTTAGTGAAGAGCTTAATTCTTCTGACGTTTTTTTGCCAATTTCAAAAGAGCCGTCTTCAAGGTCTTGAATGTTAAAAAGGGGATTACCAACTGTTTTCACTTCATTATCTCTATCAAAAAGTTGGTAAATCCCTTTTTCAAGGTCAACTCCTAATTGTAAAGCAATTTTTGAAGTATCTGTCCCTATAATATTACCGTTAACTTTTGCATGTTCATTTAAAGAATTGACCACCATTTTTAAAACAGCGTTCTCTTTTAAAGAAATTTCATCAACTGAAATTTCCCTTGTCCCAACATCAATCTCACTATTTTTAGCTTCAATAGTGCCAGAAACTTTTATGTTATCAGCCAAAGCTAATTCGCTGTTTTCAAAAGCAAGTTTATTCCCCGTGGCATTCATAATATCTTCATTAATTTGATAACGAGCGCGCTCTGAAGTGCCACTCTTAAATGTCATTGAAAGATTGGTTCCTTCTTCTTTAAAGGAAAGACCCTTAATTTCAACTGGTTCTGAACCGAGTGCTAAATGAGTTAATGTGCCTGAAGATAAAACCTCACCCGTTGTTTCATCTTTATTTTGCCCAACAACGGCTGTGTATAAAATCTCAGATCCATGCGTTTCAAGTTCACCACCCAAGATATTGTTTGTGCCTCTTAAAAACGTTTCTGATTTGGCCACCGTTTTTCCCGCTGTTTGATTGAAAACGCCTGTATATCCTGTGCTATCCGATTCTTCACCAAACACCAATGTGGCAACACTTGATTTGTTGATTGTGCTAGTCAACCCTTCTGCCGTTCTTGATCTAATTCCTCCTCCAATATACTCTTCTGCATTTGGATCGGTTCCTGTGATGTTTGTTACAGCATCTGTCCACATATAAATATCTTCATATTTTTCTATTCTTGAAATTGTTCCATCATCAAGTGTTTTGTTCACAATAGTTTTATTTCTGTCAAAATAGAAACCATTTTCAAATGTGACAATTCCTCTATTATCTAGTGCCCCTGATGCAGATGTTTTTCCCTCTGAGATATTGCCAATAAATGTTGCTTGATCTTTAAATGTAATATTCCCTGTGGCTGTATTTAAAATTGCAGATCCTATGGCATAGGAAGCATGCGAATTTATTAAATTATTAATAAATTTAACAGAATTGAATATAATTATAGACTGATTAGTAATGGCTCCACCTTCTGCATATAAATCTTGTCCTTCTGCAACGTTTCCGTGAAACAAGGCTGTTCCATTAAAAGTAATTGTATTATTATTTCCAGTCCTGTTATATATAGCACCTCCACTTCCAGATTCCTGCCCTGTTATTTTGTTCTCAATAAACTCAACATCCGCAAATTCTATTTTTGCCCCAGGAGTTGTTGTTCCAATAAATCCATTCATAATGGCCCCTCCGAAAGCTTGCCCACTTCCCAGTGTATATCCTTCATTATTTTTAAACGTTGCTTTATCTAAAAATGTGATAGTTGAATCTGTATCTTTGTTTGAGATAACAGCGCCTTGTAATCCACCTTTATCAAATGCTTTATTATCTTCAAAATTAGCAACTCCAGTAAAGGTTATTTTTCCCCCATTATTGTTATTAATTGCAGAAGATACTCCTATAGGGCTGTCTTCTGTTCCTGATTGGTTTCCAATAAAATCTGCTGAAGTAAAATTAACAAATCCACCGGAATTATAAATGCTACCAAAATTATAAACGCCACCACTAGCTGTTGTCGTTGCTATATTATCTTTAAAATTAACATGTTTTTTAAAGTCAATAGATCCTTCATTATAGATAACTAATCCTTTAGTTCCAAGCCTCGCACTGTTTTTATTATCAAAAAAATCAACCTTTGAATTAAAAGTCATAGTTCCGAGATTATGAATCACACCTCCATTTACGCCCTTTGATGTTGATTCTGTTTTATTTTCTGTAAAAACTAATTTCAAATCGCTATTAAAAGTGATGTTTCCTTTATTATATAATCGACCACCTGATAACAGTCCGCTTTGCGATATATCAACACTTGGAAAAATAATTGAATTTGTTTCTGTATCATAAAGAGAACTTGTTTTATCATAAGTTAAAAGATGTGTGCCAGTTTCAACAACGGTTCTTTCATTTTTTTCAAGCTCAGCTATTAAA
>JAGCKR010000020.1 GCA_017647405.1 Alphaproteobacteria bacterium
ATGATTTTTTGATATTTTCTTTTTATCTATTGATTTTAAAGGATTATTTTTTATAAAAATTTTGCATAAAAATCGGTAAAAACAGCATTTTTTATGTTTTTATCCTTCAAATTTCGGCAAAAAATAGCCTAAAAAAAGGCGTCATTTTTTTTGCCGTCATCTGGCAAATCTAATGACCGTTAGATTTCCGACTTTAAAATTTAAAGCAACCATTTGAAACAAAAGGTATTTTTTAATAATTTTACAGCGATTTTCTTAAAAATTTAACCTATTGAAAAATAAAGCTTTTTATTTTTACCCCTTTTTTAGAATACACATGCTTTGAGTATTTTTTGTTTTAAATACCAAAAGTTGCAGTTAAAAAAGTACCAAAAAATATCAGTGTCAATTGGGATTACTTAAAATATAGTTAATACGTTCTTCTGCTGAAAGGTTTTGAGGGTATGTGTCAATTTGATCCAAAATATGCGCCAAGCCGGTTTGGTTGGCAATTTGAATAGCAAGCCCCGGTCGTGCATTCAGCTCCAAAACCATTGGTCCTTTTGTTTTATCCATCACAATATCAGCGCCTAGATAACCAAGGCCAGTCATATCATATCCTTTGGCGGCAATCAATAGATGCGTTTTCCAATCCGGCACTTTTAAAGTCATTAAATCTGCATTTGTGTCCGGATGTGTTAATAACGGTTGATTATGTTGAACGGCGGCAAGTGCTTTTCCTGTTTTAATATCCAGTCCAACGCCGACCGCCCCTTGATGAAGGTTTGCTCTTCCGCCGGATTCTTTTGTTGCAAGACGCATCATCGCCATGGCCGGATAACCTTTATAAACGATAATGCGCACATCAGGAACTCCTTGAAAACTATAATCTTTAAAAATATCACTAAATGAAACCATTTCTTCAATAATGGCATCATCATACCGTCCGCCAAGACTGTAAAGCCCGCTTAAAATATTTGAAATATGTTGATAAACTTCCGTAAATTTTAACACTTTTTCAGACGCCGTTTGAAAATAATTTTTTGTGTATTTTTTAATAACTAAAACACCTTTTCCACCGCTTCCATGCGCTGGTTTTATCACAAAGCTTTTAAATCCTTTTACAAGAGGAAGTAAATTTTTAACTTCATATTGAGCTTTAATAACCCCAATTAGTTTAGGTGTTTGAATATCAACGGTTTTGGCCAGTTCTTTTGTTTTAACTTTATCATCAACCAAAGGATAAAGACGACGTTTATTATTTAGACCAATAACGCGATAATTCCTTGCATTCATATTCAGAACGCCGGCTTTTTTTAGTTCGTTAGGCCACACAAATTTTTTAAAAAACATCTTAAACTTTCCTTTTTGATGGCTTTTTGTTCTTTTTAACAAGAGGGGCAAATCGTTTAAGCTCTGTTAAACGATATCCCGTATAAGTGCCAAGCAACATCGTGATAAACAAGATAACAAAATTGAGTTCATTGAAAACAAACATGATGTGGCGAATGGTTTCATTTTCAATAATGAAGTAAATCAAAATCGCTGCTAACACACTGTTAAAAACTTCTTTAACCGCATGATGTAATCCTTCTTCTTCCCAAATAATTGAGGCTCGTTCAATAATCCAAGCAAGAATAATAATGGGGAAGAAAAGGGAGGATGTGCCGATTTTCCAATCCAGTTGATATCCGATAATTGAAAAATATTGAATAATAAGAATAACAAAAATCACAACGGCCGAAATTCTGGGAACTAATAATAAATTTAATTTTGATAGTAAATACCGTATGGCTAAACCAATGGCAACAATAAGCGAAAAACAGCTTAAACCGGAAAGAAGACCTGTTTCAACCAATGCCATTGAAATAAGCATAGGGGTAAATGTTCCCATTGTTTTTATGCCGATAACATTTCTTAAAATAACCACAAGTAAAATGGCAAGAGGGAAAACCATCAACCATTTTAAAGCATTTTGTTGGTCAACGGGTAAGTTATAAATTGAGTAATTAAAAAAGGGTTCTTTTTCGGCATTTTTTGCTCGATATTTTGCCATGCTAAAAGAGGAATTTAATGATTTTAAAACAGAGTACTTTATGGAAGAGTCTTTTCCGCCGGTTACATCAAACAAAGAAGTGTTTCCTTTTTGGAATGCAATAAAATTAAGAGGTGTTCCTTCTTCTGCTGTTTGAATGTCATAAATATTCCATCCTTTTTTATTATTGTCATATACTTCAATCATCACATCCGGAAGAAATGATTTTTTTCCTTCTTCTAACATGATACCGCGAACAAGTCTTGCTGGTATATTTTCCAATGCCAATAACTCGATAATTTTTTCTGCCTTTTCTTTCAAACTGATTTGAAGAGGGAAGTAAGAGTAAACAAGTTCATTGGATTCTTCCTGATTGATAAATTGGATTAGCCTTTTAACCCGATCTTCGCCTTCTGCATCCACAAGTGATAAAATTTCTTTTGCGATGCGTTTTGTTTCATCGTCTAAAAGAGATTGAGCAATAACAGGTGGGGTATTATCTTCATTGATTGATGTTTGTTTTTTAACATCATAAATTAAAAGGCGATAGTAAATATCCTGCTGTTTTTTCTTTGCTTTACCTGTAACTGTAAATGTTGAGTCTGAAGCACTTGTTTGAAATCCGTTTGCAATAATGCTTTCATCCAATATTTTAAAATGAGCTTCTTTTTGTGGTCGGGCAAAGGTGATTTTAGATTCTTTTGCGGTTGGTTGAAAAGTTAGGTGCGCTTCCACACTCCATACCGGTGTTTTCTTTTGCGGTGTAAAACTGAAATCTAAATAGTTTATTTTATAAAAAATACCATATCCGGCAAAAAGAATAGAAGTGAATAATCCTAAAAGAAGAAATATTCGAACAAAAATCATTTTTTTTAGCATATTTCACCTGTTAATATAATGTTTTCATAAGTGCTGTATCAACAATAGCGCGTCCCTTTAAAATATTGCGACCGATGAGCGCTTGATACTCAAATTTTTCTCTGTCAGATAAAGAAAACTGTGCTGAAATATTTTCGGTTCCGATTTTGATTGTCATCAAAACAACAATGCGTTCTTCGGAGCCTTCTTGTCTTTTTATTTTAACTTGCTTATAAATTCGTTTTTCAAAACGATGTTTTTCACCGGTTCTTTTATTGACAAAATCAAAAGAAACCCATTTATCGCCTTCGCGTTCAAAGAGTTCAATATTTTGCGCATCAATGGAAGAATTTTCCGCACCGGTATCTATACGTGCCAAAATCGATTTTTTAAGAGGGGGAAGATAAATAGGTTCCACTTCGCCGATAATTCCCAGTTTGTGTGTTTTTTTAACTTGCTCTTCCAATGAAACAGCTGGAACCACAACAGTTTTTATTTTTTCAATTACTTTGGGTTCTTGAATTTCTTCTGTTTTATGAATAAGAGAACATCCAGATAAAAATAAACAGAAAAACAAGAGCAGGGAACTTATTTTTTTCATAGCGACCTCCGCGGATTTTTTTTATTACATTTTAATGAAATCATTTAAAAAGTAAAGAAAAAAATCATTCTTCGCTTGCTATTTTTTGTTAAATAAAATATATCTTTCCCATAAGGAGAATAAAATGTTAAAAAAGATGAGAAGATTGGCTTGTATTTATAGATTATGTTTGAAAGAATTGAAGCATATTCATAAAGCCTGTGCTTGTTCATATGATGGAATGAAGGCTGCTTTTAAAAGTGAAATCGCATTTAGACAGGATTTAAATGTTTGTGCTTGTTTATTTATTTTGGCGCTTCTTCTTCCGGCTTCCTTAACTCAAAAGCTTTTAATGATTATGTCCTTATTTATTATCATGATCACGGAGCTTGCAAACACGGCGATTGAAACAACGATAGACAGAATTTCTGCCGATATCCATCCTTTATCAAAAAAGGCAAAAGATATCGGCAGTGCGCTTGTTTTTTTAGCTTTTATCCAGATGGTTATTGTTTATTTAACCATTATTATTCATCTTATCTTTTTCTAGGTGGATGCGGTTTATTTTTATGTGATGGTTTGGGCGGTGTATGGTGTTTTTGATGATGCTTTTTGTAATGATTATGAGAGGCAACACCTAAAATAACGCCACCAACAAGAGCGGTTATACCTAGGGCTGTTGCAGCTGTGTCGTATGAGGGGATATAATTATTTTTTTCCACAACAACGGTTTCTGTCGGTTGAATATTATTGATAACGATATTTGGTTTTTCGTCTTCAACATAAATGGTTTTATAATATCCGGCTTCGGCCGGCAAACATGAAAATGTTAATAAAGTTATCATTAATCCAAATGTAATTTTCTTTTTCATTTTAAACTCCTTTTGTTTGAAGTGGTCATTTTCCTTAACGAACCTAAAAATAAAAAAGTTCATTTTTATTTCTTGATATCAATAATGATTTTTTGTAGTATGAGAAAAAGGGTATGCACATGGTAAAAAAACTCTATTATACAAAAGCATTATTAAGAACAGAAGTTGAAAAATGTTTACATTGTCAGAATAAGCCTTGTAAACGTGCTTGTCCGGTTGGGTGTGATCCTCAATTTTTTATCCAAAAAGTAAAAGAACATGATTTTGTTTCAGCTGCCAAATCAATCAGAGAAAAAAATCCGTTAGGAGAAATTTGCGGACTTGTTTGTCCATCCAAATTATGTATGCGCGCGTGTTTGCGTTCAAAAATAGACCATCCGATTAATATTCCAAAAATTCAGGCAACGATTTTAGCAGATACGCCTAGTGATGATTTTTCTGTTTTTGAAATGAAAGCAGAAAAAATAGCTGTTGTTGGGGCTGGTCCGGCCGGTATTGGGGCCGCTGTTACCTTGGTTAAAAATGGTTTTTCTTGTACGCTTTTTGAAAAAAATGAAAAAATTGGTGGAATGCTTAATTTAATTCCTTCGTCTCGTTTGCCCTTGTCGGTTATTGATAAAGAAATGAAAAATATTCTTTCCATGCCATTGTTACAAGTGCAAACAAATGTGGATATAAAAGATCCTGTCAGGTTGTTACATGAAGGATATGATTATGTTATTTTGGCAACTGGTGAAGGATTGGTTCGCAAATTAAATATTCCGGGTGAAGAATATGCAATTAGTTGGATTGATTTTTTAAATCAATCAAAGGCTTTTCAAAAAGTTAAAAAAGTTGCCGTTATCGGTGGTGGAAATGTAGCGCATGATTGTGCAAAAGTTTTAAAAGAAATTGGGGTGCATTCAGTTGAAATGTTTGTGCGTCGGCCGTTGTTTATGATGAAGGTTGAAAAAGAAAAAATAGCAGAACTAATTGATAACCAAATTAATTTGCATCCGAATATGGCGCCGGTAAAAATTGAAAAGAATAATACCGGTTTTGTTGTTGTTGCGTCACGAACCATGATGAAAAATGATAAATTGATAAAAACAAAAGAGTTTTGTTCATATGATGGATTTGATTTAATTATCAAAGCAACAGGTGGCAGTGCTGATAAAAAAGTGACGCATCATGAAGTTTTTTATGCGGGAGATTGTAAGTTGCATGCATCCAGTGTTGTTGAGGCGCTTGCTGATGGAATTCAAACAGCGCATAAAATTATAGATCCTCTTTTAAATAAAAAATAAACACCTATTTTTAAAAAAAGAGAAAATGCTTGATGCTTTTTCGCTTTTTTGTTATAATCGAACGAAAGAGGATGTTTCTTATGAATAAAGAAATTCAAAAAATGAAGGATTCATTGGTGTATTCCGGAGATGATGTTAAATATCTTGAAAAAAAAGCTCAAAAGGTCATTGATGATTTGAGAGGATCGTTTGTTACAGAGGCAAATGATTTTGTTTGTGAAATGTCATTGCTTTTAGAACAAGCCATGCAACTTGATAAAAATGAAAGAACTTTTCTTTTAAAAAATCGTTTTTTTAACTTGGCTCATGATTTAAAAGGGCAGGGAACAACTTATGGATTTGAACTTGTAACTGTTTTGGCCGATCATATCTGTGGAACAATTCGTCAAAAAAGATTTTTTTCACAAAAAGAAATGGATGTTTTTTTGTTGGATGTTTTGGATATGAAAAAGGTATTATCAGAACCGCCATATGGAATATCTTCGGGTTTAAAAAAACAAATTATAAATCGTTTGGAGAAAGCTAAATGCCTCAAATAATGCCACATATATTGGTTGTTGATGATGATACCCGTTTAAGACGGTTGCTTAAAAAATATTTAAGCGAGAACGGTTTTGTTGTTTCGCAGGCAGGCGGTGCGCAAGAGGCAAAAGAATTATTGAAATTATTTTCATTTTCAATTTTGATTTTAGATGTGATGATGCCGGGGCAAAATGGGCAGGATTTAACAAGAGAGCTTAGAGAAAATAATTTTGAAACACCTATATTGATGTTAACGGCAATGGGTGATATTGATAACAGAATTAGCGGTCTTGAAGCGGGAGCGGATGATTATTTGCCAAAGCCGTTTGAGCCAAAAGAATTGTTGCTTCGGATTAATAATATTTTGAAGCGCCAAATTCAACAAGAAATTAAAAAAGAAATTTGTTTTGGTGATTGTGTTTATAATTTGAGAACAAAACAATTATTGAAAAATTCAACGCCTGTTCTTTTAACTGGGGCGGAGCAGGATTTATTAAGTGTTTTGATATCATCGCTCGGGGAAGCTATTTCCAGAGAAGATATCGCAATAGCGTTAAAAACAGATAATTTAAGAGCAATCGATGTTCAAATTACGCGTTTGAGACGGAAAATTGAAACAGATATTAAAAAGCCGATTTGTATACAAACGGTTCGTGGAATGGGATATATTTTGGTGCCGAAATGAGTAAAAAAACACCGTTTATTTTGTTAAAAAGATTTTTGATTTGGTGTCGGGAAACATTGAAGGGAACAAAAATAAAATTGTTGCCTCAAAGTTTGTTTTATCGATTTATTTTGATTATTTTATTGCCACTTATCTTTTTACAGACTGTTATGTTTTTTTTCTTTTATGATCGGCATTGGCAGACGGTTAGTAGAAGACTTGCAACGGATGTTGCTGGAGAAATACAAGTTATTGCCGATTTTGTTTCTGCGAATTCTTCTGAACAAGAAACGGGAGCGTTTATTAAAATAGCGCAAAATGCTTTTGGATTGAAGATTAATTATGCTGAAAATCAGATGATTCCTTCTCAAAGTGTAAATACGAAGAACTCTTCTGTTGATCATTTAAGTTATGAGCTAAAGGCATTGAATTATCCTGTGTATATGGGAGAGGTTTTTCAAAAACAGTTAAATGTGTTGGTTCAATTACCGAGCGGTGTTTTAACTGTTTCTATCCCTCAAAAACGCTTTTATAGTTCGACGGTTTTAGTGTTTTTGGGATGGACGATTGGTTCTTCCGTTTTATTATTTTTAATTGCATTTTTATTTATGAAAAATCAGGTTCGATCGATTGAAAAACTGGCAAGAGCTTCGGAATTATTTGGTATTGGTCAGGATATTATGTTTAAACCTGCCGGCGCAGCTGAAGTGAAACGAGCCGGCCTTGCTTTCTTATTGATGCGGGATAGAATTTTAAAATATTTAAGCGAAAGAACAACGATGTTGGCCGGTGTTTCGCATGATTTAAGAACACCTCTTACACGCATGAAATTGCAATTATCCATGATGCCAAAAGATGAAACAACACGCGATTTGACGGAAGATGTTGATGAAATGGAAAAAATGTTAAATGGGTATTTGTCATTTGCGCGAGGGGAAGGAAAAGAAACGCCGGAATTATTTTTGTTGGATGAGCTTATTTCTCAATTAGTTGAAAAACAAAGAAAAATAGAACAGGATATTTCGTTACATATTGAAGAAAGTGTTTCCATTACGGGGCGATTGAATGATTTATCTCGGGCAATTAATAATATTTTAACAAATGCTGCCAGATATGCAAAAAAAACAAAGGTAACCTTGGGTATTCGCAATAAAAAAGCATTTTTAATGTTTGATGATAATGGACCTGGCATTCCAAAAGAAAAAAGAGATGATGTTTTTAGAGCTTTTTATCGTTTGGAAGTTTCCAGAAACAAAGCAACAGGTGGCATTGGTTTAGGTTTAACGATTACGCGGGATATTATTTTGTCGCATGGTGGTGAAATTTCGTTAGCGGAAAGTCCTTTAGGTGGCTTGAGGGTGCTTATTTATTTGCCACTTTCAGGTCTTGAAACACCGCAACCGGATAAAGAGTAAAAAAATAAAAAATCCATCTTATTTAAAAAAAACAATTTTTTTATATTCATAACGCATTTTTTTGCTTGCAACTTCATTTTCAAAGTTGTAATATGAGATATATTCTATGACCTTAGGAGTAAAAAAAGTTTTTCTTCTTTGGGATAGGGTAAAGAGAAATATATATTTTTCAGGGGGATAGTAAAGATATGTTTCAACAAAAAATTCTTCTCTTTGTCTGTGCATTTAGCTTGTTTTCGGCAACATCTTTTGCGGGTATGTTTGAAAGTCTTGAGCTCGCGCAAGGAGATGGTGATCCAAGAGAGAGTGCAGCTCATGAGCGCTTAATTGAAGCAAAACAAATGGCGGATGATGATGTTGCAACGGTGACGGCCGAAGGAGATTTTGTTGTTCCGACATATTTGTTGCAAACGGTTGAAGATGAGGTGCCGGAAAAGGCGGTTGGTGTTTCAATGAAAGTTGAAAGGGATCTTCCGGTAGTTGTTGTTAGTCAAACGGAAGTAACGCCGGTTTCTGAACAAATGGCGGTTGAAAGAGCTTTAACCGGTTCGACGGCTCAAACGCAAAAGATTTATAGTGAAGCGGTTAATCGTAAACAGCCTAAAAAGATTACGCGATCCTCTGAAAAAGAGCATGTGTTAAAAAGAATGGATAGTGGTGCCTCAACTTCTGTTGATGATGATATTAACGCTATTCTTTCGGGCGCGCTTGAAGAAAAAACATCTTCCGGTGAAAAAAAACCTCTTTTGTTGCCGTTAAAGGGTGGTAAGGCAAAAGCTAAAGCTGTTAAGCAAGATGAACAGTTTCCAAAACCAGTATTGAATACATATTCATCTGTTTATGCTGATAAAATTATTGAGGCTGCAAAAGCTGATGAAAAACTGCCGTTGATTATGCCAATGGATTTGAAAGTATCTTTCTATCCGAATGCAACGGATTTTTCTGGTAAAACGATTAAATGGATTAAGGCTTTTTCATATAAAGCCTTGCAAGATCCGAGATATGTTGTTCAAATTCGGTTAAGTAAGGAAAATCCTTATTTGCAAGAAAAAAGATTGTATCTTGTGGAAAAGATTTTGGCGGGATCAGGATTGTCAAAACATCAAATGGTGGTGGATTATGTTGATCGCCCAGTAGATAGTCTTATTTTGCGAATGGTTAAAAAAGAGCCGGATGTTTCCGTCAAATCAAACGGTAAAACAAAAAGAGTCATTAATTGGTAATTGGAAAGGGAGTTTAAATGAAACAAATGTTCTTAAAGCAAACGATGATTGCCGGTTTATTAGTTTTTAATATCGGTATGCTGAATGGTTGCGCTCCATTGGGTCATGAAGATCAGGTGATTGAACCGGATCAATCGGTTCAAGTTGTTGCGCCGGCATTTAAACTGGATGAAAATATTTGTTCTCCTGAGAATCCGGAGGCTTGTGTTGTTTCATTTGAAGATGCTGATGTGATGTTGGGGCAGGCGCCTGTTTATGGGCAAATGGCTGTGGCCACAGATTCTGCGTATGCCATTGATATGGCTCCGGTTTCCATTTCTGTTCCTATGATTGAGCAAGGGCTGTCTGTGAAAGAAAAAATGGCTCAAAAAGAACAAGAACAACAAGATTTATCCTTGACACCTGTAGATAATGCGGATGTTGTTTGTAATGGAGACGACTGTGAAAATCAACTGTTTAAAACAGAAGCTCAAAAGGAAATTAAAACAACAATCACTGAAGAAAAAAGTTTAAGACCGGTAACATTAAACGATAAGATTGCTTATGGTGAAGGAGACCATGATTGGGAGGCTAAAACAGGCGATACAATGCGAACATTGTTGCGCCAATGGGGTGAAGCTTCCGGATGGACGGTTGTTTGGAAAATTGA
Organism: Alphaproteobacteria bacterium; assembly: GCA_017647405.1. Taxonomy (GTDB): domain Bacteria; phylum Pseudomonadota; class Alphaproteobacteria; order CAAHEQ01; family UBA3637; genus RGIG4140. The sequence continues at coordinate 10,084 of JAGCKR010000020.1, forward strand.
CAGAGATTATCACTTGGAAGCCGGTGTGGTATTTAGAGGAAAGTTTACGGAAGTTGCCGCTGCGTTTATTCGTTCTTTTGCACGGGCAACGCCGGCTCCAATCGGTACCTTTTATAAAGGAAACAGAGTGTTGGTCATAAGTGCGCAGGAGAATGAAAATGCTGATTAAACCCGTCAAATTATTTTTAACAATGACATTGCTTGCTACCGCTTTTTCCTTGACAGCCTGTAATAAGTATGCTGAAAAAACGGATGCAAAAATTGAAACGGTTTTGGAAAGAACAGAAGATTATTTGCAGCAGGCGGGAATACCTGATTTGCCAGAAACAACGGATACTGTTCGAACCAAAGAAGATATTTGGCTTGGAAATAGCAGTGTAAAAATTTCTCAAGGCGATAGTTTGCCAGCGGAAATGGAAGAAGAAGATGCTTTAACAATTACAATTTCAGAAGAAGCAGATTTGCCGTTTTTGGCAAATGAAATTGCTGATGCGACCGGGCTTCATGTGCGCTTGGATAGTTTAAAGTCATCAAATGAGATGCCTGCCGAAACTATTCCTATGAACTATACGGGAACACTCAGCGGATTGTTGGATTATATTGCAAATAGATATGGTGTTTGGTGGAGATATAAAGATCGGACGATTAGTTTCTATAGTCAAGAAACACGCATTTTTAATATTTATGCTTTGCCTGTTGAAACAAGTATTTCTAATTCCTTGTCTGGTGCAACGATGGGTAGTTCTGATAACAGCTCATCTAATTCAAGTTCAACATTAACTTCTTCTGCTAATTTAGCTTTGTGGGATAATATTGAAAACAGTTTACATCAAATTGTCGGAGAGGAAGGACAGCTTTCATTCAGTCGTGTTGCCGGAACGGTAACAATTACAGCCAGTCCGTTTATTATTCGGGAAGCTGCAGATTGGATTAATGCGTTTAACCAAAAATTGTCACGTCAAGTTGCAATTTCGGTGAAGGTTTTGCAAGTTTCTGTTTCAAATCAGGATAATTATGGTTTTGATTTAGGAATGGTCTTTAACAATACAGATATTTTAGGAACGTTTTCAAGCTCATATTCATTAAGTGGGGCAGCAACTGCCGGTACATTATCTATGATGCTTTTGAAACCGGATTCAAAATGGATGAATTCAAAGGCGATTCTTCAGGCCTTCTCAGTGTTAGGGAAAACATCATTGATTACATCTGCCAGTGCTACAACATTGAACAATAAAGTGGCCCCGATTCAAATTACAACTCAAGAAAATTATGTGAAAGAAACAAATGTTTCAACTTCTGGTTCAGGAACGGATCGAAGTGTGGATGTTGATATGGAAACAGATACCTTAAATTATGGGTTTATGATGGAAGTGTTGCCAAGAATTTTAAACCATGGTAATTTAATCTTAATGTTCTCATTGAATTTAACGGATTTGGTTTCATTAACAAACTTTACATCAACTGGTGCACAAACAAATGCGGATACGTTAGAAAGTGAAACGTCTGATAAAGATGATGACGATGATGACGATAGTTCCATTGATGATGATGCAAGCACAGTTGTTCAATTACCGAAAATTCAAACACGTGGATTTATTCAAGAAATTGCTATGCGTTCAGGTTCAACTCTTGTATTGACGGGTTTTGAAAAGGTTCAAGATAGAGTCACAACAACTGGTATTGGTAAGGCAAAACTTGGTATTTTAGGTGGCGGTGCTTTAAATGATAATGTCAGAGATGTTCTTGTTATTTTATTGACACCGGAAGTTTTGGAATCACCTCTTTCAGCTGAAGCCCGCATGAGAGACTTTTAAGGAGCCTAAGGAATGATTGATGAACGCGATGCCTTAATAAGAACAACGCAACCCGGTGATAGTCAACTTTCCCCATCGGAATTAGCCGAAAGAGGAACGGTTGTTATCAAAAAGGTAAAATATGCTGTTGGATTGATTTGGCAACCGCTTCAAGATCCGGACAACCCCTCACCGGAAATTCGGGAGGCCATGGAAACGGATGTTGATTCTGATTTATATTGTTTGCGCATTACCGCTTCACCGCAATATGGTTTGGGACGCACCTCTATGGGGCATCGGACCGGTGAGTTGTCATTAGCGGCAACGATTGCATCTGCTTTATCAGATAAAACATCTATTTGTGGTGTGTTCAAGGTTGAAGAAGGTTGGTACTTTGTTGCTGTTAGAAATGATTTGATTCTGTCTGAAAATGATGTTTTATTTAAGACGGAAGAAGAAGCTCAAGATGCCTTTTTCACTATGATGAGTGTTCCGGACTGGGATATAAAAATTGTTCCGCCGGAATGGAATGTTGATGGTGCAGTTACGCGATCGATTGAATCTATTGTCAGAGATGCGCGAGTTCGTGTTCGTTTAGAAGAACTGGGTGCGAAAAAGAAGAACCAAATTTTATTATTTATTGGTATTGTTCTTGTTATTGCATTAATCAGTTTCGTCTATTCAATGTTTACGGTGTTTACACCGGTTATTCAACAAGAAGAAAAAATTGAGCCAATTCCAATTCCTGAAATTATTCGTCCGGTTGAGCCAACACCTGAAAAACCAAAACCATGGGAAAAAATTCCAGATACGAAGACGTTTTTAAACAAATGTTGGAATAATGCGTACCAGTTGAAAACATTAAATATACCTGGTTGGTCATTAGGTATTATTTCGTGCACAAATTCTGGTTTAACCACGTCATGGGCAAGAGGTTCTTCTGATATTTGGTCAAATCCACCTAGAATCCGTTGGATTAAGGCTGCGTTAAACGAATATAAAATGACGAATGTGAGCATTCAAATTAATAAAGATGGAGCTTCGGCAAATGGGAGCGTTGCTTTTTATGATATTCCTTTAATAGCTTCGGTTCCATTATATACAGAACAACAGTTGTGGGAAGAATTAACTGATATTAAGCAAGCTGTTAATCTGTCTATGGAGTTTCAACGCAAAACGGTTTTAGATCCGCCTGATAATCCGGATGGATCTAAACCTGAACATCAACAAGAATATGTTTATTATATTTTTTCAATTACGTCGCCATATACCCCCTTTGAGTGGTTAACATTCTTTAATAAGTTTCCGGGGTTAGAATTGACGAAAATAGAATTTAATCCGTTATCAGAACCGCAAGATCCGAATAAGTGGAAATATGAAGGGAGAATCTATGCAAAATAAAACATTATTTTTATTAGGGGCACTTGTTTTATCAACCACCTCATTGATTTCGCCGGCATTTGCTCAAACTGAAGGAGCTGAAAAACTGAGTGTTGTTGAACAAGCACCAGAGGCACAGGCAAATATCCCGAATGAAGAAAAAACCAAAGCGGTTGATGAATTGATTGGAGAAAATGTGAGCATTGATCCGGGTAAAATCGTTGATTTCCCAGGTCGTCCATCATTGGGAAGTATTGAAATGGCCACTTTGCCAGGGATTAATGAATCTTTAATCACAGGGCCGGCTCCAATGGGTGAATCTCTTTCTTCAAAAGATATGCCAAGTGAGCAATTGTTGGGGCGTATCACAACTGAAGTTTTCCAAGAAATGGCTGACTTGGAAAGAGGAAATGTGTTTTTAAAGCTTCAAAGTCAAAAGGAAGAACTTAAGAATAATTTGGAAGCTTTGCGCGCAAAATATAGGCAAGCTCGCTTAGATGAAATTGCCAAACGTGAAGATGTTGTTCGTTCGCGTATTAATTGGTGGCAAGAACAGGAAAACATCCGTATTGAAATGGAAAAGAAAAAAGCTGAAACAGAAGCAATTGAACAACAAATTGCTGAAGCTGAAGAGCTTCGCAACAAATTGCGCGAAGAAGCAATGGCTGAAAAAGCAGCCAGTAAAAATGCTCCAGCCCCTGTTGCTGAACCGGTTGAAGAAAAGAAAGTTGTTGTTGCAGCACCCGAACCAGAACCGGTTGTTGAGCAAGAAGAAAGAAGAGGGTATGCTGAATCAGCTTCCTCAGTCTATTCGTTGCTGGGTATTAGGGGGTTAAAGGGACGTTTAACAGCGCGACTTGAAAATAAAGACGATGGATCTATTATCAATGTGAAAAAAGGGCAACGTCTAAAAACAGGACATAAAGTTATTCGTGTTGATAGAGATTCTGTTCAAGTTTCATATGCTGGTCGCATTGAAGTGATTTTATTAGCTTCACCGAAAACGATGGATGATGAATCTATTGAAACATCAGAAGAAGTTGTTGAAACGAATGGGGAATAAGTGTCAGATATAAAGCACTTTTAAGTTTGTCAAAAGGGGACAAAATGAATTTTTGGAATAAAAGCGGAACAAAAAATCGGGATGAAGAAATGGGATCATCTTCTCATTTGCTGGATGTTTCAGCCATTGATATTCCCGATTCTGATAAAAATGATCAATATGGTGAAAATGTTTTAGATGTAACATCAAATTCATCTTCAACATCTTTTTCAGATGAAGAAAATGAGGGGGCTTTTGCGCCCAAAATTGATCATCCAGCTGCGCCCTTTATGGCTCCGCCGACACCGAGTGCGCCTTTGTCCCCAACATATCAAGAATCATCTATGGCTGTTGAAGAATATGATGATTTACCGCCTTTAAAAACAGATGAAACCACAACGAATCTGGTTGAGGAAAAGCCGTTAGTAACAGACGCAGAACCTGATGTTCAAGAACAAGTTGATTCAGATCTTGAAGAAGGAACAAAAATGGTTGCCGACAATTCATATCCGGCAGGTATTATTCCAATGGCTCAGGCCCCTCGTTCTAAAACATTTGTGAAGCAGGCTGAACCGGAAATAAAAGCTGTTCAAAAAGATGAAAAGGCAGATCAGGAAGAGAAAAAAGAAGAAAAAAAGATTAGTGAAGATTTGGAATATATTCACTATTCAAATCCGCTTTTTCTTAAAAAGCTTTTTGCGAATGGAAATACCTGTATCACAGCACCGGGTGCCGCTTTTCAACTGAAGGACGATATGCGTTCATTGTTGGCATTATTTTCCAACGGTCGGTATTTTGTTGCTGAAACATATAAATATGATGGTAAAGTTTTAAGCTTTGAATATTTGGTTAAAAAGCGTAATCTTCAAATCGGTAAACCAGAATATGTACCGATGACGGTATTGAGCACGATTTATGAATATGCTGCGCAAAATACATATGCTGAGGATACGGATGAGGTTGCCGAAAAACCTGACGTTGTTGAACAGGCACAAGCCCGTATGCAACGCGACTTTATTACCATTATTTCTCGTGCAGCAGCTATGCACGTTTCCGATATTCATATTGTTGTTGCTGAAAATACCATTGTTATGTTCCGTGTGAATGGTTTGATGCAAACAGAAATGGAATATAAAAAAGAATGGGGTGAAAGTTTTGTTCGTGCGGCGTTTGCTTCTGCAGATATTTCCGATGCTAACTATGCTCAAAATGAATATCAGGCTGCTCAAAAATTAGGTAGAACCCCACTTCGTGGTTCTCATGGTAAATTGATTTTGCCAAGAAATATTTTGGGTGTTCGTCTTCAATTTAACCCGATTGCATTTGGTACGCGTTATGTTGTTTTGCGTTTGCTTTATGCTGAAGAGAGTATGGAATCTAGCAGCGCATTAGAAGCATTGGGCTTTACAAAAAAAGATACAGAAGATTTTTATAAATTGCGTGGGGAACCAACAGGTATCACCATTATTTCCGGTCCGACAGGTTCTGGTAAATCCACAACGTTACAACGCAATATGATTGCGATGTTGCAAGAGCGTAACTATGAAGTCAACTTAATTACAGTGGAAGATCCACCTGAATATCCGATTCCGGGTGCACGTCAGATGCCGGTGACAAATGCGACGATTGAAGAAGCAAAAGAACGTGAATTCACAAAAGCTTTGGCGGCTGCTCTTCGTTCTGACCCGGACTCTATGATGATCGGGGAAGTTCGTACTTTATCAGCAGCAGACCTTGCTTTTAGAGCGGCTCTTTCCGGCCACAATGTTTGGACAACTTTGCACGCGAATAATGCGCCATCTATTTTAATTCGTTTAAAAGATATGGGGGTTGAAGAATTTAAATTAAAAGACCCAGAAATTATTAAAGGTTTAACAGCTCAACGTTTGTTCCGTCGTTTGTGCCCTCATTGTCGAATTCCTGCAACCGAACGGTTAAGTTTGCCGATTATTGAACGGTTAAGAACAGGATTTGGTGATGTTGCTCTTGAAACAACATATTTAAGAGGTCCGGGTTGTAAACATTGTGACTTTAAAGGGGTAAAAGGGCGTATTGCTGTTTCTGAAATTATTTTGCCGGATACAACATTCCTTGAACTGATGCTCAAAGGAGATACGGTCAAAGCAATCAACTATTGGATTAATGAATTAAATGGAACAACCTTGCGCGAATCGGCTTTAAGACACATGTTTAATGGGATCATTGACATTGGTGAAGTTGAAAGATGGACCGGATTCCTCGATCAAACGATTACAGGTTAAGGAGCAATTTTAAATGAATAAACCAACAAAAAAAGCAGTTATCAGACCGGTCAGCTCTTTTGAAATTGCATTTGCAAAGATGATGTTTTGTTATTTGCCGTCGAGCAGTTCGGATCGTATTGCGCTTTATAACAAATTGCGTTCTCTTCTTAAAAACCGATTTTCCTTAATGGATGCATTGGAACGTATTTATCAAATTGCTTCAAAAGATGGTAAAAGTCCTTATGATACAAACGCAATAGCGATTTCTTGTTGGATGAAGTCTATTCGAAATGGTGATCCTTTCTCTGTTGCATTAAAAGGGTGGGCGCCAAATACGGAATTATTGATGTTGTCAGTTGGTGACGTTGCTAACCTTGAATCTGCTCTTGAAAATACTGTTCGAGTTGTTGAAGGGATTAAACGTATGAAAAGTGCGGTTATGGGTGCCGTTCTTTATCCGCTTTTTTTGATTAGTATGGTGTTTTTCTTGATTTGGGGTGTGGGTGCTTACATGGTTCCACCAATGGTTGATGCCGTTCCTCATTTAAGATGGACAGGGCTTTCTCTTTCATTGGTTAATCTTTCAATTTTTGTTCAGGAACATCCGCTATTTCTTTTTGGAACATTACCGCTTATTGTTACGGTTGTGACATTGACCTTCCCACGATGGAAAAAAGATTCCAGAGCATTAGCTGATAAAATGCCACCATGGTCAATTTATCGGATTTTTGTTGGTGTGGGTTGGTTGCTTTCATTATCCGCTCTTGTTAGCGCCGGAACGCCTGTTTCAAAAGCAATGAGATCTTTGCGTCATGATGCTTCCCCATATCTTCTTTATCGTATTGATAGTGCGTTAAAACACGTTAATAACGGTGATAATATTGGGGATGCTCTTTATAAAACAGGTTTGGGTTTCCCAGATGAAGAAGTTATTGGTGATTTACGTATTTATTCTGAATTGGATAACTTTACAGAAGCACTTGAACGTTTGTCTGTTGATTGGATGGAAGATTCCATTAACAGTGTAGCCGCTAAAGCCGCCGCATTAAATGGTATTGCCATTTTGATGATTGCAGCAGTTATTTGTTGGGTTGTAGCCGGAACATTTGATATGCAAGAACAAATGGTTAATGGCATGGGTTTAGGTGCAGGTCGATAGTGTTATAAAATCACCTGTTTGTTAGGTAAAACTTTTCTTTCTTTTTTTCGTGTTTGAAGAAGGTTTTTTGCCGGGATTTATCAAAAAAACACAAAAAATGAGTATTTTAAGAGTGAAGAAAAATAAAAATCGTTATTTTTCAATGGATTAGGGTTTTAAGGAAATGAATATAGAATCATTAAAAAAGCCCTTTTGTTTCAAAGGGTTATTTGATTTTTTGATGTCGGAAATCTAACGGTCGTTTTTTATTCCGAACTTTTTTTCTTCCATACTTTTATTATATCATAGGTTTGAACTTTCGTGTCCAAAATTTTTCAAAAAAAATTGATTATTTTTTAATATTTTCTTTTAGCTTATTGATTTTTAAGGATTATTTTTTATCAAAAAATTGCATAAAAATTGATAAAAATATGAAATTTTATGTTTTCTAGTCAAAAAAAACTACTCCAAAATCGGCAAAAAATAGTCATTTTTTTAGCCTCATTTTTATGCCGAA
>JAGCKR010000021.1 GCA_017647405.1 Alphaproteobacteria bacterium
CTTTCGATGAATTTTTTAACAAAAGGAAAAAGCCATGTAAATATTTTTCATTTTATTTTAAAGGAGGCAGCCATGTCACATTATTCAAAAACCACTTTGCGTGAACTTAAAAAAAGATATTTGAACATTTTGAAAAAATGCCTTCTTCTAAATTTAATGGCTTTTATGGTCTCAATCCCTGCAATGTCAGGCACAGCAACAGATACAGATTCCCTTCTGGCTGAACTTGAAAAAAATGAAAGAACTGTGGTTGAAAGTGGAACATATGTTTTAACTTATGATGAAACAAACTCTCTTTATGATGCTGAAAGTAATTCAATTATTTTTCCAAGTGTTGATATTGAGGCAAAAACCACTGTTAGTGGTGGTAAATTATATAATGCAGGAAACATCACTTTTAATAGTAACATAAAACTTATCTTTAAAGATAATAATGTAGATATGATAGGACACCCTAATAGACCAATAGAGGGAAACACGATTCATAATACCATTGCGGGGCTCTTAACTTTTAATTCAAAAGTGGATTTCTTGAATAACTCAAGCGAAACAACTGGTGGTGGAGATACGCGTCCTAGAGGGATTATTTTTAACAAGGGCACAATTAACTTTAATGAACATGTGAACTTTAAAGATAACACAACCATTGCAACAGGTGCTGGGTCTTATGGGACAAGCATTTATAATAAAGGGGGGATAATTAATTTTACTTCAGCAGATTTTATTAACAATAAAGCTGGCAGTGAAGATAAAAGATCATATGCAGGACAGGCATCAGCAATTCTAAATGAATCGGGAGGACAAATTACTTTTACAGGCAGCACTCATTTTGAAAATAATGAAGTTTGGGGAAATGCTGGAGTAGGAGCTGGATCATTGGTTAATTCTAACGGTTCAACAATCAAATTTTTAAATAAAGTAACTTTTGAAAATAATAAAGTAATTACCGGTGAAAAACCATCTCAACAAGGATTTGCTGCTGCAATTGCAAATACTGGAACAATGATGTTTAATGAAGCTGATTTTTTAGGAAATCAAATCATTGCAGTAAAAGATGCTGGTGGGGGGGCTATTACTAACGCAGGAATAATGATATTTAATGGACAAACATTATTTCAAGGAAATATTGCAGAAGGGAATAATGGATATGCACAAGGCGGAGCTATTTATAACGGTAGTAATAAAGAAAAAAATATCATTATATTTCAAAATCAAGCAATTTTTAAAGATAATTTTGCAAAAGGTAAAAGTCTAGGATTAGGTGGGGCTATTTCTATAGACGTTAATAGTTCTACCATCTTTGAAAAGGAAACTCGTTTTTCAAATAATAAAGCTGAAGGAGTTACTTCTTCTGGTCAAGGAGGAGCTCTTCGCATTGGATGGAAGGGAGGAAGTGTTACTTTTAAAGAAAAAGTAGTTTTTCAAGAAAATTTAGCTAAAGGAATAACAGCTTTGGGAGGAGCTATCGCATTAACCGATCCAAATAGTATATTGACTTTCAAAAAAGGTTTTTATTTTTCCGGAAATAAAGAAATTCTTGTTACGACAAATGAAGAAGGAATAGTAACCGAAAGCGAAACCCTCAACGATATTTATATGGCAGATGGTATTATTAATATAGAAGGAACTGATCCAAACGCTGGAGAATACATTGGTGGTGGTATTAATGGTGATGAAGGCGCGGGAACCATCAATAAATCAAGTGTAGCCACATTGGTGTTTGGTGAAGAATCAGATAGCTCTGGATATACAGGCGTTTTCAATCAAACGGCAGGTAAAACAGTGGCCAAATCAGAAACCTTTTTGGGAGGAACAAACAATATTTTAGGAGGCGAACTTGAAACGCATGGATCTGAGATTTTATACACAGCCGTTGTTGGGCAACATAAGGATGAAACAACGGGCGAAGTTTTATCTTCAGGCACATTAACTCATTTGGCACTCGGTTCAGAACCAGTTGAAATTAAAGGCTTGTCATTTGAAGAAGAAGGAACCAATCTTTTAATGACCTTTAAAAGCGGCACAACTGAAAGAGGCAAATATCAAATCAATGAAGATATTATGAATGCCAAAGGGAACAAGATGGCTTTTGAGAATGCAGAGGTTTATGTTGACGGCAACAAAACGCTTGGAACAGTTGAAGCAAAAAACAGCGATGTTAATATTGGAACAAAAGAAGTTTCAGTTGATGAAATCGCTTTAAAAGAGAACGCTGTTTTAAAAATGGTGGTCAATTCTTTAAATGAACATGCAAAAGTGAATGGCGATATTACAGGAACAGACACTTCAAAAATTGCTCTTCAATTGGGTGTTGATCTTGAAAAAGGCATTTATCAATTGTTTGACAGGGATAATGAAGTTCAAACAGCTAGCAATGCTCTTTTTAATATCAAAGACCTTGA
>JAGCKR010000022.1 GCA_017647405.1 Alphaproteobacteria bacterium
CCCTACAAAAACTTACCAATATTATATATTCCTATACACTATCTCGTCTTTATAGTCATGCACTTGACGCTCGTCTTCTTCGTTTAGAACAACCGTCCGTGCATCTGTTCTTCTCTCTTATTCACACTGTTTTCAACATCTCATCTCCATCAGGAGCGTGAATGGGAATATATCAGAACAAAAAACAAATGTCAACACCTTTTTTAAACTTTTTTAATTATTTTTAACTCTTTTTTAATATTTATTGATTTTAAAGGATTTTTTTTAAATAAAAACATCAAAAACCTTCCTAAACCACTTAAAAAAGCCCATTTTACCTCTCAAAAATGCAAAAAAAGGCCTTCTTTTCTCTTTTTTAGCCCATCTCCTTTATAAAAAAAACAGAGAATCGCTTAAACCGATTCGTTAAATATAAAAAAAAAGCCTCTTAGAGAGGCTTTATATAATATATCTAATATATCACTTTTTAACTGTTTGCTCTAATATAGAAAGAACATCGCTAATAGCTTTATCCATATCCTTTGAACTTTGACGTATATTCTTTTCAGCTAAAAGAGATTTAGTTTTATCCATTACACTTGTCATCATCTCATTCGTTAAATCCCGTTTGGTGTTTTCTTCAATAGAAGCGATTCGAATTTGAACATCTTCTTTTTTACGGGCAATTTTTTTACTTAAACGAGAATCAGATTCTTTTTGAAGTTCAAAAACCTCTCTTTTTCCCTCTTCAAGAATACTTTCCTTTTCCTGCTCAAAGTTTTTTGTATGATTTTCATATACAGAATAAAGCTCCTCAGCTTCTTGCCGTAACTTTTTAGATTCATCAATTTCATTTTTTACAGAATCAGATTGAGCTTGAGCAAACAACTTAATTTTTGCCATCACAGGTCGCGCCAACAAAACAACAACCAAACAAAATCCAAGACCAACCCAAAATTCAGGATTCGACAATTCGCTCATGAACAAATCTCCTTGTTGGTAGGGTTATGCGCAAGTTTATCAGCCAATCTTTCCGAAATCTGAACCGCCAAATTATCGGATTCTTTTTGAAATTTTTCACGAACAAGTTGCATCTGTTTTTCAGACTCATCAATCTGCAAACGAAAAATTTCTTCATGTTCTGCTTCAACATGAACAGCAAATTTTTGCAAATCCTGATATGTTTCATTAATAATCTCTTCTTTTTCTTCACGTGCAGCCAATAAATGCGCATTATAATCATGCATCAACTTTTCAGCCTTTTGATTTACAACTTCTGCGATGCTTAAGTTTTCATCGATAATTTGTTTTCGTTCTGAAAAAATATCTAAAAGCATCGGAAAAATAAAATATCTTATTCCGAGAAACATAAAACCAAACGAGAGAAAAATCCAAAATATCTCGCCGATATACCAAGAAGTATCAAATTGAGGAATCATTTTATATCAATTAAAGTAACATAAATGCCAAACCTAAAGCAAAAAGAGCGATACCTTCAACCATACCAGCACCAACCCATGCAAAAATTGAAACATCATTTTTGACATTTGGATTTCTGCTGATACATGAAATAATTGTTGTAAATACAGAAGCAACACCTTTGGCCGCTGCAATCATAACAAAACTCACTAAGCCAATTGAAAGATATTTCATACCTTCAGCAAATTGCAACATTAAATTTGTATCTGTTTCCATTTTATTTCTCCTTTATAATTAATGCGAATGGATCGCTTGACCTAAATAAACACTTGTCAGAATTGTAAAAATATATGCTTGTAAAAAAGCAACGAACAATTCAAACATAACTAAAATACATATAACTCCAATAGGTAATACACCAAACAAACCAGATGAATAAACAAAACCCGCAACAATCTTTAACAGAATATGACCAACAAACATATTCATAACTAAACGCATAGTCAAACTAAAGGGTTTTGATAAAAATGAAATAATTTCAATTGGAACGATAATTGGCGCCAACACCAAAGGAACACCTGTTGGTAAAAACGTTCTAAACCATTTCAATCCTTGGGTTTTAAGTCCGATAATTGCTGATAATAGCAAACCCAACAAAGCAAACGCACCAACTGGAGCTAATTGACTTGTAAAAGTGAAAGAGTAGGGGAATAAGCCCAATAAATTTCCCATTAAAACAAACATAAAGACACTAAAAATATATGGCAAATATTTTTCATATCCATGCCCAATTGCATCTGCGGCTGTTTTTTTAATAAAATGAAATAACCCTTCGATCACAGATTGCGCCATTCCGGGAACAAGTTCTTGTTTACGCACCAAAAACCACAAAAAAGAAATACCTAAAATAACAGCCAAAACCATAAAAAGCGCCGCATTCGTAAAACTCACATCAAATCCTATCAGATCTAATGGGACATATCTTTTTACTTCAAATTGGTGCATCAAATGATTCATTTAGCTTTATTCCCTTTATCTAATGATATTGCATATTTGATAACAGACCAAATCCCCGCTATTCCACCTAATACTGATAATAAAATTGTAAACTTGTCTCCCGTTTCTAACAGGTTATTTGAAATAACACCTAAAGACGTTCCAACCAAAATACACCCGAACAAATTAACAATAACCTCTGTCACAACTTGATAACCATTATTTTCTTTCACAACTTCATCTTTTTTCCGATCATTACGGGCTTGTTTTATTTTCAGTGAGAGTGCTTCCGTTTCTTTTGTCATTATTCCCCCAATCTTCCCTTTAATTCATGCATAATAGCCTCTTTATCTGCCCCTTGAATCTTTTTTATTTCATCATTTTTGATAATAACAACACTTGGCATTGCCTCAATATTATACAACCGAGATAAATTTAATTGTTGTTCCAAAATTGTTTGTTTTAACTCTTGATTTAACAAACAAATATCAACTTCTTCAGCAGTTAAACCACCAAGCATTGTTGCAAAACGAGTCAGCATAGCTCTCGGTTTCTTTGCATATACCCACACTTGTTGATTTTCAAACATTAAATCCATAAAATCCTCATACTTTTCAGGATTAATACATCTTGAAAGCATGGTACCGGTTAATCCTCTTGATTCACTTGGCATATCAACATAAATTAACTTGGATTTACCAGATTCAACATACTCCTTCTTAATTTCAGGCATTATATCTGAATGAAAAACAGAGCAATGAGGGCAGGTAAGGGATGAAAAAACATAAATAGTTGCCTCTTTATTTTCTTTTCCATAAACCCGCAAATCTGTAGGTTTAATATCTGCCGGCAAAGAACTCGCATAAGCCGTTGCGCAAAAAAAGAAAGATACAAGTAATAACAACCCTTTTTTCATTTTTATTTTCTATCCCCCAACAAATTTAAAATTGCCATAAACATATTAATAAAGTTTAAATATAAAGAAAGAGCGCCCCGAATGGCAATACTGTCTTGCAACTCTTCATCCATACCGGATTGATAGGATTGTTTTAATCTTTGAGTATCATAAGCAGTTAACCCTGCAAAAATAAACACACAAACAACATTTAACACCAAAGTTAAAAAACTTGATTTAACAAATATTCCCACTATTGATGTTAAAATCAAACCCAACAAACCCATGTATAAAAAACGTCCCCATGCCGTTAAATCTCTATCAGTTGAACGACCATATAAACTTAATCCTAAAAAGGATCCAGCCGTCACTAAAAAAGCCTGACAAACACTTGCACTCGTGTAAAGCAAAAAAACATTTGCCAAAGAAACACCCACCAATGCAGCAAAACTCCAAAATATTACTTTTGTCTTCCCAATATTTTGAATTGCCGACTGAGAATTAATATAAAAAACCAAAAAAAGAGGTGATAAAATAGCAACCCAACCAATCCATGAATAAGTTAATCCATTTTGAGTTTGTGTATAAAATAAACTTAACAGCGGTTCCTTTGATGCCAAAAACGCAGTTAAACCCGAAAGACATAAGGCTTGAGCCATATATGAATAAATCTTATTAAAATAAACCCGAACACCTGTATTCGATCTTTCAACAACACTAAATCCTTGAGAATTAAACTCCATGTTTTATCCTTTCGTTTAATATTATGCCTATGTATACAAAATTTTCATTGAAAAAACAAGATATTTTTCATTGAATACCTTTTATTTGTTATTTTTCAATTAAAAACTCAAGACAATCAAAAAAATAAAAGGGCACTTAAAAAGCGCCCTTTTATCCAATATTAATTCTTAGTTATGCGGAAACACGAAAACTTTTCAATGCCGCCTCTTCATAATCATCTAAATTAACAATTTCATAATTTGATTTATCACTCATTAATGCTTTGAGTAACATATTGGTATGCATGTGCCCAGACTTAACACCAGAAAAATGCCCAATAATCGGCATACCTAATTGATATAAATCACCAACAGCATCTAATGTTTTATGAACAACAAATTCATTTTCACTACGCAAACCTTCTTTGTTTAAAACCTTATCACCCTCAACAACAACAGCGTTATCAAGCGAACCACCCTTTGCAAGTCCCATTGAGCGCAACATTTCAACTTCTTGTGCAAAACCAAATGTTCTGGCATATGCAATCGCGTCTTTAAAAGAGCGTTCTGATAAAATAATTGAATATTCTTGTCTACCAATAGCTTTTGACTGCTTAAAATCAATCATAAAATCAATGGATAAATCTTTTTCTGCTGGATACAAACAAACACTTGCACCCTTTCCATCATCAAAAGAAACTTCTTTTAAAATCCTAATTGCTTTTAACGGAGCGTCTTGTTTAACAACACCAGCACATTCGATTAATGTAACAAAATCAGAAGCTGATCCATCCATGACTGGAACTTCAAAATTATCAACCTCAATTAAAATATTTGTGATTCCAAAACCACTTAATGCAGCCATCAAATGTTCAATTGTGCCAACAGTAACACCATCTTTATTGCCAACACATGTGCACATTCTTGTATCAACAACAGTGTTTTCCGAAACAGGGATCATATTATCTTTATCTGAAACATCCGTTCTTTTAAAAACAATACCATGTCCAATTGGAGCAGGGCGCAACACCATCCGAACCTTAACACCGCTATGTAACCCAACACCAACACATGGAATGGCATTTTGCAATGTTTTTTCACAGTTTTTGTAATCCGTTAATGTTTTAATTTCTGCAATCATAAAAGATCTCCTCAAACTAAACTCGTTAGTCAAAGAATACTTTTTTATATTAAATTATGCAAATCAATGATTATTTCAAATTGTTACAAATAAACATATCATTAAATTGTTATTATTTTTCAGAATGTTATTTTATATTCATCTTTTGACTTGACTTATATTTAAAAATAATTCAAACTCAAAAATATGAAAATATTACAAAAAATAAAAAAAGCGGCTAAACAATCAAAAGTTTTCAGATACCGCACATATAAAAAAATTAACGGGGTGGGACATCGGGCTTTAACTGACCGCATTTTTTTTGCAACAATGTTTTCATTACTTTTTGTGGGAGCATTAATTTTATTTTCCAATGAGGAAGATAAAGAGATCGTAAATGTCGCGCAAACAACAGAACAAGAAACACCTCAACCTACTGAACAAGAGGTGGTTCATTCTGATTTAGGTGATGACCCTGTTATTGAAGAAATTCCGGAATTATCACTAGCTGATCTTGAAAAAAAAGTTATTTCAAAAGAGGCTGTTTTATCAACTTATGTGTTAAAAAGCGGTGAAACATTTTCAACATTTTTAACCAAATCAACTATTGATCAAGCTGAACATCCAAAAATTTTAGAAACAATTTCAACTCTTGTTAATTTAAATACGCTACCACAAGGAACTATTATTTTAAGTTTTGTTGACAACAATAAAAACTTTTTAGGACTTGCCATTCAATTAGCAAGCGATGAATTTGTAGCTATCATTAAAATGGATGATGGAAATTTAGTTCCCTTTACACATACCGGTCAAGTTTCAATTCAACAAGAAAGAATCAAAGGAAAAATTGAGCGAACATTTCAAGGTTCTGCACAAAAAGCAGGCGTTCCACAATCTATTATCACTCAAATCACAAACGCGCTTGATGGCGAATTTGATTTTCGATCCAACATGCGTAAAGGTGATACCTTTGACATTATCTATACAAAAAAAGTAACACCAAGCGGTATTGAACTAGATATTGACAAAGAACTTGTTTTTATCGGTCTTCAAAATGGAAAAAAGAAAATTTACCGTTATTTATATAAAAATTCCAAAGGGGTTGCCGGATACTATAATCCATTAGGACAGCGAGGCGAGCAAACTGTTGCCCAAAGGCCTGTTAAAGCAATCCCCAGATTATCCTCTCCATATGGCTGGCGCCGTCATCCTGTTTTAATGTATCGCTTATTTCATAGCGGTGCTGATTTAGCCTGTCCTACTGGAACACCCATTTACGCTGGCGCCGATGGAGTCATCACTCAAATCGGACGTAAAGGCGCCTATGGAAAATATATCAGAATTAAACATGCTGGCGGATTTGAAACAGCTTATGGGCATATGAATGGATTTAGAAAAGGTTTAAAACGCGGATCCAGAGTTAAACGTGGTGAGGTAATTGCCTATGTCGGAGCAACCGGAAGAGCCACAGGTCCACACCTTCATTATGAAGTTTGGAAAAATGGAAAAACGCAAAACCCCTTACATAAGCATGTTATTGCCGGTTACCAATTAACAGGGTTTGAAATGGAACAATTCAAATTAATGGCTGAATCCATTCATCCAGATTATTTAGAACATCGATTTGGTAAAAATCCACCGATTCCACCCAAAAAACCTCATGAAAAAACAAAGAATTAAAAAAGCGAGTCAGCAGACTCGCTTTTTTAATTTGTTAGAAACTAAACCTTAAACCAAAAGACCATTGAACCAGATTACTTAAATCCATTCCTTTACTGGTGTCAAAATCACCACAAACATTGTTGGATTCACTAGAAAGCATTTCCTTATTCAAATGTTTTTGCTACACCCTTTCAAGGTGGAGCGGATCAAGAACATTAAAAATGCTAATGTATAGATAAAAATTTCTGTTAGATCGTTCATATTTGAAGTAAAAGAGGATGGGTATAAAATTAGAATTAGCACTTTAACTTATTTTTAATTTTAAATATTCATTTTCCAAAGCTCAACAACCTAAAACTAATATCGCCTCTCTTTTATCAAATAATTATATGTTATACGTACAACGTATAATAAACTAAAAATTTTTTATAAGTATTCATTTTAAGAATAAATTTTTCATTATAAAAACATTATAGAACACAAAAAAAGGTTTCGGACTTACATCCAAAACCTTTTTTTACCGGACAATATATTATTTTAATATTCCAACCCTGGCTCATCTTTAAACTCAAGACCCCACCGATCAATATAATTAATAAAGTTTTTACGATAAGTATTTTTATCTTCCCGTAATCGACGCAATTCACTTGCAAATTGTTTTTTTAACTGTTGACATTCAGTTACTGAAGAAAATGCAAAAAACAAATTAGGATTAATCAATGCAAATGTTGAAAAATGAATTTTATCAAGCAATTTAAATCTTCTTGCTTCAGCTTCGGCAGAATAAAGACTTGAAAACATATAATCAACCTCACCACTCATCAACATTTGAAATGCTTTTTTTGATCCAGAAACCTGTTTCATCTGAACATTTTTAGGTAATTGTTGATAAATTATCGGATAAATCATCTCTTCTTGCCGAACAACACCTTTTAATCCTACAAAATCAGCGAATGATTTAATTTCTTTTTCTTTTCCCTTAACAAAAATAGGAACAATAGGATTCTCCATAAAGCTTGGATATAATAAATTAATACCCACCCCTAAATTATGCTTATTAAAATAAACACCTGTAACAACATCGATTCGGCCACGTCTTAAATCCTTTAAAGCATCCTGATATGACTTATATCCCACATTTTGAACTTTCAAATCAAGATTTTTAGCCATTTGGGCGAAAAGATCATAAGCATATCCATTATTTATATAAACCATTTTTTCTTTATCGTGCCGATGCTGTTCTTGTGTCACCCATCCAAATGGAGGATTCGTCACAAAACCTGCAACACGAATTGGGACGATATTCCCACAAGTAATTTTTTGCTTTTTTTTAACATTCATTTTTTTAACTTCTTCACCTTCTACATAACTTTTTGTTTTTTGAGCATAAGAATTAACACTCAAACAACATAACACACCAATTAAAAGAAAAATGTTAAAAAACTTCATGACTATCTCCCGTTAATATACGTTCTTTGGGAAAATCTATTTGAAAAATTGTACCTTTGTTCAACACACTTTGAACTTTCATTCTCCCTTGATGTAGTATAACCATTTTTTTTACTAATACAAGCCCTAATCCCATCCCTTGATCAGATTTGATAAATGATGATATTACTTGATTATTCAAATTAAATAACTGTGATAATTTTTTCTTTTCAATACCGCATCCATTATCTTTAAAAACAACCTGAATACCTGTGGATAACTTTTTTACATACACATCAATTTTACCATTTGAATTTGTAAACTTCACCGCATTTGAAAGAATGTTTAAAAAAATCTGCCGTAGCATACGCCGATCCGCCTTTATAAAAACAGGCGCAAAAGAGTGAATAACTATTTTTTTATTTTCAATAGGAAAAGCCATCTTAATTAAAGAAACCGAATCATTTATTGAAGCCAATAAATCCACCTTTTCCTCAAATAAGTGCCCTTCATTTAATTCCAATTTTGAAAAATCTAAAATATTTTCAATTAAAGATAAAAGCATTTCTCCGCTTGAAATAATTTTTTTTATATATCTTTTATACTTCTCATTTGAAATGGGACCAAAAACCTCTTTATCCATCACTTGAGCAAATCCCAAAATAGCATTTAAAGGCGTTTTCAATTCATGATTCATTTTTGCTATAAAAAGTTTTTGTTCTTTTGATAATGCCTCTGATTGATATTTTAAAAACAATAAATGGGCTATTAAATTATTTGTTGTAACCGAATGATTTAGTAAAAGAGATTTATCCTTTTTTAATTTTAAATTTTCATTTAACAATTTATTTTCACTATTTTTTTTCATTTAAACCTCCTTAAAAAAAATAATCACCCTTTCAAAAAATAAAAGACAATAAAAAGAGTGAAATAGGCTAAAAGATATAACTAAATTATTTTTTCTTGATTTTTCTAATAAAAAAAGTTATCATTCAAACAGCCCTTATATGGAGAAGTCACAGAGTTTACTTAAAGACATACGACTCACTATCCAAAGAAGGAATAAGGGGGTACCCCCACCCAAAAAAAATAATCATGTATTTGCACCAGTAAACAAATACATGATTGGAAATTTTCAAGATAAGAGTATTAATACTCATGGTCTATTAATATGGAGAGGTGGCAGAGCTGGTTGAATGCGCGTGACTCGAAATCATGTATACTGGTTAACAGTATCGGGGGTTCGAATCCCTTCCTCTCCGCCATAAAAAAGCCCTCTAAAAAGAGGGCTTTTTTATTTTGTGGTTAAAAATTATATTTCAACACAATACTACAATTCCAACCTTGACGACCACCATCTCTGCGATTTAATGAGGTGGAAACATTCCAGTTATCAGAAAGTTCTTTTTCAATTCCTTTCTTACACATAAAAAAATCAATTAAAAAATATTTTTCAGAATAAACACAAAAAAGAGGAATTATTCTTCATCTTCTCCCGCTGAACTATCAAGCGCATATCCGGCAGACCGAACCGTTCTGATAATATCAGGTTCTCCACCTTCATTTAAAGCCCTGCGAAGCCGTCTGATATGAACATCAACCGTTCTGAGTTCCACATGAATAGATCCACCCCAAACCAATTTTAAAAGCGATTCGCGAGATAAAACAATACCTGGTTTTTCCATCAAATATTGCAAAAGTCTAAATTCTGTTGGACCTAAATGAACTGCTCGATCCCCACGCATAACACGTCGTTTGGCAAAATCCATTGTTAAATCTTCATACGACAAATTATCTTGCCTATTTTCAGGTTGAACACGTCGAAGTAAAGCACCAATTCTTGCCATTAATTCCGGAATCGAATATGGTTTTGTCATATAATCATCAGCTCCAAAAGAAAGACCGCGAACCTTATCGGCTTCTTCCCCTCTAGCTGTTAACATAATAATAGGCGTACTCCGCAACTCATAAGAACGTCTCATTTCTCTGCAAATATCAATACCTTGAATATTTGGCAACATCCAATCCAGTAAAACTAAATCCGGCTTTTCTGTTAACGCTGTGGAGATCACATCTTTTCCATCCATCACAGCGATCGTTTCATAACCTTGTTTTTCAAGATTATATTTTAAAAGGGTTACTAAAGCAGTTTCATCCTCCACAATCATTATTTTTGTCATACACTACCCCTTTAACTTACTAATTGCTTTTTTATATGGTTTATTTTTAAAAATATAGCTACCGGCAACTAAAATATCCGCTCCGGCATATACACACGCTGGTGCCGTTATATCATTAATTCCACCATCAACTGAAATTAAAACTTTTTTCTTACCAATTAACTCTTTTAAATCGGCAATTTTTTTAATAGCTTCTTGTTGAAATTGTTGACCGCCAAATCCAGGTTCAACAGACATCACTAAAATCAAATCAATATCCGGAATATACGGTAAAATATCAGAAACTTTTGTGTTTGGTTTAATAGATATGCCGACTTTCTTTTTCCCTTTTTTTATCAAAGAAATTAAATAAGGGATTTCTTCTTTACACTCTAAGTGAATGGTAATAAAATCAGCTCCCGCATCAATAAAATCTTGAATTAAAACAGAAGGTTTTTCAACCATTAAATGCACATCAAAAGGCAAAGATGAACAAGAACGAATTGATTTTACAACAGGTGCTCCAAATGTTAAATTTGGAACAAAGACACCATCCATCACATCAATATGAATCAAATCAGCGCCAGACTCATTTAAGGCTTTTATTTCTTTACCTAAGGATGAAAAATCCGCCGATAAAATACTTGGTGAGACTAAAACCATTTTTCCCTCAAAAAAATGAAAGGGAAGGGTTTTCCCTCTTCCCTTTTTATTTTGTTATTATTTAACAATTTTTGGATCTAATTCACCAGATTTATAACGTTTTGCCATATCTGCTAATGAAATCGGTTTAATTTTTGATGCATGACCTGCGGCACCAAACTGAACATATCTTTCTTCGCAAACTTTTTGCATAGCATCTAATGCTGGTTTTAAGTATTTACGTGGATCAAATTCAGCTGGTTTTTCTGTGTATAATTTACGGATAGCCCCCGTCATAGCCATTCTTAAATCTGTGTCAACATTAACTTTGCGGACACCATGTTTAATAGCTTCTTGAATTTCTTCAACAGGAACACCGTATGTTTGCGGCATTTGACCACCATAAGCATTGATAATATCCTGCAAATCTTGAGGAACAGAAGAAGATCCATGCATAACCAAGTGTGTATATGGCAATTTTTCATGAATTTTCTTAATAGTATCAATTGATAAAATAGCACCATCCGGTTTACGAGTAAATTTATATGCCCCGTGAGATGTTCCAATAGCAACAGCTAAAGCATCCACTTTTGTTTCCTCAACAAAACGAACAGCATCATCAGGGTCTGTTAAAAGTTTTGATTTATCAATTTCACCATCAAATCCATGACCATCTTCTTTTTCGCCTTTTCCGGTTTCAAGTGAGCCAATACAGCCTAATTCACCTTCAACAGAAACACCAACCGGATGAGCAACAGAAGTAACTTCACCTGTTACTTTTGCATTATATTCATGAGAAGCTGGTTGACCATCTAATGTTAAAGAACCATCCATCATAACGGATGTGAAACCATTCATCATAGCTGAATAACAAACTTCTGGACTTGAACCATGGTCTTGGTGAACACAAATCGGCAAATCAGGATACATTTCAACCCCTGCCATCATCAAATGTTTTAAAACAGCATCATTTGCATATGCTCTAGCCCCTTTACTGGCTTGAATAATAACCGGAGAATTTGTTTTTTGAGCAGCTGCCAAAATTGCCAAAACTTGTTCCATGTTATTTACGTTAAATGCTGGAATCCCATAACCATATTCAGCAGCATGGTCTAATAATTGTCTTAAAGAAACTAAAGCCATTTTTTTATCCTTTCAGTATAATCTTGTTAAGAATGGTAATTTCTGTTCCCCTTTATACAAAGAAACACTATAAAAAGCAATATTTTTTTGATTTTTATCTTAAAACACTTTCTTTTCGTGCTGATATTTTCTTTTCAATAAATAACCATAACAAAACAAATAACAGTAAAAACAATCCAATAAACAAAAAAGAAACACCAGCAATGTGTTTGTTATCAAAAAGTTCAAAATATAAATAAACTAACCGTATAAATATAAAAAAACCGGTAACATTAAACAAAGCAACTCTTTTCTCTTTGATAGCAAGAGCCATCATTAAAAGTGTAAAAAATAAAAAAAGAACAATGGATTCTAAAACAGATGAAAAACCTCTTAAAGACAAAAAAAGAAAACCAAAATATAATAAAACACTCCATTTATAAACAGCATTCAAAAAGTGAGTATGAAGATTTTTAGTTGTCAAAATAATAACAAATAAAATACTTTCAATCAGAACGATCGAAAAAAATGGTGATTGCTCGAAAAAAAGAAGTAATAACTCCAACTTAAATGATCCAATAAGTCCTCCTAAAAATAATGGAATCCATAATAAAAACAAAAATTCACGTTTTGCTAAAAAAACAAGGATAAAGGATAAAAAAGCCCAAAAAAGAAGCCCCTCAACATGAGTGATTGGTAAATTAAAAAGCTGAGAAAAAATACCAACACCTCCACCAATTATAAAAAATGAAATAAATAAAACAATTTCCAATAGGAATTTTTTTCTTTTTCGAATCGATTGATATCCCAATACCATTAAAAGAAAACTAAAAAAAGAAAAAACTATACTTTTACACCATAAAGGAATAACTCCCCAATATTCATAACAAAGGGAAAAACATCCTACAACAAAACAAAAAACACCCATCCAAAAAAAACTCAAGAGAACAAACGGTAAAAACCGTCTATCCTCTTGTTTTAATATTTTTTGTTGCTGTTCCTTTGTAATTAAGTTTTGATCAACCCAAAATTTAGTGCGTTGTTTTAAATTCATCTCATCCTCATTAAAAGATTTTGTTAATCTTTTAATGAGATAAGTTCCTTTACAATGTTTTCAATGTTTTCTACACTAAATCCGAATTTTTCCAAAACTTTTTTTCCATTCCCCGAAGAACCAAAAGTATCCACAGATAAAATAGCTCCTGTTTCACCAATAAATCTATCCCATCCAAAAGAAGAAGCTGCCTCTATAATCAAATGGGGGGCTTTTCCCAAAATAAACATTTGATACTCTATTGATTGCTTTTCAAAAAGCTCTCGACTCGGCATGGAAACAACTGCTGCATGAATCCCTTGTTCTAATAAAGATTTTTGCGCTTCAACAGCCAATGAAACCTCTGAACCAGTTGCAATTAAAGTCACATCCCGTTCTGCTTTAGATTCACTGATAACATACGCCCCCAAAGCTGACATATTCATTTTGTAATCTTTTCTTAAAACAGGTAATTCCTGTCTTGAACAAACAATAACACATGGCGTTTTTTCACTTTGAAGCGCCAGTTCATAACACTCTGCTGTTTCAATGCTATCTGCTGGTCTAAAAACGGTTACATTTGGTATTGCTCTGAGCATAGCAAGCTGTTCAATCGGTTGATGAGTTGGCCCATCTTCACCAACACCAAGAGAATCGTGTGTTAAAATATAAATTTCACGCTCTTGCATTAAAGCCGCCAAACGTAAAGCTGGCTTCATATAATCAACAAAAGATAAGAATGTGCTTGATAACGGTAAAAATGCCCCATAAGCAGCAATTCCATTCATAATAGCACCCATTGCATGCTCTCTGATACCATAATGAATATAATTACCTTGAAAATCATCTTTATGAATTGGTGTTGCTGAAGAAGGTTTTGTATAACAAGCGCCAGCCAAATCAGCGGAACCTGACAATAAAAATGGACAATCTTTTAATAAAATATCTAAAACATTCTGTGATGATTTTCTGGTTGCCAAAGGCTTTTTTTCTTCAACTTCTTTTTGTTTAAACTGAATTAAATCACTTTTAACTAAATCAGATGTTTTTTTATCTATCAGAGATAAAAACTCTTCTTTTTTGGGATGTTTTTTTAAATTTTCTTCCCATACAACCATATTCTCATGATGAATTTTAAAAACATTTCTCCATGAAGACAAAATATCTTCCGGAATTTGGAATGGTTCATACTCCCATTTTAAATTTTCTCTTAATGCTTGTACTTCATCTACCCCTAACGGTGCTCCATGACAAGCAGGTGTTCCCCCTTTATTCGGAGCGCCAAAACCTATTGTTGTTTTACAATCAATCAAAACCGGTTTATCAGAACTGATAGCCCCCTTTAAAGCTGCTTCAATTGATTCAAAATGATGTCCATCACAAACAAATACTCGCCATCCATTCGCTTCAAAACGTTTTTTCATATCTGTTGAAGATGCGATATTTGTATGCCCATCAATCGTAATAGAATTATCATCCCAAAGAACAATTAAATTTTTTAAATTCCAGTGACCCGCCAAGGAAATTGCCTCTTCTGAAATACCTTCCATTAAACAACCATCTCCAACAAAAACATATGTTTTATGATTAATTAAATCATCTCCGAATCTAGCATTTAATAAACGTTCAGAAAGAGCCATTCCAACAGCACCGGCAATACCTTGCCCTAATGGCCCGGTGGAAAAATCAATTCCATTCACAAGATGTTTTTCCGGATGTCCGGCTGTTTTACTTCCTAATTGTCTGAAATTTTTAATTTCATCTAAGGATATATCATTGAAACCGGATAAATACATTAAGCTATAAAGTAAGGCTGAACCATGTCCATTAGATAAAACAAAACGATCTCGATTTATCCACTGCGGATTTAAAGGATCTACTTTCAAAAATCTGGACCACAAAACCGTTGCAACATCTGCCATTCCCAAAGGCATTCCAGGATGGCCTGATTTTGCTTTTTCAATCATATCAACAGATAAAAAACGAACGGCATTTGCCATTTTTGATAACATTTCTTTCATTTATACCCCTTTCATTCAAACAAAGAATGTTTAAATATTTAATTTAGTATTGAATACTTAAAAATAAAAAAAGATTTCTTCCATACGATTGTTCGCGAATAATTTCAAACCCCTCAGGAATATCCTCTTTAATCAATTTATCCGTTTCAATAATAATCAGTGTTTTTTCAGTCAGCCATCCTTTTTCTCTAAATTGGCATAATGATTTTTGCCACAATCCTTTTCCATATGGCGGATCAAAGAAAATAATATCAGCAATATCTAAAACTTTTGGAGGGAAACAAGCATCAGTTGTTATAATTTTTATTTCTTTCATTCCGCTTGTATTTTGCCGGATACAAGTGAGTGCTTGTTTATTATTTTCAAATAAAAAAACCTTTTTAGCTCCACGCGAAAAAGCTTCTATTCCCATTCCGCCGGAACCAGCAAACACATCTAAAAAACATATATCGGGCCAAGATTTATTTAATTTTAAGAGGTGGTGATTTAAAATATTAAACAAACCTTCTTTCGCTCTATCAGATGTTGGGCGTGTGATACTCTCATCTGCTGCAAGCAACTTTTTCCCCCGAAAAACGCCCGATATAACTCTCATAACAATTCTTTCAATGCTTTTTTAGAAACTTCTCTGACTTCGCCCTTAGCTAAATTTCCCAACTGAAAAGGGCCATAAGATACTCGAATTAAACGAGTAACTTCTAATCCAAAAAAAGCCATTAATTTTCTGATTTCTCTATTTTTACCCTCGGTCAATGTTATAGAAATCCAACTATTGGTTCCTTTAACTTGCTCAACAACAGCTTCACATGGAGCATATCTTACTCCTTGGATTGTAACACCTTTTGCTAACATTTTTTGAATATCCGGTGTTAACATACCATGAATGCGAACGCGATATCTTCTTTTCCAACCTTTGGAAGGATGCTCTAACTCTCTGGCTAATTCCCCATCAGTTGTGAGCAATAAAAGACCTTCTGAATTTAAATCCAAACGCCCAACGGAAATCACACGCGGCAAATATTTTGGTAAAGATTCAAAAACCGTTTTTCTTCCTTGCGGATCTTTATGAGTTGTCACCAAACCAACCGGCTTATGATAACACCATAAACGTCGCTCTTGTTTTTCACCTATCGGTTTATCATCAACCAAAATTTTATCTTCACTTGAAACTGTAAAAGCCGGTGTTGTTAAAACAACACCATTAACTTTAACACGTCCATTTAAAATCCATTCCTCAGCTGTTCTCCTGGAACATAATCCAGCAGCAGCCATAATTTTTGCAATTCGTTCTTTCTTTTCTGTCATAATTGGTATATTATAGGAAAAAACCAAAAGATGAAAGTAAAAAATGATTCCAAATGAAATGATTTTAAAAACAGCTTACAAATATGCAGAAAAAGCTTTTCAAAAAGATGAAGTGCCGGTTGGAGCTGTTATTTATAACACTTGCACTAAAGAAATTATTGCTTGTGCACACAACCAAACCGAAATGAAAAAAAACCCCTTAGCTCATGCTGAAATATTAGCCATTCAAAAAGCATGCAAAAAATTAGGCGTTAAAAGATTAAACGGTTATTCTTTGTTTGTAACATTAGAACCATGTACAATGTGTGCCGGCGCTTTATCTTGGGCCAGATTGGATAATGTTTTTTTTGGAGCTTTCGATCCTAAAACCGGGGGCATTCAACAAGGTGCAAAAGTTTTTACACACACACAAACTCATCATAAACCAAATGTTCAAGGCGGATTTGATGAAGAAAAAAACAGTCAAATTTTAACTCAATTTTTTAAACAAAAAAGAAAATAATAATGGAAACAGAACAAAATCCTATTTTATCAGTAACCCAAATATCACTTTCCCTTAAAAGCTGTGTTGAACAAGTGTTTAACAACATCAGAGTAAAAGGGGAGGTTGTTGGGGTCAAAAAAGCAGCCTCGGGCCATGTTTATTTTTCACTTAAAGACACTGATTCGGTTTTATCCGCTGTTTGTTGGCGTGGAAGAGATAAAACAACTCTTGCAGCTTTAGAAGATGGTCTTGAAATTATTTGCACCGGAAAGTTATCAACATATCCCGGTAGATCAAATTATCAAATGATTGTGGAAAAAGCGGAACCAGCCGGTATTGGAGCCTTATTAAAACTTTTAGCCGAGCGAAAAGAAAAGCTCGAAAAAGAGGGATTATTTGACGAATCGAAAAAGAAACAAATACCCTATCTACCTAATACAATTGGTGTCGTCACCAGTCCAAGTGGGGCTGTGATTCGCGATATTATGCATCGATTAAATGACAGATTTCCAAGACAGGTTTATTTATGGCCTGTTCTTGTTCAAGGAGAAGGGGCTGCCGAACAAATTGCCTCTGCTATTCAAGGTTTTAATAACATTCCAACCGAAGGAATAAAATTTGAAAATGGAAAAATCCTTCAACGACCAGATGTTTTGATTGTTGCCAGAGGAGGGGGAAGCTTTGAAGATTTGTGGTGTTTCAATGAAGAAGTTGTTGTCAGAGCTGTTGCAAAATCAAATATTCCAATTATTTCCGCTGTTGGGCATGAAACAGACACAACTTTAATTGATTACGCTGCTGATTTAAGAGCTCCAACACCAACTGGCGCAGCTGAAAAAGCGGTTCCCGTTCGCGCAGAACTTATTTTAATGATTGAGCAATTAAAAAACAGAAATCTGGATGCGCTTTTCAGATTTATAAACGAAAATAAATTAAAATTAGACTCACTAGCCAGAGCAATGCCACGGTTAAATGAACTTATTAATCTATTTTTTGAAAAACTCGATGATAAAACAGAGCGACTTTCAAACAGTATTAAAACATATTATACAACTCATGAAAACAAATTGGATTTTTTATCAAAACTATTACAGTCATATTCTTATAAATCCGTTCTAGAGCGCGGATTTTCACTTGCATTAGATAAAGAAGGAAACATTATTTCAAGTGGAAAACAAGCAGAAGAAAAAAACTCTTTCTTTATTAGATTTAGTGATAAAAAAGTTTCTGTTTCAACAAATAATCAACCTGAAAAAAACATAAAAAAAACAAAACAGAAAGAAAATAAAACTTCACAAGGAAATTTATTTGGAGAGTAAAAATGAAAAAAGTTTTTCTTTTCACATTATCTTTTTTATTTACAACATCCGTTTACTCTTTTGAATTACGTTCACCAATTAAAGAAGGCGGATTAATATATGGAAAGTTATCCACAGGCGAAAAACTTTATCTTGATAACCAAGAAATAAAATCAACAAAAAGCGGTTTTTTCTTTTTGGGGTTACCCCAAGATGCAAAAATCTTAAAATTAATACTTGTAACCAAAAATGAAAAAAAAGAAATGGAATTTCCGGTGTTACAACAAAAATGGCAAGAAGAATATATTACCGGTCTTCAGCCAGATAAAGTTACGCCAACAAATAAAAATCAAGATAGAATTAATAAGGAAAACAATTTAATAAAACAAGCCAGAAATAATTTTAATGAAAATTATTTTCCTTTTTGTTTTATACGCCCTGTTAAAAATTACAAACGAATTTCAAGTCCATTTGGAACCAGAAGAATTTTAAACAATATTAAAAAAGCCGGACACAGTGGTGTAGATTACGCTGCTTCAATTGGAACAAAAATTTATGCACCGGCAGATGGTGTTGTTGCTCTTGCCCATCAGGATATGTTTTTATCTGGAAAAACATTATTAATCAATCATGGATTCGGTCTCTTTTCAAGCTATTCTCATTTAAATTATATCAATGTAAAACAGGGGGATAAGGTAAAAAAAGGAGATGAAATTGGACAAGTAGGAAATACCGGTAGATCAACAGGTCCGCATCTTCATTATGTGATTACATGGAAAAATGTAAGGGTTGATCCA
Source organism: Alphaproteobacteria bacterium (assembly GCA_017647405.1). Lineage (GTDB taxonomy): Bacteria > Pseudomonadota > Alphaproteobacteria > CAAHEQ01 > UBA3637 > RGIG4140. The sequence continues at coordinate 19,083 of JAGCKR010000022.1, forward strand.
GAACAATTAATTACTGACTTTTCTTGCGAAAAAAAATAAAAAAAATTAAACACTTGCTTTTTAAACAAAAAAAACATATAATAACCATTATCAAATCTGTTAACAAAGCTACGGATAAAAAAACCGTAGTTTTATTTTTTAATAAAAAAACAATGAAAGGATGCGCCATGGAAGAAAAAATCCCTATGACAGCAGATGGTTATGACAGTTTATCTAATGAATTAAAACGTCTTAAATTTGAAGAAAGACCTCGTATTGTAGCAGCTATTGAAGAAGCTCGTGGCCACGGAGACTTATCTGAAAATGCAGAATACCATTCTGCTCGTGAACAACAAAGCTTTAATGAAGGAAGAATTATGGAGCTCGAAAGTGCTTTGGCAAGAGCTCAAGTAATTGATATTAAATCTTTGTCAGGTGATAAAGTTTTATTTGGAGCAACAGTCACATTGGAAGATTCTGAAACAGGATCTCAACATTCCTATCAAATTGTTGGGCAATATGAGGCTAATCTTGAAAAAGGATTAATCTCTCTTCTTTCCCCTATCGCCAGAGCTTTAATTGGTAAAAATAAAGGGGATTTTGTAGACGTTGTCACACCTAAAGGTGAAAAATCCTATGAAATTTTAAACGTTCAATTTATCTAAAAAACATTATCCTCTCTTGATAAAATATAACATATCATCTTATATTTTTAAGAGAGGATTTTTTTTACCTAAAATGGAGGTTTTATGCATACAAAAGTTTTGATTATCGGATCTGGTCCTGCGGGCTATACCGCTGCCATTTATACAGCAAGAGCAGGTCTTGAAACAACATTAATAACAGGCCCGGTTATTGGAGGACAATTAACAAGAACCCATCAGGTTGAAAATTTTCCGGGATTTATCAATATTGCCGGTTTTGATTTAATGGATAATTTAAAAGAACAAACAATTAAAACAGGTGTTACCATTATTCAAGATGAAGTTATAAAACTAAATACAACAACAAAACCTTTTGAATTTTCCACACATGATATTCCAAAAGGTACAGCAGATACTGTTATTTTGGCAACAGGAGCAAGTCCTAAATGGCTAGATATTAAAGGAGAGGAAAAATTTAAAGGAAATGGTATCTCAATTTGCGCCACATGTGACGGCTTCTTTTACCGAAATAAAACCATTGCTGTTATTGGGGGTGGAAATGCGGCTGTATATGAAGTATTATTTTTATCAAAAATAGCAAAGGAAGTATATTTAATTAATAAAAATAAAGCGTTATCAGGAGAGAAAAAACTTATTGATGAGTTATCCACAAATAATAAAATAAAAGTTTTAAATAACACTCAACCTCTTGAATTTATTGGAGAAAAAAAGTTATCAACAATCAAGATTGAAAACATAAAAACAAAAGAATCAACGCTTTTGATGATAGATGGCGTTTTTGAAGCTATCGGAACAATACCAAATACGCAATTAATAAAAGATCAATTAACCTTAACAAGAAAAGGGTATATAAAAACAAATAAACGAACTATGGCAACATCTGTAAAAGGTATTTTTGCCTGTGGTGATGTTCAAGAAGACACCTATAAACAAGCTATCATTTCTGCTGGAAGCGGAGCCATTGCTGCATTAAGTGCTGAAAAATATTTATTATAATTTCAAGATATTTTAATTTAACAAGGAAAAAGAGCTTTATTTATTAATAAGGTTCTTTTTTTATATCTTGTTAAGTTTATTAATTAATCATATAAGGTCATTTTAAACCCATAGAAACGCTTTTTATTTTTTATGGTGTTTTATCAGGAAAAATAGTTTTTTATGTCTCTCTGGCTTAAAAAATGCTTATTGTTGTATTTTTAGAGTATCACCCTTTCACTAAAAAATTCTTTTATTGCAAAACATATATTTATTTATGAAAGAGTTTTATCTCTACCTTTTATTTTTTGATTGACAAACAACTACGTTACATAGTTTCCATTTTTGCAAAACAGTGATTGCTTGAGTCAAATAAAATGTTGAAGAATTATCCACATTTAACTTTCCTTTATTTATATAAAATATATATATTTTGTTAATAGGTATTGTGGATATTGTTAATAACTTTAAATTTTGTTTTTTGCCAAAAGTTATCCCCAAACACGAATCGCGATGATTCAAGTTCGAATCTTTATTTTTATAGTTTATCCACAACTAACTTATACCCCATTTGGGGGTGTTAATAGATATTTTATAAAATAGAATAGTTTTATTAATTTTTGATTTTTGATTGTTTTATCCAAGTTATTTAAAGTTATCCACAACTACGTCGAATGAATATTTATTTAATCGTTTTTAACATAATATTTTGTTTTAACACACTGATTTTATTATGATTTTTATTTATTTGTTTTTTGTTGTATAATGTTATAGAGATGTGTAATCGCTTTTTGTGCTTGCTATCTTCTTGATTTTTATTTATAATTTAAAAAGTTTGTCTTTTTTAGAGAGTATTTATGAGAGAAATTGTTTTTGATACAGAAACCACTGGCCTTGATCCTTTTCAAGGGGATAGGGTTGTTGAAATTGGATGTGTGGAATTGATTAATCATGTTCCAACCGGAAATGTTTATCATCAATACATTAATCCGGAGCGCTCTCTCAGCGAGGAAGTTGTAAAAGTACACGGCTTAACGGAAGAATTTTTGTCTGACAAGCCAACATTTAAAGAAATTGCTGATGAATTTTTAGCATTTATTGGCTCAGATTCTAAGCTTGTGGCTCATAATGCTCCTTTTGATATTAAATTTTTAAATGCTGAATTATCATGGATTGGAAAAGAACCTTTATCAAACGATCGTGTTATTGATACGGTTATTTTAGCAAGAAAGATGTTTCCAGGATCTCGTGTGAATTTAAATGAACTTTGTAAAAGATTTCATATTGATAATTCATCTAGAACGTTTCACGGGGCTTTACTTGATAGTGAGTTGTTGGCTGAAGTTTATTTAGAATTAATTGGGGGTAGGCAACCAGGTCTTGTGTTGGATAAAAGTGCCAATACATTTTTATCACAGGGTGGTTTAATAGATTTAAAATCATTAAATAAAGCATTTAAAGAGCCGAGAACATTTTCTGCTTCTGAGGCAGATATTAAACAACATACTGATTTTGTTAAAAAAATTAAAAATAATTTATGGGGGATAAATGAAGAGGGTTAGTTTTTTTACATTCATCACGGTACTTGTTTTGTTAGGGGGATATATTCTCTATAATAAGAAACCGATTGCAAAAGAAATGAGTATTGAATCTCATGAAACTGAAAATGTTTCACGTGAAACATCTGAAAAATTGGAACAGGTTTCACCAGTGATTGAAATAAAAGAAGAAGTTGTTTTGTCTGATTCATCTTTAATTAGTCAGTTGCATACATTGATAAAAGAAATCAGAACCCACTCAATGGGGAATTATGCGGATTTAAAAAAAGAGTATTTTAACTATAATTTTGGTTCGTTTGATTGGGATATTGGTGGTATTAATGGGGATCAATTTTTTATTGAATTGAAAAATATCGATAAGACAAAATGTGAAAGGTTAATTGACGCTTTTATGGATGCGATTACCGTGAAAGTGAATAGTACGGTTAAAAAGGATTGTGATAATTTAAATAAAATACGTTTTATTTTTAATTAGAGGATAGTTAATTTCACAAAAAAGAAAATGTTTCACGTGAAACATTTTCTTTTTTTATAAAAAAATACTTGCAAAATTTATATAAAAAAGTTAATCTTTTGTTAAGATTTATAATGTTTTTTGGGGGATGTTTCACGTGAAACAATTAGAAAACCAAATTTTGCCGGCAAAAGATTTATTAAAGCGATATGAAGCGCTTGTTTTGAAGTGGCAAAAAGCGGTAAATCTTGTTTCAAATAAAGAGGTATCATCTCTTTGGTCGCGTCATATTTTGGATTCTGCGCAACTTTATTTTTTAATTTCAAATGATAAGCGGGTTTTGGTTGATTTAGGTTCAGGCGGTGGATTTCCAGCTGTCGTTATTGCGATTTTAAATAAGGTTTTAAATGGGCCATTAGAGAAGGTTGTATTAATTGAAAGTGATAATAAAAAATCTATCTTTTTGAAAGAGGTTTCTCGTCTTTTGGACTTAAATTTAACTGTTTTAAATCAAAGGATTGAAGATGTTGACACAATAAAAGCAGATGTGATTACATCAAGAGCATTAGGTCAGGTTGATTTATTATTACGTTTATCTCAACAGTTTTATACCAAAGAGACTGTTTTTTTGCTTTTAAAAGGGCAAAATGTTGATGAAGAAATTTCAAAACTATCATATACTTGCAAATGTGAAAAACAAAAAAGTTTAATTAGTGATACCGGTTGTATCTTAACAATAACGGAGGTCGTTTATTAATGAAAAAAGCACGTGTTTTTTCAGTATCTAATCAAAAAGGTGGTGTAGGGAAAACAACTACAACAATTAATTTAGCAACAGCTCTAGCTGCTGTGCATAAAAAAGTTTTGGTTATAGATTTGGATCCTCAAGGGAATGCGACGGTGAGTGTTGGGGCTAAACGTCGTTTAGGAACTAAAAATTCATACACTGTTTTGGTTGGTGGCGACAATCTGGAAGATTGTATTTGTAAAACAGAAATTCCATATTTATATGTTTTACCGGCCAGTAAAGAGCTTTTAGGTGTTGATATTGAATTGGCAACAGAGGATAAACCTCAGTTTTTCTTAAAAAAAGCACTCGAAAGAGCTGATGATTTTGATTATATTTTTATTGATTGTCCGCCGGCAGTTGGGTTATTGACTTTGAATGCGTTAACCGCTTCTGATTGTGTGATTATTCCTGTTCAATGTGAATATTTAGCATTGGAAGGTGTTGCGGATTTAATGAAGACAATTGGTAAAATTCAAAAAACATTTAACCCTGGATTAACTGTTCATGGCGTTGTTTTAACAATGTTTGATGGTCGTTCTAATTTATCTAAATCTATTGTAAGTGATGTGAAAAAATATTTTGGCGATCAGGTTTATGATACTCTTATTCCACGAAATGTCCGCATTCCGGAAGCTCCATCGCATGGTTTACCGGTTATGATTTATGATTATAAGAGTACGGGAGCGCAAAGTTACGTACGTTTAGCAGCTGAAGTTTTAAAAAGAGAAAAGGAATTTTTAATCAATGGAAAAGAATACGCGTTTAGGTAGGGGATTAAGTGCCTTAATGGGTGAGGATGATGAAGTGTATGATACTGCTCCAGCGGTCAATTCTGAGCCTCCTGAAGGCATTTCTTTTGTTGATATAGATGATTTGGTGCCAAGCCCATATCAACCTCGTCGGGTTTTTGCAACTGATGCATTAGCTGATTTAGTTTTATCCATTAAGGAAAAGGGTGTTTTACAACCACTTTTGGTTAGGAAAAATCCAAAAAAATCAACAGGTTATGAGATAGTTGCCGGTGAGCGTAGATTTAGAGCATCTAAAATGGCTGGTTTAAAAACTGTTCCGGTGATTATTAAAAAGTTTTCAAATAAGGATGCTTTAGAAGTTGCTTTAATTGAGAACTTACAACGTGAAGATTTAAACCCATTGGAAGAAGCGGAATCTTATAAAAGACTTCTTCAGGAATTTAAATATACTCAGGAAGAACTTTCAAAGGTGATTGGTAAGAGTAGAAGTCATTTATCTAATATGATGCGTCTTTTAGAATTACCTGATGAAATCAAACAAATGGTTGAGCGCAAAGAGTTGACGGTTGGTCATGCTAGAGCTCTTTTAACCGCACAAGATCCGATTGCTTTAGCAACCGAAGTTCTTAAAAAAGGGTATAGTGTTAGAAAAACAGAGAAATTAGCCTCCAAAAAGGGTGGTGGTTTATCAAAATCACGCGAACCTATTGAAAAGCCGGAAGATATTATTGTTCTTGAAAATGAATTGAGTAATGTTTTGGCTGCAAAATTAACAATTAAATGGAATGGTCAGGCGGGAGATATCCAGATTAAATGCGATAATTTGGATAAGCTTGATGCTATTTTGCAACGATTGAGTATAGGGGGACCTTTGGAATAAAAAAAGAGCGATATTCTCGCTCTTTTTTTATGTTTCACGTGGAACAATAAAGATTAAAATTATATTTATAAATTAAAATAAAACAGATGTTTCACGTGAAACATCTGTTTTATTTGAGTGAGAATTCTTGTAATACTCTTTTTACAGAACCTAAAATAATAATTATTAAATAATAGGTAATAAATCAAGAATAGAATATATTTATTATTGTTTTTTTTTATTATTATTTAAACATGTTTCACGTGAAACATGTTTTATATAAAAGATGGGATTTATGTAATTTGTGTGTTTTAGATGATATTTATTTCTTATTTTTTTAATTAATTAAGTATTAATAAGCTTTTAAATAAAAAAATATGTATATTGGTTGTTGTTTCACGTGAAACAATGGATTGTTTTATGATTTTGAAAAACATTTTTTGATAACTAAAAGGTGAGGGGAATATATTTTGTCGCAGAAGTTATTTGTTTTTTATTATAAATATTTATTGTATATAAAATGTTTCATGTGAAACATTTTAATGAAAAAGTTTAATTTTTTATTTTTCATCAGATTTAAATGAAAATATATATAAGGATTCCTTAATAATAAAAAATAATTTATCTAATAAAGATGTTTCACGTGAAACATCTTTAAAATTTATTAATTGTAAAGAGATAGTTCTTTTGTAATAATGTAAATATGATAAGTTTTTAATTAATAAATTTATAATATGAATAAATATTAATCTAATTAGATAAAGGTGGGTAATTATTCTGTGTTTCACGTGAAACATTTATGCTTTTTTATATTGTTTATTTTTAAATAGGGTTGGTGTTATAGATGTAATTTTATTTATATTGGTAAATATAAGAGTGTTATTTTTTATATAATAATGTTTCACGTGAAACATTATTAGTTTCGCTTTATTTTGCAGAATATTAAATAGATATATTAATAAATAGAGTAGGGTAACAATGTAAATAATATTTATATGTTTTATTTGTTATTAATTGTTTTTATAAACATATTTTTTGTTCATGTAGTATTTATAAAATATGTTTCATGTGAAACATATTTGTTATATATTTTTATTATTCATATTTATCTTTGTATGAGTATAAATATTTTTTTGATTTATATATGACTTCTTATTATTTAAAATTTTTTAAATATAATATTAGAAATGATTCTTTTAGTGGCGAATGTTTCACGTGAAACACTTATATATTTATTTATAAAATTATATTTTTATATTTATTTAAGAATAACAAATGTTTCATGTGAAACATTTGTGAGTGTGTTTTTGTGTGAAAATATTTCTATTTATTTTTTATGACAAATAAAAAAAAGAGCGATTAAATATCGCTCTTTTAAGGAATGTTTCACGTGAAACATTTGTTTTATTGTTCTGAAAGTTTCTTATCTAATAATTGATTTGCAAGGGCAGGGTTAACCTTTCCTTGAGAAGCTTTCATGATTTGTCCCACAAACCATCCTTTTAATTTGTCTTTACCTGCATTAATTTCAGCAACCTTGTCTTGATTGGCGTTTAAAATATCTGAAATAAGAGCTTCAATTGCTCCAGTGTCTGATACTTGTTTTAATCCTTTTTCTTCAACAATTGTTGCCGGATCTTTTCCTGTTTCAGTCATTATTTCAAAAACTTCTTTTGCAATTTTTCCTGAAATAGTTCCATCACTAATTAATCCTATTAAAGCGCCAAGATTTTTAGCTGATACAGGGCTTTCAGAAATTGATAAGCCTGATTTATTTAAATAGGCAAATAAATCACCCATAACCCAGTTTGCAACTTTTTTAGCATCTTGTCCTTCACTGGCTGTTTCAAAATATAATGACGTTTCTTTATCGCTAACAAGAATGCCTGCATCATAGGCTGGTAAGCCTAATACCTCAATATAGCGCTTTTTCTTGGCTTCCGGCAGTTCTGGAAGATTTTGTCTAATATTTTCAATATGTTCATCAGTCAGTATAACTGGAAGTAAGTCTGGATCAGGGAAGTATCTGTAATCATTAGCATTTTCCTTTGAACGCATAGGGCGTGTTTCAAGGTTTACAGAGTCAAACAAGCGCGTCTCTTGCGAAAATGTTTTTCCATCTTCGTACAAATCCACCTGTCTTTGCGCCTCAATCTCTATTGCTTGCATCACAAAACGGACAGAGTTGACGTTTTTAACTTCAACACGTTGACGAAGTTCTGATGACCCGACCGGACGAACAGAAATATTAACATCGCATCTCATAGATCCTTCATCCATGTTTCCATCACAAGTTTCAAGAGCTCGAACAATTGCTCTGAGTTGTCTTAAATATTCTCCTGCTTCTTGCGGTGTTCTGATATCTGGTTTTGAAACAATTTCCATTAATCCGACACCGGATCTATTTAAATCGATATAAGATTTATTTGGACTCATATCGTGAATTGATTTTGCAGCATCTTGTTCTAAGTGTAAGCGTTCAACACCAATTCTTTTGGTTCCATCATCTGTTGTAACCTCAATATATCCTTCGCCAACAATAGGGTAATAAAGTTGACTGATTTGATATCCTTGCGGTAAATCAGCATAGAAATAGTTTTTTCTGTCAAAACGGGAATACTTATTAATAACGGCATTTAAGCCCATACCGGTTTTAACGCATTGTTCTATGCATTTTTCGTTAACAACAGGTAACATGCCAGGAAATGCAGCGTCAACAAATGAAACATTTGCATTTGCACTTGCTCCAAATTTTGCTGAAGCGCCTGAAAATACTTTTGAATTTGAAATGATTTGGCAATGGACTTCAAGGCCGACAACAATTTCCCAATCACCTGTTTTTCCTTTAATTGTATATGTCATCTTATTATCCTTTCACATGGTGTGGTTTTTTATCAAATCCAGCCAATGATTCAAGAACCCCTGAAACTTGGAAGACTGTATTTTCATCAAAGTGTTTTCCAATTACCTGCAATCCGATTGGAAGACCATTTTTTGCGATTGTAATTGGTAAAGCTAATGAAGGTACACCAGCCAAGGAGGCAGGTGTTGTGAATACGTCGCCCAAATATGTGTCAACAGGGCTCATATTTTGCATTGCTTCATATGATAATGCTGTTGTTGGAGCAGCTGGAGCCAAAATAGCATCAACTTGTTTAAATGCTTCGATAAAGTCGTTATAGATAAGACGGCGAACACGTTGTGCACGTGTGTAATAAGCATCATAAAATCCTGCCGAAAGAACGAATGTTCCCAATAAGATACGGCGAATTACTTCTGGTCCAAATCCATCTGAACGTGTGTTTTCATACATTTCATCTAATGAATTACCATCAACTCTTGTTGTGTAGCGAACGCCATCATATCTGGCAAGATTTGAGGATGCTTCTGCACAGGCAACAATATAGTAAACCGGCAAGGCGTATTTTGTATGCGGCAATGAAATTTCAATGATTTCCGCGCCTGCATTTTTAAGCATTTCAATACCTTTATCCCATGCTTGTGCAATTTCTGGATTCAAGTCTTTGGAGCGATACTCTTTTGGGATACCAATTTTTTTACCTTTAATATCACCAGTTAAAGCTGCTGTAAAATCAGGAACAGCTTTATTAACAACAGTTGAATCTTTTGCGTCATATCCGGCCATTTCTCTTAATAACAAAGCACAATCTTCCACTGATCGAGCCATTGGACCCGCCTGATCTAATGAAGAGGCAAAAGCAACAATACCATAACGTGAGCAACGTCCATATGTTGGTTTTATACCTGTAATACCACAAAAAGAGGCTGGTTGGCGAATTGATCCGCCAGTATCTGATCCTGTTGCACCCATACAAAGACCGGCACTAACCGCTGCAGCTGAGCCACCGGAAGATCCACCTGGAACTAAAGTATATTCACCGTTTTCATCAGCCCATGGATTTTTTGTTACACCATAATAGCTTGTCATGGTTGATCCGCCCATTGCAAATTGGTCGGTGTTTACTTTTCCAAGCATAATTGTTCCGGCATCTTTTAAGTTTTGGGTTACTGTTGATTCATATGGAGGAACAAAATTTGATAAAATTTTTGAAGCTGCGGTTGTTTTAACACCTTTTGTACAATATAAATCTTTATTTGCAATTGGAATACCTTCCAAGCGACCGATTTTTTCACCACTTGCTCTTTTTTTATCGCTTTGCTCGGCTTGAGTTAAAGCAAGTTCCGGTGTTTCAGTAATGTATGCGTTTAAAAATCTTGCTTTCTCCATTTCTTCCAAATGAGCTTTCGTCAGTTCAACAGAAGAAATTTCTTTTTTATCAAGAAGTGAAAGAGCTTCACTGATATGTAAATCTGTTAAATTTGTTGTCATAAAAATTACTCCACCATTTTGGGAACAGCATAAAATCCATGAACGGCATCAGGGGCGTTCATTAATAACTCTTGTTGTAAATCACCTGTTGTGACTTCATCTTTTCTCATCCATGGTTCTTGAAGAGAAACACTGATTAATGGTTCAATGCCATCAACATTAACTTCTTTTAATTCTTCAACCCAGTTTAAAATGCTGTTAATATCTTCAGTAAATTTTTCCTCTTGATCGGCAGGAAATTTTAATCTTGCTAATTTTGATATATTTTTAATTGTTGTTTCGTTAAAACTCATTTTTTTAACTCTCTTTAAAATTATTTAAGTTGTTGAATTTTTACGTCGTTTACGATGACCTTTTTTCATGAAAAAGTCAAGTAAAATATGTGAAATCCGTGTATTTTTCAAGAATTGAATAAAATTTTAAAAATTTATCTAAAAAGAAAAAAAGTAATTGTTTGATAATGAATTTTTTTATAAAAAGTGATTTTTTTCTGTTATTTATTTTTTTCATGGTATATAATAGAAAAAAAGGGATTTATTTAAAGGGGACAAAAATGAAAGAGCCTGTCTTAAAAGCTGTTGCGATGCCACCACGTATTTTTTGGGCGCCCATGTATCCGGCGGTTGTTAACTTTGCCATTCAGGCTGGGATTTTATTTGTTTGTATTACCGCATTTAATATCTCACCTCTTTATTTTATCGGAACAATTGGAATAACGCATATTTTAATTGCTGCTTATTCTATGAAAGAACCTCATTTATCAAAAATGATGTTAACTTTTGGTCCAATGGCTACGCCATCAAAAAATATCTATCCTGATAAAGGAAATAAACTTGCTCCATAAGGAACTTAAAAAATGAATAATATTCAATTTGATATGAATGTATTTGACTTTTTGGCACAAGGTGCTTCTTCTTTTTCAACTCTTGTGGCAATTATTGGTGTGATAGCAGCAATGTTTATCATGTCTGTTTTTGTAACCAAGTTAGGGGATATCATTTTACCACGCCCCAAAGAAACAAGGGTTTCTGATTTTTTACCATTTAGTCGTTTAGATGATGATGGGGCAACAATTCATTTAAGAAATGGTTCTTTAGCGCGTGTTTTTGAAATTACTGGTGCAGATACAACATTACTAACTGCTTCTGAACGTTTTTCTTTAATGAATACGCGTAAGCAATGGATTGACTCTATGGCTTCATTGGAGGTTGTTTCTCGAGTTATCACTATTCGGGAAAGAGTTGTTTTAGGAGAAGAAGGAGAGCATAAAGATTCTAAATTATTGAGACAAATTTCTCAAAAATGGACAGAGAATATGCATCGGGTGTTTCGTAACAAACATTATATTGTGTTATCTGTGAATGACAGAAAAACAGCAATGGATGATCTTCAACAAGCAACAGTTGCTTTAACATCAATTTTGGATGCATATCAACCGGTTCTTATTTCTGAAAAAACACCAACGAAACATAAAGATAAAAGTCCTTTTTGGTTGTTTGCTCAATTAGCAAGTCCTTTATCAGTACCGCAACCCAGAATTGGTTTTGAAGAAGGTGAAACTTTAAACTCATTGTTAACAGCTGATTATATTCATTTCACAAAAGATGAAGGTATTATCAAGTTTTTTTCGGGTGATATTGAAAAATATGCACTTTGTATCGGGATAAGAAAACCTGGTGACTTTATGGATGAACAAATGATTGCTGATATTTTAAGCATTGATTGTGAAGTAACTCTTGTTCATAACATTAAATCCATTCCGATGGTTAAAGCAAATATGCTTTTAATGCAACAACGAAGAATGGCTTGGTTGACAACATTTTCAACAAACGTGATGGCTCAATATAACACGGCACTTGAATGGATGGATCAATCAGATGCTGATGGCCAAACTTTAAATGAATATGCGATGACAATTTTTGTATATGGATATTCCAAAAATGAGTTAAAATTTGGTCAGGAAGAAATTGAAAAAATTTGTCGTTTATATAATGTCACCCCTGTTCGTGAAGGTTGGGCAGCACAAGCAACCTTTTTTGCGCAATTTCCAACTTATGATATTTATCCGAGAACTTTTTTATATTTGTCGAGGGTTGTTGCCTGTGCTATTTGTATTGATAAAACGGCTGAGGGTCGTCAAAAATCAGATTGGGGTCCCGTTCCACTTTCTTATTTCAGAACTATTTCCGGTACAGCTTATGCTTTCCAATTCCACGTTTCTGAAGAACCATATGCGGTTGCGCATACAGCTTTAATTGGGCCGACTGGTCAAGGTAAAACAACATTATTTTCCTTTTTGGCTGGTCAGGCAATGCGTATTCCTGATTTAAGAACATATTTCTTCGACCGTAATAATGGTGCCAAGGTTTTTGCGTTAATGCAAGGTGCTCCATATGTACGTTTTGATGGTGGGGAAGAATCTGTTTCTTTGAATCCATTTGCAGTTCCGGATTCAGCGGATACACGCGCCTTTTTAAGAACCTGGATGCGAGATATCACCGGCGGAATAGATGCTGTTTCTGAGCAAGAAATTGCTCGTGCTGTTACAACGGCATTTGAATATTTAAAGCCAGAGGAAAGATTATTGAAAAATCTTTATAAAAGTTGTTTTGCACCGAATAGTTTTATGCGTAGAGAGCTTTTCAGATGGGTTAATGATGATCAATATGGCCGTGTCTTTAACTCTTTAACAGATAATCTTGACTTATCCAGTCGATATATGGCATTTGACTTTACAACAATCTTCCAAGACAGTGTTTTAGCACCAGCTGTTATTAGCTATGTTATGTATCGTATTCAAACACTTTCAACAGTGATGGGAACGCCAAGTTTAATTATGATTGACGAAACAGCCCCTATGCTTGAGCATCCGATGTTTAAGGATAGTTTTATCGTTGGTTTGCGAGAAGGTCGTAAAAAACGTCAAGCATATCTGTGTGCATTCCAGCAACCAAGATTTTTGGATGATAATGGGTTAGGGGATGTTATCAGAGGTCAATGTCAAACAGTTATTTTCTTTAGAAACCCACAGGCGAATCCTTCAGATTATGCCACATGGAATTTAACACCAAGAGAAATGAATTTCATTTTAGGTAAGGAGTTTGCTGAACGTAAATATGCTATTTTGGTTTCGCGTCCGGCGATTCATGAATCTGTTATTTTAGATGTTGATTTAAGTGGGTTAGGGCCATACTTGAAAGTTTATTCTTCCGGTAATAAGAGTGTTATCTTAGCTGAACGATTATCAAAACAAATTCAAGATACAGATGCATTGGTTCAAGCCTATCTTGAGCAAGCTTAATATAAAAAACCTCTTGAAAATTCAAGAGGTTTTTTTATGTGAAACAAGGATATATATATCAATATTTAATTCATAGAGAGTAACTTGTTTTCTCTTATAGAAAGAATAACAAGAGCCACAGCACTTAGCCCAACAATAGTGTAAATAAGTCGTGATAGCAAGCTCATTTGACCAAAGATTGCTGCAACTAAATCAAATCCAAAAATACCGATTAAACCCCAATTTAAAGCGCCTATTAAACAAATAATAGCTAATATTTTTATAAGTATATGCATAATGTTTCTCCTTTTTTTCGCAATAAACAAATAATTTTCTTTTTTCCTATTGCAAGAGGAAAAAGGTATAAAAACAAATGGAAATACTAAAGAATCAGATATAAAAAATAGATTATTTTATCTCAGTGTAATCAACATCGATAATATTTTCTTCGTTTTTTGGTTTTCTTTTTTTCTCAATATTGATTTCCGGTGTTATTTTAAATGTAAAAATTTTTCCTGATCGTTTAATAAAATATATAATTAGTAAAATAACAAGTAGAGGAAGAGCAACATATGCTGCAAAATAAAGAATAAAAATAAAAAACAAAACAAATAAAATGAAAGTGAAAATACTATATCCGGACACAAATAGCGCTGCTAAAAGATTTGTTAAAAATGGGGGCATATTATTTCTCCATCATTTTTTGAAGTTGATATAATTGGTTTAATGCTTCTCTGGGTGATAACGAATCAATATCAATGGATTTTAAAGCCGTTAATACTGGAGAGTCCTTTTCTTTAGATATCTGATTAATTGTTTGTGAAAACAAGGGTAAATCATCAAATAAAGGTTTTTGTTCTTGTTTTTTTTCTTCTAGCTGATTTAAAATATCTTCTGCGCGACAGATAACTGATTCAGGAAGGCCTGCTAATTTACCCACATGGATACCATAAGATCTATCAGTCGCCCCTTTTGTTATTTCATGAAGGAAAACAATGTCACCTTGCCATTCTTTCACTCGCATTGTGTAAAGAGCGATTTTATCCATACGATTGGCAAGAGCTGTTAATTCATGATAATGCGTTGCAAATAATGCTCTGCATTTATTTTTATCATGAAGATATTCAATGACGGACCAAGCAATTGAGAGGCCGTCATATGTGGCAGTTCCTCTTCCAACTTCATCTAAAATCACCAAAGATCTATCAGTGGCACCATTTAAAATGCTTGCCACCTCAACCATTTCAACCATGAATGTGGAACGACCACGTGCTAAATCATCACTAGCGCCTACGCGCGAATAAAGTTTGTCAACAATGCCGATTTTAGCGCTTTCAGCCGGCACAAACATTCCAATTTGAGCTAAAATAGTAATAACGGCATTTTGTCTTAAAAAGGTGCTTTTACCCGCCATATTCGGACCGGTTAAAATCCATAATAATTCTTTATCTTCATCCATTTCACAATCATTTGGGATGAATGAAATTTTTTCTTTTTGTAACGCTTTTTCAACAACAGGATGACGTCCTGCTTTTATGTCAAAGGAAGTGTCATCAGTTAAATAAGGTCTGCAACATGAATAGTGAGAGGCATATGTGGCATGTGAACAGGCAATATCGATATTGCCAAGAGCAATACATGTTCGAACCAATTGATCATTTTGATCTTTAATCATTTGAACTAATCTATCAAAAATTTCAAGTTCCATTTCGAGAGATAATTCTTTTGCATGTATCACTTTATTTTCAAATTCGATTAATTCATCTGTTGTAAACCGTAAAACATTCAACATGGTTTGTTTATGAATAAATCCAAGGGATTTATCATTCATCATGACATCAGCGGATTTTGTGGGTACTTCAATATAATATCCAATCAAATTGTTAAAAGATATTTTTAAGTTGCTGATACCTGTTTTTTCAGCGTATTTGAGCTGTAAATCTCTCATGGTGTATTTTGCATTTTGTTGCAAATCCAAAAATTCATCTAACGGTGCATAATATCCATGATTGATAAAACCACCCGTTCGTGCTAATTGAGGGGTTTCTTTTTCATTAATAGCCGCCAAAACTTCTTTTACAATTTCAGAATATTCATTTAATTGGATTAAATCATTTTGAAGTGCTTCTGGAACATCACTTTTATATATTTGCGCTCTGATAAATGGCAATTGCTGTAATCCCAAAGCAATACTTAATATTTCTTTTGGTCCGCTATTTCCAATCATAATTCTTGAAAGACCGCGCTCAATATCAGGAATTTGTTTTAAAATATCACGTACATTATTTCGAATATTTGGATTATTTATAAAAAATTCAACTTTATCAAGACGGTTATTGATTGCTGATTTATCTAAAAGCGGTGAGGATAAATGTGTGGCAAGTGTACGTGCACCAATGGCTGTTTTTGTGTAATCAATGGTTTTTAATACACTGGTTTCATTTTTGTTATTTGCTAAAGAGGAGGTTAATTCAAGACTTTGTCTTGTTGAAGCATCAATCTCCATAAATTTTGTTGAAACGGTTTTTTCGGGTAATCTTAATGCTGGTTTTGATCCTTTTAATGAATTTAAAATATAAGAGAGTAAAACGCCGCAAGCAATAATTTCATGACGTTCAAAAATGCTTAAATCCGGTTTTTTAAAAAAGGAATTTAATTCATCATGACCTTTGATAAAAGAAAAGGTTTCTGGTGTTAACAATGTGTATCTTTCATCTTGTTCTTTTAAAATATTTTTATGTTCTGTAAAAAAGTTTTCAGATAATAAAATTTCAGCAGCATCAATTCTAGAAAGGATGGAATAAACTTCTTCTTTTTTAGCTGTTTGGGTAAAAAAAGCACCGGTAGACATATCAATCCATGCAAGAGCATAATCATTAAATCCGGCAACAACTGTTGCTAAAAAGTTATTTTTTTTCGCATCAAGAAGATCATCTTCAATCAATGTTCCGGCGGTGACGATACGCACAACTTCTCTTTTAACAATAGCAGCAGATCCCCTTTTTTTTGCCTCAGCAGGGTCTTCTGTTTGTTCACAGATGGCAACTTTGAACCCGCCTTTAATTAATCGTGTGAGGTAATTTTGATATGCATGGAATGGTATCCCACACATAGGAACATGGTTATCTTCATTTTTGCTTCGGCTTGTTAAGACGAGACCTAAAAAGGAAGAGGCTATTTTGGCATCTTCAAAAAACAACTCATAAAAATCACCTAAACGATAAAATAATAAACAATCTGGATATTGATTTTTAATCTCAAAATATTGCGCCATCATCGGCGTTAACTTCTTCTCTTTCATTTTACTCTTTCCTTTTCTTTGGTTTTCTATTATAATGGATGAATGATAAAAAGAAAAGTTAAAAAAACACCATTTTATTTTTTTAGATTTTTAGCGCGTATTTTGGTTTTAAACTTACCAATTATGGTAGCGCTTATCTTTTTAATTTTTTTGGGAAAAGTCAATTTATTAACGGCTTTTTATTTCTTTATTTCGTTTTTTGTTCTTTCTGTTTTTTGGACGATTTATGTTTTTCATGAACAAGAACAATTTATTAGTTATTTGAAAGACTTATCTCAAGGAAGGGATGTTGATTTACCTCATGTTCATAAAGGTATCTTTGGTTCTTTTCGGTTAGCAGATGCTTTTTTATCTGTTAAACATCGATGGTCAAATCAAACAATTTCCGCTGATCGAATTTTGGAAAATTTGCCCCATCCGTTATTTTTAATTAATGAAAATGAAAATATTGTTTTCGTCAATAAAATGGGAAGAAATTTCTTTGGAGATGAAATTTTGCATCAGCCGATGCATTCTTTTTTCAAAGAATCGGAGTTTATCACTGCCTTTGAACAATTGATGAATAATAAAATCAAACAGGAATGGTTTGAATGGGATTTTGAGGATGATTGTTTTTATTCATTTCAAGTGCGACTTGAAAAATTACCGGCACCGGCCAGAAATGGTGGGGTTATTGTGATGGTGATGCATGATATTACACAACTGAAATTATTTAAACAACAACAAGCTGATTTTTTTGCAAATGCCAGCCATGAACTTAAAACACCACTCTCTGTTTTGTCTGGTTTTATTGAAACGTTACAAGGAGCAGCAAAAGATGATGAATCCGCGCGTGAAAAGTTTTTAAATTTGATGGCTGAACAAACAGATCGGATGACTAATCTTGTTCAAGATTTACTTGTTTTATCAAAATTGCAAATGATGGAAAAAAATAACCAAAAGGATGTTATTTTGATTTTAGATTTGCTTCAAAGTGTGATTGATTCTTTAGAGTTAAAAGCATCTGCAAGACATAAAAAAATAGAGTTAAAACTCGTGCATGATATTCCAAGATTGATAGGAAATAAAACAGATTTGGTTCATGTTTTTCAAAATTTGATTGATAATTCCATTAAGTATGGTGAAGATCATTCTGTGATAACTGTTCGCGCTGAACTTAAAGCGGGATTTCCTCGTAAATCAGATAAATATTTTAGTGATATGCGTCAAGTTGTTTTGGTAAGTGTTCATAATACCGGAAATCCGATTGCGCCACAGAATATCACAAGGCTTTTTGAACGTTTTTACCGTGTGGATAACTTTAAGAGTAGGGGTGTTGAAGGAACCGGTTTAGGGCTTGGTATTGCGCAACAAATTGTGAATGCCCATGATGGATTAATTACCGTTCAAAGCTCTCTTAAAAAAGGAACAAGTTTTAACGTATATTTGCCGATTGATTTTTAAGAATTATCCCTTCTTAAAACATCTGCTAAAACCATGTAAAGCCTTCCAACATCAGAGCCAATTAAAATGCTCATTAACAGCTTGTTTTCATCCTCATTTTGAACCATTTTAGTCATATCTTCAAATTCGGTCATATATCTACTGATGGCTTGATTAAAATCTTCATTATTTAAATAAAGATCCTTAATTTGTTTATGTTGGGTTTCATTTATCATGCGTGTAATATATCGCATGAAGACGGCTTTATCTCCATCGTAATATTTTTTCCATAACATATCTTCGGCCTTAGGGGTAAAAATATGTGCCATGTCAATAGAAAATGTTTGGAGTTTATCTAAAATCATAGATGCATTTTGGAGAAGATCAACAGAAGTTTTTGTTTCTGGATTATTTGCTTTGGGCGCAATATCATTCGGTGTTTGGATATCTTTTGAAAGCGTTTTTGTTTCTTTTATCTCCTCATTAAGCGTTTTAATTTTTAAGAGGGCCTCTTCTGATTTTTTCAAAATGGTATCGTAATTTTTTTGTATTGTTTCTTCAATATTTTTGATTTGTTCATTTGTTTTTGAAAAAGTTTTTTCAATATTTTTATGATGTATTTTAAGTGCATTTTCAGAAGAAGTAAGAGCATTTGTTTGTTCAGAAATACCGGTTTTAATTTCTTCAACAAATGCACTTTGATTTTTCATAAAGGCATCCGTTTGTTCAAAAGATTTATTTTGCAAATCCAAAATAGATTGCGTTTGTTCCAATCTGTTTTTCAAAACAAAATCATGTTTTTCTGCTTGTTCGTTATATGTTTTAATAACGTTTCCAATTTCTTTAATTTTTAAATTAATTTCTTGAGCTGATTTTTGTGTGTTAGATAATACAAGTAATGATTTTTCGTCTGATTTTTGAAGCGAAACTTCTATTTTTTTAAGTTCATCACCATATTTATTGAGGTTTGAAATAATAGGTGTGAATGCTTGAGACGCTTCTTGAATTGTTTGTCTTAAAAGAAGAGTTTTTTCATTGAAAATATCCGCACTTTGAGTAACTTTTGAACCTGCTTCTGTTGAATATTTATTTAAATCGTCAATGCTTTTTGTTAGAGCTTTTAAACTTTTTCCAGTTTTATCTTCCAACTGTTTAGATGAATTTTCCAGTCCGTTAATCCATGTTGAAATTTCATTATTTAAATTTTTTGTTGCCTCTAAAACATCTTGATGTATTTTTTTAAATTCTTTTACTTGATCTTTCAATGCTCCGGTTAGGCTTTTGGTATAAACAGCGTTACTGTTTGAAGGATATATCAGTTCATTAAGATAAGATCTGATTGTTTGTGCTTCATAAGAAATTTGATTTGTTCTATCAAAATATGAGCTAACCATAAAAGAAATTAAAATAGGAAAAAATAATCCAGATATACCACCAATAAATTCAGCGGGTGAGAGGGAGTGTCTTGAAGCCCACCAGCCAGAGAAGAATAAAAAATCCCAAATAAAAGCTAACCAAACAACAGAAAAAATACTGGCAGCAATAAAACCTTTTTTCTCCCACCAGATTTGTTTTTCCGGTTGCTCAATGGAAAGAGAGATATCATCTTGTTGTGAAGAAGTATTATTTTGAGTGTACATAAAAAAACTCCTGTTTTTGGGCTAATTTATTAAAAGTATAACACCCTTTAAAAAGCAAATCAAGATGTTTATCTGGGTGTTAAAAATAGGAGTTTAAGATATCTGATATTTGTTCAGGAGTAAAAGTTATCTTATCTTTAAACTGATTTTTAAACCAGGTGATTTGTCGTTTTGCATAATGTCTTGTTTCTTTACAAGCGTCTTCAATCATTTCCTGATTTGAAATTTCACCTTTCAGCCATTTTGAAATTTGTTTAATCCCAATTGCTTTGGTAATGCCTCCATTGGCATTGATGCTATTTAAATATTTTACCTCTTCAATGGCTCCTTCTGTAAGCATTTTGATAAATCGTTTATCGCATCTTTCATATAAGATATTTCTAGGGGGATTTAAAAAGAAAATTTGAAATTCTTTATCAATTAATTTAATTTTTTTTTGGTTTTGAAAATATAAAAAAGATTTGCCTGTTGTTAATTCAACTTCAAGCGCTCGTCTTAATCGTTGCGGATCAATTGCTACACACTCTTTAACTTTTGTTTTTACTTCTTCAATATCCATATTGCGAACTTGTTCTCTTATTTCTGGTGGTATATCCGGCATAGGAGATATTCCTTCAACAAGGGCTTTGACGTAAAGACCTGTTCCACCAACAAAAACAGGATTTTTAATGTTTTTTATTATTTCTTCAACATCTTTTAACCATCCCATAACGGAACTTGTTTCAAAAGCATTCATGTAACCATATAAATGATGTGGAATACCTTCTTGTTCGGCTTGTGTTGGACGGGCGGATAAAATTTGAATATCTTTATAAACCTGCAAAGAATCAGCATTGATAATCTCGCCATTTATGCGTTTGGCAACCGCAATTGAAAATTTTGATTTTCCGCTGGCAGTTGGGCCAACAATGATAGGAATTGGTTTTTGCATTTGATTAATAAATTTTCCTTGTTTTTTGAAATAAAAAAAGATAAGATAACTATATAATATTTTAACTAAAAAAGCAAATAAAAAGGCTTTTTAACCCATTTTATAGAATGAGGCATTATGTTTTTTAAAAAATTTTTTATCGCTTGTTTTATTCTTTTGTCTGGCTGTGGTTTTTCTCCTTTGTATGAGACAAACAAAACAACTGGTTTATTGGAAACAGAACAAATCGAAGTTGCACCTATTCAAGATTATAATGGGTATGTATTAAAACAAGGACTTGATAATGCATTTAATCCTAAAAAAGTGCATGCGTTTAAAAAGTATATTTTAAAAGTTCAGATGCGTCATCCTCATTTATCAAGTCAAAGTATCCAAGGAGATAATTTTGCAAGTCGTAAAAAGGTTTCTTTAACAGCAACTTTTCAATTGATTGATAAAGAAACACAAAAAGAGTTGTTATCATCTTCAACAACAGCACTTGGTGCATTCAATGTTTTTTATGAGCCATATACAACATATTTGGCTGAAAAAAGACAAATCGAAGATTTAGTTCAAATTCTTGTGACGAATATTTCAACACGGGTAGCGGCTTATTTAAAACAAGAAGAGGTTATTAATGAAAGCAAAACCCTCGCAGATTGAGGCTCTTTCAAAACAAATTTGTTCAACATTTAAAATAGCCTTAATTCACGGTGCGGATTTTGGTATTGTTGAAGATTGTGCGCAAAAAATTATTAAAATGATTGTTCCACAGCGTGATGAATTTTCATTTATTAAAATAACCAAGCAACAACTTAAAGAAAATCCGGCCTGTTTATTAGATGAAGGCAATTCTATATCCTTTTTGGGTGGAAGAAAACTGATTTGGTTAAAAGATGCAGATAATTTAATTGTCTCAGCCATTGAGGATTATTTAAATTATATCCAATCTGATACTTTTTTATTAATTACGGCAGATACACTCCAAAAATCTTCCGCTTTAAGGAATTTAGCTGAAAATGCTCCCGATGCATTAGAAATAGCTTGTTATGCAGATGAAGATAAAGATATTCGACTATTAATTTCTTCTGTTTTAAGAGATAAGGGTTTTGTTGTTGATGTTGATGTTTTAAATTTATTAGCGGAACGCTTAACGGAAAACAGAATTGCCACTCAATCTGAACTTGAAAAATTAGCGGTTTATGTTGGGGATAAAAAAAATATATCCTGCCATGATGTGGAGGCGGTGATTTCAAAGCCGCAAGCAGCAACATTTGATGATCTTTGTCACTGTACCGCCCTTGGTAAGCAAAAAGAAGCGGACAATATATTAAAAAACCTGTTAACAAATGGTGAGGCATCGGTAACAATTGTTCGCGTTTTAACAGCCTATTTTAATAAGCTGTTGTTGGCTGTTGATTTGCTTGAAAATGGTGTTTCAAAAGAAGATATTATTAAAAAGGTTTTAAGAGCGAATCAATTTAAACAAAAAGAGGTTATGCTAACGGAAATTTATCTTTGGAAAAAAGTTTATTTAATTAAAGTATTACAATCTCTTTTAGAGGCGGAAAAACAAACAAAAACAACGGAATTACCCGCAGAGTTAGTTGTTGAACGGTTAATCACAACAATTGCTGGTATTCCTAAAAAAATAAGAAGAGGCTAATCTTCTTTGACAAACCCTTTATTTATTATTGAATAAATATGATTGTTGCCAATAATGAGGTGGTCGATTAATCTGACTCCAAGAGGATTTAATTTTTCCATTAGAATATTATTAGATTGAATATCTTCTTTTGATGGATAAAAGTTGCCTGAGGGATGATTGTGAAACAAAATTAAAAAAGATGCTTTTAATGAAACGCAACGACTAATAATTTTATGAGTCGGAATATCAATACTGTTTATTGTTCCATTACTGAATATTTCATGTTTAATTAACCTTTTGGTTGGAGTTAAAAATAAACATAAAAGAGCTTCTTCATCGAGATGCGAAAGATGCATTCTTGCAAAATCAAAAATCAAATTCCAGTTATCTAAATATGTTGTCTTTTTTTGAGATGGTGAAAGCATTTGGAAACAAATTCCTTCTGCCAATTTGATTAAAGCAACACTAGATTCTTTAATTCCTTTGGTTTCCATTAATTCTGTTGCTTCAGCACTTAACACATTTCTAAGACTTGAAAATCGACGCAACAAATTTTTTGCTAATGGTTTAACATCTTTTCTGGGGATTGAATAAGTTAACAATGCTTCTAACAGATCTGTTTCTGTTAAAGAATTGGCCCCTTTTGTTAAAATGCGCTCTTTAATGCGCTTTCTATGACCAATGTAATCCGGTTGTACCGGTTCAATGCGCTGATCCTTTTCTTTCATCACTTTCCTTCATATGGTGGAAAAGTATATCCTTTTGGAGATAATGTGAAAATTTCGTATCCGGTTTCAGTGATTCCCAATGTATGCTCAAATTGAGCAGAAAGGGATCTGTCTTTCGTAATAGCAGTCCATCCGTCAGGAAGAATAGTTGTTTGATGTGTGCCAATATTTACCATCGGTTCAACAGTAAATATCATGCCGGGAACCAGTTTGGTTCCGGTTCCTGGTATTCCATAATTTAAAATATTTGGCGCATCGTGAAAAACGCGCCCAATACCATGACCACAAAAATCGAGCACAACGGAATAATTTTCAGAAGCGGCCAGTTTTTGCATAGCATGACCGATATCACCAGTGGTTTTTCCTGGTAAACATTGTTCAATACCAGCCATCATTGTTGCATAAGTTGTTTCAACCAGACGGCGGGCTTTAACGGATGGTTTTCCAACATAATACATACGCGAGGTATCTCCATACCATCCATCAACGATAACAGTTATATCAATATTGATAATATCTCCGTTTTGAAGAATTTTTTTATCAGAAGGAATTCCATGACAAATAACATGATTCGGAGAAATACAACTGGCTTTTGGATATCCGTTATATCCGATACAGGCTGGAATACCACCATTATCTCGCATAAAAGCTTCCAGCAACTGATCCAGATAACCTGTCGTTACCCCAGGTTTTACAAAAGGAGTGATATAATCTAACGTTTCAGCTGCCAGTCGACCAGCCCTTCTCATTCCTTCAAAATCTTGCAATGAATAAATTTTTACTTTTTTTGACATCGTAAACTCTTTATTTTTAAAAAACTTTTATATATAGGATACTTCTTTTTTTCTTTTTTTCAAGAAAAATATTGTTGATTTTCAAATAAATGCTATAATTAGTAATGTTAATTTTATTTGATTTAATTTAAGAAGAAGGGTGTTTTTTTATGTTTTCGCTTCAAAAATGTTTAATGGCCGGAATTATTGTTTTTTTTATTTTATATTACATGCTAAAAAATTCGCCTCTTTTTAATTTATAATTTTTTTTATTTCTATGAGTTGATAGTGTTGACAGAATGCATTTGATTTGTTATAGTTAGTCTACCTCATAAAGGGTGGGTCTTGTCTCCTAAGTAGAGAGACCAAAATTATATTGCTTTTTGAAAGGATATAAAAATGGCGCAAGCACATGCAAATGTATTATCTTTATTGTACTCCAGTAATTCATTATCTTTATATTTGACGCAAGTAAATAAATTTCCAATGCTTGATGCAGATCAGGAATATATGTTAGCTAAGCGTTTTCAAGAAGATAATGATGTAGAAGCCGCACACCAATTAACAACATCTCATTTGCGATTAGCCGCAAAAGTTGCTTTATCATTTCGGCATTATGGTCTTTCTTTAGCTGATTTGATTTCTGAGGCAAATATTGGTTTGATGCAGGCAATTAAAAGATTTGATCCGGATAAAGGATTTCGATTGGCAACATACGCAATTTGGTGGATTAAAGCTTCTATTTCGGAGTTTATTTTAAAATCATGGTCTTTGGTTAAAATAGGGACAGTGGCTACACAAAAGCGCCTTTTTTATAATTTACATAAAATCAAATCTCGTTTAGGTCTTTATGATGACACAAGTTTAAATGATGAAACAGCTGAACAAATATCTAAAATGTTGGGTGTTTCAAAAAAAGATGTTATTGAAATGGAACAGCGTTTAAGCGGCGATTCGTCATTGAATACAACGTTATCTGCTGATACGGGAACGGATCACCAAGAAATGCTTGTGGATAACTCTGTTTCAATTGAAGAGGATTTAGGGAATAAAGAAGATTTTGCTGTTAAGAAAAAATTATTGGGAAAAGCAATCGAAACACTTTCTGAACGAGAAAAAATCATCATTCAAAAGCGTTTTTTAACAGAAGAACCGGTTACATTGGAAGATTTGGGTATTGAATTTAATATTAGTAGAGAACGGATTCGTCAAATTGAAAACAAAGCATTTGAAAAAATTTCAAAATATGTGAAAACAGAGGCGTCTGGATTGGTAATTTAAAAAAAACGGGATTTATTTCCCGTTTTTTTATAATGAAAAATAGTTTGATAAGATTATTTTATTAATGTTTTAACAACTTCTTGAGCTAGTTCATCAATATTGTAACTTTGTCCTTCAACATAAGAGGCATAATCTTTGCTTGTATGTGATTCAAAAATAGATTTTTTCCTTGCGATAATTTTATCGTTTTTATCTTTTAATGTCCACCAAACAGAAAGAGTTGCCCATGAGTTTTGTTCTCCGATAAAAGAATCAACTTCGATGAGTAGGGTATAATCAAATTTACCTTCGGTATTATAATCATTTGGTTTTATAAAGGCATTTGGTAAATATGTACTTAAATCAGCAATAAGGGTTTGTCTGATCATATTTGGCAGTGGTTCACCCCATCTGTTAAATTCCGAAATAATAACTTCTGGACTGTTTTCTTTTTTTAATACAATTTGAGGTTTATCAACTAATGCCGGAACTTTTATTTTTTCAATTAAAATGGCTGTTTTTTTATTTGATAAAGATTTTTGCGCCATTTGTTCAAACAAATAAAAGGTTGAATCGGGGCTTCGTCCTGTAAAACAGGCATTTAAGAAAACAGATAACATACATATAAAAACAAATTTTTTCATTTATTTAGCCTTTCCCTTTAAAACAGCTTCCGGATGTTGTTCTAAATAATCTGTTAAATTTTTCATAGATTTTGCTGCTGCACTAATATCAGATAATGTATTATTTATATTTTTCAATGTCTTATCTGAATTTATAATAACTTGTTTACTGGCAGGAGTCATTTGATCTATTTTTTGTGTTACATGAGTCATTGCCGTTAAAAGTTCATTGATTTTTGGTAATATAGTTGGCAAATTTTCCTCTAAGGAAAATAAAATTCTGTTTGCTCTATCAATGATTTCTTTAAGAGGCAATTTCTGAATACCTTTTGAAAGTTCTTTAATTGTTGAAAGGGTTGTTGGAATTTCCAAAACACCGGTATGATTTTTTCTTTTAAGTGTAATAGGTGTATCGGGTAAAAAAACCAGTTCAATCATTAATTGACCAGTCAAATAACTTTGAGTTGCAAGTTTAGCTCTTAATCCATTATTAATTAAGCGCTGTAATTTTTCACGTTTTTGTGTTGCTGTAACAAAAGAAGAATCATTTATATCTTTTAGTTTTTGAAATTTAACATAAACAGGGATACTAAATTCCATGGGATTAGTACCGGTGATTAATTCAATACTGGCAACTTTTCCTACTTCCACCCCTTCTAAAACGACGGGGGATCCGATATTTAGACCTTTGACCGATTCTTGGAAATACATAACAACAAGATCATTTTGGGATGAATAAAATTTATACCACACAAAATTTCCGATAATGCCAAAAAGGCATAAAAATCCGATAAGGACGAAGAGACCGACTGCTTTTGTATTAGGTTTTTTGGACATGTTCAGTTTTTCCTCTTGTTAAAAAATTATAAACAGTTTCATTTGGTGGATTTTTGAGTAATTCTTTTGGATTTCCTTGAGCAATAATTTGTTTTGTTTCGGCATCCAAAAAGATGGAGTTATTTCCAATTGCAAAAATAGAGCTAAGTTCATGCGTTACAACAATCATTGTTGTGCCCAAACTTTGATTGATGTTTAAAATTAAATCATCTAATAATTTTGAACTAACGGGATCTAATCCGGCAGAAGGTTCGTCAAAATAGACGATATGCGGATCAAGAGCTAATGCTCTGGCAAGGCCTGCTCTTTTTTTCATTCCCCCACTAATTTCTGAAGGATAAAAATTTTCAAATCCGGTAAGGCCAACGAGTGCTAATTTTAATGATACAATGTCTTTAATTGTTTCCTTGGAATAAGAAGTATATTGAGTTAATGGGAGGGCAATATTTTCTGCCAATGTCATTGAACTGAATAAGGCGCCACTTTGATAAAGTATTCCAACCTTCTTCATCATTTCTTTTTGAGTTATTTCATCTGCCTTTGTGAAATTAATTCCATCGATATAAACATTTCCTTTGAGAGGAGGTATAAGTCCGGTTAATACTTTTAATAAAGAACTTTTACCACAACCGCTTCCACCCATAACAATAAAAACATCCCCTTTATTGACAGAAAAATTCATATTTTTTTGTAAAATAAAATTTCCATATCCCATTGTTAAATTATGAACGGAAAGTTTTTCGTTTTGAGTTGTTATTTTCATATTAAATCCCCATAACGGAAAATGCCCAAGTGATTAAGCCTGTTAAAACAATCATCCAAACAATTGAAGAAACAACGGCTTTTGTTGTGGCTAATCCAACACTATCCGCATTTTTTCCGGAATTAATCCCATAATAACACCCACAAATGGCAATGATGAAACCAAAAATGAATCCATGAAAAATACCAACAAGAAAATTTGTTAATCCAAACGCATCTATAGCATATTTAAAATATTCACTAGAAGGAATGTTCAGAAGCGCAATTCCAACAAATGCGCCTCCTAAAATCCCCATGAAATCAGCTAACATCACCAGAATTGGCATCGTGATGATAAGGGATAAAATGCGGGGCAAGACTAAAAAGTCAATAACAGAAATTCCCATTGTTTTTAAAGCATCTAATTCTTCATTTACTTGCATTGTTCCAATGCTGGCAGCATAAGAAGCCCCCGTTCTGCCAGACATGATAATACCGGCCATAATTGCCCCCATAATCCTAATCATTCCAATAGTTACCAGGCTTGCAACATATATTTCTGCTCCAAAAAGTTTCAATTGTATAGATCCTACAAATGCTAGAATAAGTCCCACCATAAAACTGATTAATGAAACAATCAACAATGCTTTTGGGCCACACTCATTCATCACTGAGATAAAATCAACAAATCTAACAACAGCTTTTTTCTTAAATAATCGTCCAAAAGAGAAGAGTGTTTCTTGAATAAAAGACATTCCCTTTTTTATGGTTTGAAAAATAAAAATGCTTTTTTCACCAATATCCTCTAAAAAAGAAACTTTGTTTTCGGTTGGTTGAACGGGTTTTCTATCAACTGTTAAAGCCAGTTGTAACAGTTTTGTTAATTCATCAGGAATGTTTTCGTATTTAATAATAATGTTTTTTGATTGGCAAAATTTAATTATTCGATACAAAAAAGAGGTTAAGGTTGTATCCCATGATGTTAACTTATCTGCCTGAATGATTAATGACTTTAAGTTGTTGTTTAACAATATATTTAAAAGGTTATTTTTAAATACAGCATCTTCAAAATGAATGAAATCTCCTGTTAAAGTTAATAAAACATCCCTTTCTTTTTGCGTTTTATATTCTATAAAAAATTTTTTATTATTTACTTGATTCTTCATAAAATAAAACATCTTTCAGCATTCGTATTTTTGCAATTTCTTTCTCAGATAATTGCTTTTTTTCACCTTGTTGATATGAAAATCCATTTTCAATAATTCCGTTAGAAAAAATAAGTTCAGTTATTATTTGACCTGTATTTGAATAACTTTTAGCAATCCCATGAAATTTGTTATCTTTAAAACTTACTTCTTTAGCTAAGTTGCCATTTTCAGTATATACTTTGGCGATGCCTTGTTTTTGATTGTCAATATATGGAATTTCACTGTGGATTTTTCCGTTTTTAAAATATTCTTTTAAAACACCATTTATTTTTCCATGTTCATAATTCATTTCAATGAGTAAGGTACCGTTTTTATCAAAAGCTTTTGCGCTACCATGTTTAATCCCATTTTGATATGTATATGTGGCAATTTTATTGCCATCTAGATCATATTCAGCAGCAATACCGTTTATTTTCCCATTGACATATGGAAATTCAGCTTGCAAGCCTTTGGTGTCATAAAACATCTTTAAAGTGCCGTTAATGGTGTTGTTGACATAGGGGGCTTCTGTTTTTAGTGCTCCAGATTTTGAATAGGTTAAGCTGATACCTTCTAGTTTGTCATTTTTATATGAATAAAGTTCTTTTAATTGACCGGTTTCATAATAAATTTTTTCAGTTCCATTTCTGAGCCCGTCTTGATAAAGTGTTTCTTGTTTTAAGATACCGGACGGATAATATTCTTTTGCGGTACCTGTTAATAAATCATTTAAATAATGTTCCTCGTATTTTAACACACCAGTATCATAATATTCTTTTAATTCTCCCTCTGTCATGTCATTATGTCGGGTGTATTCAACCATTAAAGTTCCATTTTGAAAATATTGTCTGAAAATACCGTCAATTCTGTTGTCCTTATAAGGAATTTCAAGGCGTAAAGTTCCGTTTTCATAATAATAACGGGAGATGCCGTTTTTTTTGCCATTCAGGTATGAGATTTCAGATTGGAGATGGCCGTTTCTGAAAAAAGTTTTTTTTGTTTTTGCCGTATCTTGTAAAAAATAAAAAACAGTCAATCCGATACCAACAGTTAAAAATAAAATAATAACAAGTTTTTTTAACATTTTAAACCTCAATAATAAATATATGATTAAGTATAAGATTGTTATCAAATTTGTCAACAAAATATCATGTTTTTTACATCAAAATAACGGGCTATTCTTGATTTTAATTTTTATTCTTGTTAAAATAAAAAAACAGCTTAAACGATAGATAAGGGGCTTGAGTTATGAAAAAAAAGATTGCAGGAATTTATTTGGTTTGGTTGTTACTTGCTGTGACTGGTATTTTTTTGTTGTTACTTGTTGTGACTGGTATTTTATGGATGCAATTCACAGATAAAAAGGAACAACAAATGGGTTCAGTTGAGCAATTGGAAAGCACAAAAAAATTGCATCTGCGAATTTTAACAGGGATGGTTTATCGGCATTTAATCGGATATAAAATGGTTTGCAAGGAAGAAGGGGTTGATCTTCAAAAATATCCGGATTATTTTGCTTCAAAATATCATGAAGAGATTCAAAAAATTGATACTGTTTGGCAAAAAGATGGAACAAACCTACAAGAAGTTTTAGTTCATTTTGATCCTAAATTATTTTCAAAAATTTCAATAGATATAAAAAAAGAGTTGATTGATATTGAACGAATAGCTGCTAAATATATTTTATCTCATCAGCAAAATGTATCTGTAGAGGAAGTGAAATGGACAAAAGAACATGAATCAAAATTAAATTTAAAAGATGCTTGTTTTTTATTGGATGAAGAAGCTCCTCTCTTCTTAAATAATTCAGCTTTTGATAAAGAGTTTAATGATCGAATCAAAGATTTAAAATAAAGTTAAAGATGGGCGATTCGGTTGCTTTTATTTAAGATTCGCATCGATTCTGAAGTTTTTGTTGATAATCCTTGTTTTTGAGAGGAAAAAAAGAAAAAAAGTATACAAAATAAAGGGTTAAAACACAATATATTGAGTTGTGATAACAATATATTGCGTCAAGAAATTTATTTATAAAAATAAACAAAAAGTTAATTGCTATTTGAAAATATTTTTTTAAGATAGGAATTAATAAATCACATAATCAAGGAAACTAAAATGGCTGAACAAGGTTCACAGACACTTACCCATGAATGGCAAAAGGTTTGTTCCTATCTTGAAAAAGAGCAGGGGAACAAGCTTGCGCTTCGCCTTTTGAAACGCGTTGCCGTTAAGGGGATGGAGGCCAATGAAGTTTGTTTAAGTGTTCCTACAACATGTATTCATGAATTTATTAAGCAAAATTATGCAGATCAATTATTAAGTTTATGGAAACAGGAAAATCCTTCTGTCGAAAAACTTAAATTTAAATTAGCTAGTCAGTTGAATACGCCGTTTCAAGCTCCACAACAACAAGAAATGTTGCCTCTTGAAGTAAAGGAAGATGAAAAAACGTTTTTTAAAGAAGAACCACAACAACCGATTTCAAAACCGATTTCTTCTAAGCCTTTTTTAAAAACTTTAACTGAGCTTCAAAAAAGTAAACCGATTATTGTTGAACAACAAACCGCTAAGCCAATTGTGAGTGAATTGCAATTATCAATAGATGGTGAAACGGTTCCATGTATTTTAAATCCGGTGAATACGTTTGAAACCTTTGTTGTGGGAAAATCAAATGAGTTTGCATATGCGGCGGCTAGAAAGGTGGCTGAGGACGATTCTGTTTCTTTTAATCCTCTTTATATTCATGCGCCGGCCGGTCTTGGAAAAACGCATTTAATGCATGCTACCGCCTGGCGGATTAAAGAACTTTATCCTGAAAAAACGGTTCTTTATTTGTCCTCTGAGCAATTTTTCCAACATTTTGTTAAAGCATTGCGTTATAACAACACCGAATCGTTTCATAATTTGTTTAGAAACGTTGATGTGTTAATGGTGGATGACATCCAATTTATTTTTGGGAAAAAAGCAACTCAAGAGGAGTTTTTTCACACCTTTAATGCGCTTGTTTCAAAAGGTAAAAAAGTTATTTTATCTTCGGATACGAATCCGCTTGATTTGCAGATTGATGACCGTTTAAAAACAAGAATTGCGCAAGGGTTGGTTGTGAATATTCAACCAACATCATTTGAGTTGCGTTTAGGTATTTTAAATGAAAAAATCAAAACAATTAAAACAAGTGTTCCGTCTGATGTATTGGAGTTTTTATCCCAGAATATAACGGCAAGCGTTCGTGAGTTAGAAGGTGCTTTAAAGCGGGTTGTTGCACGCGCCGAATTAATTGGAACGCCAATCAATGTTGAAACAACCAGAGAAATTTTACGGGATATTTTGCAAATTTATGAAAAGCAAATTACTATTGCAGATATTTTAGAAGTAACAGCCGATTATTATGGCTTAAAAATAAGTGATTTAAAATCCGTTCGAAGAGAGCGTCGAATTGCTCGCCCGCGTCAAATGGCAATGTATTTATCAAAACTGTTAACTTCATTATCATTACCGGATATTGGGATGCATTTTGAACGTGACCATACAACAATTTTACATGCGATTCGAACAATTGAGGATTTGGTTGCGAAAGATGAGCAACTGCAAGATGATTTGGAACGATTACGTGTTCATTTAAAAGAGGGGAATAATGTCTAACATCAATTCTTTCAATAATCCGTTTTTGTTGGGATTTGAAGAATTTGAAAATATGTTACTCCAAATCTCAAAAGGCGCAGAAAATTTTCCTCCATATAATATTGAACAGTTAGATGATGAACATTTAAGATTATCATTGGCGGTTGCAGGGTATAAAGAAGAGGATTTGGAAGTCAGTTTAGAGGAAAAGCAGCTGACGATTAAAGGGCGTCAAACGAATGATCCCAATCGGCATTTTCTTCATAAAGGAATTTCTTCACGTTCATTTATTAAAGCATTTGTTTTAGCAGACGGTTTGGAAATTAAAGGCGCCAGTCTTGAAAACGGTTTGCTTAATATTGATTTAAAGAAAAAGATATTGCAAAAAAAGATTCAAAAAATAACGATTAAAACTCAAAAATCAGGCTGTGATTGTTTGGTTTTACCAACAAAAGGAGAGATAGATGAGTAAAAAAATTAAAATCGGTCTTAATGAAGAAACATCGGCATTAATTAATCCGTTACAACTTAATTTAGACACGGCATATATCAAACAAGAATCATTAAACAATGATTTAGTTTGGTCTATTTATAATGAGCAAGGTGAAAAATTAGGATATGCATCTTCAAGAGAAGTAGCCTTTGCTGTTGTGATGCAAAATGAATTTATTGGATTAAGTGTGCATTAATTTATTTTATTACTTGAAAAAGTTTTTGAAGATTCCTATACTGTTTAAGTCATCAAAAGTCTTAATACGGGGGCAGATAAAAAAGCATCGATCTTTCAACGGTTAAGGTGAAAAAAATAGGAAAAAGATGATGTTACTTAAATTTTATTAATGGAGTTTAAAAAAATGCAAACAGGTAAAGTAAAATGGTTTAACTATAAAAAGGGGTATGGTTTTATCACACCGGACGAAGGGGAAAAAGATGTGTTTGTTCACATTACCGCTTTACATGCCTCCCACTTACGCGTATTGGAAGACAATCAACCTATTTCATATGATTTGAAAGAAGAAAATGGCAAAATCTGCGCCACGAATCTTGTTTTAGGTTAAGGATAGATATCAAGAAAAAACGCCGAAAAAAATCGGCGTTTTTTTATATTCTTAATAATAAAAAACACGGGATAAAACCCGTGTTTTTTTCATAGGTTAAAAATGCTTAACCCATTCGGGAGCCATCCATGAGCATATAGTTATTAGCAACGGCATTTTGTAATCCTTGATCTTCAGTGACTTCTCTTTCAGCGCCGGCACGCAACCTGTCTGACAAAGATGTTTGTTCTTTGACGACGCTTACCTGTCTATCATCACCTGGAGCATAACTCATGCCGGAAACAGGGATTCTTGGGTTTGTTCTAGCTTGCCCTTTATTATTAATACAACCTTCAGCCAACTGAACTGATCTTGCTAAACTTTCTAATTGGGCGGGATCTGTTATTTGACCGCTAATCAAGGCGTCATAAACCTGTCTGAAAGTCATATCACCTGAACCTAAGGCTTGATCGGCTGTTTGATATGTGCCATCAGACATTTGAAGTTTTGTTGATGGGCCATAGAAAAGACGTGCTTGTTGCATACGATAAAGATAAACTTCAGCGTTACTTTGCCCTCCAGGACCCATTGGCAAAAGACCTTTCTTTTCCATTTCCCTGATATTTGCCAAAGCATTAGCGGTTGCAGTTTCCATCCCAACTCTGCCACCTAAGGTTGCTCGTTGTCTTCTGGCTTGTCTGGATCTGCCAGCTCTATTAATGCGGTTTTTAGCCTGTTGAACAGCTCTGGTGTGTGCATCATTATCCGCACCATATCGATGTCTGACAACTTCAATTTGTTGTCCGCCAATAGTTTCTCTGACATTATCATTTTCAGCAAGATCTAATGCATTATCTCCATTAGAATTTCTTATAGTTGCATCAGCACCATTTTGTGTAAGAAGTTCTGCTGCCTCATTATGCCCATAAACTGAAGCATGCGAAAGAGCAGTATCTCCAGAATTATCTTGAACATTAATATTTGCACCAGCCTTGATTAACAAGTCGATATCTGTAGCATTTCCACCAATAGCCGCGTGAATAAGAGCTGTTTGACCATTATTATCAATAGCATTGACATCAGCTCCCTTTTCTATTAACACTTGCATTGTTTCTGTTCTTTGGCCGATTGCTGCTAAAATAAGAGGTGTTCTGCCGTCGCTATCTTTTTCTTCAAATCTTGCACCTTTATCAATCAATAATGCTGCTACTTCTGGACTTCCATGCTTGGCGGCATGCATAATAGGTGTATCCCCATTTCCATCAACGGCATGGATGTTAGCCCCTGCATCAATTAATGCTTTTGTTATGTCGGCATCCCCGTTTATGGCCGCCCAATGAAGAGGGGTGTCACCATCTCTATTTGTTGTGTTAACAAGCATAGGGTTTTCCCGAATTAATCTTAAAGCTTCTTCTTTGTTGTTGTCGCGAATCGCTACAATTAAGGGGGTATTCAGAGCACTTTGATTTCCATTTTCTTCTTCGTTGTTTTGAGTGTTTTGCTGTGCTAAATCACTACTAGATAAACCTCCATGACTGCTGATAATATTTTTTATACTGTCATTTTGAGCTAAATCAAGAGCTGTTTGACCATTTTTATTTTGAAGATTAACATTAATGCCTTCAGCTTTTAAGAGCATAGTTGTCGCATCTGAATGTCCCATTGGGGCCGCCCACATAAGGGCTGTTGTTCCTGCGACATTTTGTGCATTGACGTCTGCACCCTTACTTAATAATGACTGAATAACATCTGTATTTCCCAATCGTCCTGACAATATGAGAGCTGTATTATTGTTTTTATCTCTTGCATCAACAATAATATTTTCTTCTTGAAGTAATCTGTCAACAGCTTCTGCACGACCGGCTACAGCTGCAAACATAAGACCTGTTTGATTGGATTCATTACATACATTTGGATTAACACCCGCAGATAGTAATCGGTTTATCTCTTCTAAGTTGCCGGAACGACAAGCTACTAAAAAATTCTTTTCATCATCAGTTGTTGCGAGCACCAGTCCTGGTGTTGTAGATGGAGCAGATCGCTCTGGTGTTGTAGCTGGCGCAGGCTGTTCTTGTTGTCCTGTATTTACAACGCTTTCTTTTTGTCTCTGAATAACACTTAAAACTCCTTCAACAGCATTTCCCTCATTGGGATGAGCTTCTCGATATTCAACAAGTATTTCTTCAATACTTTTTCCATTTTCACCTGGTGTTTTAACTGTGTAGTCGGCCCCATTTGCAATCATAGACGTTGCTAGATCGAAGTGGCCATGTGTAACTGCTTCTAAAAGAGGGGTCATTCCTGCTTTATTTCTATGATTAATTTCAGCGCCTCTTTTAATTAATTCTGTTGCTACATCTTCTCTGCCTGTACGTAAAGAAACCATTAAGGGGGTGTCACCGTTGCTATCTGCTGTATTAACATCCGCACCAATTGTTATTAAGTGAGAAACTCTGTTTATATCTCCAGATTTTGACGCTTCTATAATAGGGGCAGGGTCTTCATTTCTTATGTTATAAGCGGCAAGTAAATCGTTTTCTGCTTGTTCCAAATTAACACCAGCGGCATCAGCTCTTTTTCTGGCATACCTATAATTTGCTTGTTTCCATCCCGTATTAGCTGCATGAGGGCTTGCACCAGAGTAACCAGGTGCACCAATTTGCGCCATAATCATATCATAAACTAGAAGTTGTTCATTGTATTGATTTCGTCCTGCAAGAGTGGCATTTAAAGATGTTAAAAGTTGTTTTCTTTCTTCTTGGGACATTCTTGCCCAAGGTTTGAGTTGGGAGGAAATAGCTCCAATTTCTCCTTCTCCATTTTGAAACTGTAAAATATTATCATTGTTTGATAACATATTTTCACTAACAATATTTGGCACAGCATCTGGATTTTGAAATAAAATTTGTCGAATATTTTTGTTGTGAATAATATGGGCTAAGGCCTCTCTGACTCCCTGATAATACATATTTCCCCCTGTTTGCTATAATAATTTAAAATTTTTTAAGTTTACAATTTTATTCTTATCAAAAAAAAGCTTAAATACAAGATTAAAATATTGTTTTAACATAAAAAAGCGCTTCTTCTTGCTTGTAAGTTGTTTTTATGTTAAAATAAAAGAAACAAGGAGGCTAAAATGAGTAAAAAATCCCTTTCAAAATTGCCATCAATGAAAGAATTGATGGATTATTTAAATGAACAAACAGGTTCTGTTTCCAAACGAAACATTGCTCGAGATTTTAAAATTAAAGGGGATGATAGAAAAGAGCTCAAAAAAATGCTTAAAACTTTGCAGGCCGATGGAATTCTTGAAAAGAAATCTGATACACGGAAAAATCGTTTACACGTGGCCGGTAAACTTTCTGAATATGAACAAGTTGAAATTACCGGTATTGATTCTATGGGGGATTTGATTGCGCGCCCACTTGATTGGAAAACGGTAAAAGAAGTACCTCAAATTTTAATTACTAAAAATAATATTAATCCTCCGGCTGGTGTGGGCGATATTGTTCAGGCGCGTCTTAAACAGGTGAAAAAACTTTTTTATGAAGGGGAGATTATTCGCCGTGTAACAGCCAATCAAAATCAAATGGTAGGCGTATATGAAAATGGTAAAGTATATTCTGTCGATCGGCGATTGAAGCAATCTTTTTTACTTTTAGATGTTCCTCGTGAGGTAAAAAATAAAGATATTTTATTAGTTGAAATTCCGCTTATAAGAAGCCGAGAGCCGATTGCAAAATTCATTCAAAAAGTTGGTTCTTGGGAAGACCCGTTTGCAGCCACCATATTGGCCATTTATATGCATAAACTACCGGTTATGTTTTTAAAACAAACAGAAAAAGAAGTGAAAAATCTTTCTGTTCCGCCTGTGGATAAGTTTAGAATTGATTTAAGAAATATTCCTTTTGTGACGATTGACGGGGCAGATGCAAAAGATTTTGATGATGCTGTTTGGGCTGAACCGGATCAAGATGAAAAAAATAAGGGTGGATATCATATTATGGTGGCGATTGCCGATGTGAGTTGGTATGTCAGATGTGAAACGGCAGTGGATAGTGATGCAAAGCTTCGTGGTAATTCCGTTTATTTTCCGGATAGGGTAATTCCGATGCTTCCTTTTGAATTATCTAATGGAGTTTGTTCTTTAAACCCAAATGAAGAAAGAGCCGCGCTTGTTTGTGAGGTTTGGATTGATAAAAATGGCGTGAAGAAAAAACATCAATTCCATAGAGCATTGATAAAATCTGCGCGTAGGCTTACGTATCCCGAGGTTGAAGAAGCTATTAAAAATATCACACCGATTGTTGGTTTGGAAAAAGAAATCGAATCGCTTAAAAATGTGTATGGATTGCTTAAAAAACAACGTGTGAAACGAGGGGTTATCGAGATTGATGTGCCTGAACAACAAGTTCAAATGGACACTAAGGGGAATATTCTTTCCATTCATCCACGTCAAATGCTTTCAAGTATGCATTTAATTGAAGAATTAATGATTTTGGCAAACGTTTCGGCCGCTGAAACATTGGAAGAAAAACATCAGCCGGTTATGTATCGTGTGCATGATCGACCTTCTGAAGAAAAGCTAGAGGTTTTAAATAATTTTTTAAGATCACTCCATGTGATAAATAAGCCTTTAAATGATTCTGTTGAACCAAAAGATTTTAATGATATTTTAACAAAAACAAGAAAAAAAGATATCAGTTTTGCAATTAATGAATTTGTTCTTCGCAGTCAATCACAAGCAAAATACAGTCCGGAAAATATTGGGCATTTTGGATTGGCTCTTTTAAGATATGCGCATTTCACATCACCAATTCGTCGATATGCTGATTTAATGGTACATCGGGCATTAGTGGATGCTTTAAAATTAGGGGAGGGTGGGCTTTCTAAAGAGGCGGTAGAAACATTTGAAAAAACTGCTATTCATATTTCCCAAACAGAAAGACAGGCAGCGTCTGCTGAACAAGATGCTTTGGATCGATATATTGCTTCTTTCCTGAAAAAGAAAGAGCAGAAATCATTTAATGTGCGCATTTCATCTATAACAGATTTTGGGGTTTTTGTTCGTGTTGAACAATATGGAACAGATGGTTTTGTACCAATGCGATATTTAAAGGGTGACTTTTATGATTATGATGAAAAGGCTCAACTGCTTGTTGGTCGAAGCACGGGTAAAACCTATAAAGTTGGTGATAAAGTAAAAGCCATTCTTAAAGAAGTTTCGCCAATTACAGGTGGTTTATTATTCAAACTTAAAAATTAATCCATACAGGATTCTTTATATTGGCCCTCGATAATTTCTTCAATAAAGGATTTTTTCCAAATAAAAGGTGGTTTTGAAGGCGGTGTTTTTAAGTTTTGATGATTGCCTGAAAAAAGACCCAAAAAACAAAAGGCATTTTCTGTTAAATCAGTTAATTGAAAAACGGCTGAACCAAACATGCCAATTCGATTAATTGGGTTCATAATTAAAATATTTGAACCTTGATGAGTAATTTTGCTTTGTTCTAAAATGGGGGATGTTTTATCGTCAGATTGGTTGGGGAAAAGAGGAAAGCCGGTAATGAACACCTCTTTTTTTTCATTATTTTCTTTAACGGTGTCAAAATCATTTAGAGCAATTAAATCTTTTCCATTTGCCTGAATGGGAAAAACAGCGATATCAATTTCTTTTTTGTAGGTTGGATGAATATAAAAAGTTGGTTCATAATCATCATTATAGGGTGAAAGACGAATGGGTAAACACCATTTATTTACTGAAATCAAATCATTTTGAAACAGTGATAATTTTATTTCAAAATGAGTGGGGATTTTTTTGTTTTTCGTTTTAAATTCACCGGAAGGAATCTCTTTTCCTAAAATTGTTCCAAGTGAGGTAATAAAGTAAAACTTTTCTTTTTTGCGATATAAAAAACCACTGGAAATGTATAAGAAATTATCATTTTCCATAGCAATAATAGGATAAATCAGAGAAGAAAGAAGTTGATTATTCATCAATAAGCTCTAAAAGAAAGAAACCGCCCACGGGAGATAATGGACGGTTTCTTGTGGATTAAATTTTTTATTCGTCAATTCCTTCATCGCCGTCAGCCATCATCATTTGACGGGATAAATCTGTTGCATTTGAACGAATTGTTTTTTCAATTTCATCAGCGATTTCCGGATGAGCTTTTAAATAAGTTCGAGCAGCTTCTCTACCTTGTCCGATTCGTTCTCCTTTGCAAGAGAACCATGAACCGGCTTTTTCAATAATACCTGCTTTGACACCCAAATCTAATAATTCACCGGTTTTAGAAATACCTTCTCCGTAAAGAATATCAAAATCAACTGTTTTAAATGGTGGTGCCACTTTATTTTTAACAATTTTAACACGTGTTTGGTTCCCAACAGTATTTTCTTTATCTTTGACAGCGCCGATTCGACGGATATCTAAGCGAACAGAAGCATAAAATTTAAGTGCGTTACCACCCGTTGTTGTTTCTGGGTTCCCAAACATGACGCCGATTTTCATACGAATTTGGTTAATAAAGATAACAAGAGTGTTTGCTCTGGAAACAGAAGCGGTGATTTTTCTGAGAGCTTGACTCATTAAACGAGCTTGAAGTCCCATATGGGAATCTCCCATTTCACCTTCAAGTTCCGCTTTTGGAACAAGAGCTGCAACAGAGTCCACAACTAAAACATCGATGGTCCCTGAACGAACTAATGTATCTGCAATTTCAAGTGCTTGTTCACCGGTATCAGGTTGAGAAATTAATAATTGATTGATGTCAACACCAAGTTTTGAAGCGTAAATTGGATCCATGGCATGTTCGGCATCAATATAAGCACATGTTCCACCATTTTTTTGTGCTTCAGCAACAACATGGAGGGCTAAAGTTGTTTTACCGGAACTTTCAGGACCGTATACTTCAATAATTCTTCCCTTTGGAAGACCGCCGATGCCAAGTGCTAAATCCAAGCCAAGTGAGCCCGTTGAAATTGCAGGAATTTCAACAGCATTCCCTTTTTGGCCTAAACGCATAATGGAGCCTTTGCCAAATGCACGTTCAATTTGACTGAGAGCTGCTTCAAGTGCTTTATCTTTTTCCATTAAAAGTTCTCCTTATGTTCTATTTATGTTCTAACTCATTGTATATAATTTTAAATAAAAAAACAATCTTTTTTATTGAAGAAATTATTTTTTTTATAACCAATTAAAAAAATTAAATAAAATATGATTTTTTTTGTTGCATTTGAATAAAAAAAATTATAAAGTTCACCTCTATTTTTATTTTTTTTGAAAGGTTGAAACGCGTTGAGGAATTTTTTTGGTGGATCAATGATCGCTTTTGAGGTTCTTTTAAAAATGGAAAAAAGTCCGGAACGATTTGATTTTTCTCATCGTACCGGATGGCAAAATTTGTATGCTTTAACGGTTGCGGTTACGAATAGAAACACAAAAAGTTTAAAAGGAGCTTTTGAACAAGCATCTTTAATTGGTTTTTGCATTGCTTCTGGATGGAATCAAAAAAATAAAGCTTTTATGAATAAAGATGAATATAAAAGTGTTGGCAATTTATTGGAAATTTATAATTTCTTATCTCAAAAGAAGTTTGTTGCTGTTAGAGAGTTTAAAGCAGAAAGTAAAATGCATGCTGAAATTTTAAAAGGATTTCATCATGGATATAAGTTGGCGCTTGTTTATTCAAAACATCAGCAAAAAATCCTCGATTCGGCGGAAAAAGCATCCTTTAAAAGGACGAAAAGGGAAATTTATTGTTCAAAAAGGTTGTTAATTCATCAAAAGTCGCGTTAAAATAATATAAAAAAATTAAAAGATTCAAGATGTTGTAATTTTTTTTGATATTTTTAAAAATAACGCTTGCTTTTTAAAAAAAAATGTGCGATAAATACACCTACGCAAGAATGCGGGCGTAGCTCAGGGGTAGAGCGCAACCTTGCCAAGGTTGATGTCGAGGGTTCGAATCCCTTCACCCGCTCCAATTTAAGAATACCGGCCATTTGGCCGGTTTTTTTTGTTATAGATTTATAACATTTTATTAAAATATTTTTTTATTCTCTATTTAAATTAATAACGACTTTATTGAATTTAGATTGATATTCTTGTATAGTTAATAATAGGCAAGATTAAAGAGTGATAATATATATGAAAAAAATTGTTATTCTAACGGGCGCGGGGATCAGTGCTGAAAGTGGATTATCCACATTCAGAAGCGCTGATGGATTATGGAATAATTATAAAGTTGAGGATGTTGCCACTATAGAGGCATTTGAGTATAGGCCCGATATGGTGCATAAATTTTATAATGAGTTAAGGCATATTATGAATAAAGCTCAACCAAATTTAGCACATTATGCAATTACTATGTTACAATCTGAACTTTTAGATACTGAAATAAACATTATTACCCAAAATATTGATTTATTGCACGAAAAGGCAAAAAATAAAAATATATATCATATTCATGGGCGCATAGATGAATGCATTTGTTTAAATTGCGGTCAAATAACAAAAGTGGGTGGGGATATTAGCAGTGTAAACTCTTGCCCTCATTGTGAAGTGATGGGTATGTTAAAACCTAATATAGTTTTTTTTGGAGAAATGCCCAAATGCTTAAATAAGGTTGAAAAATTATTAGCTGAGTGTAATCTTTTTATTGCTATTGGAACTTCAGGAGTTGTTTATCCTGCGGCTGGATTTGTTCAAATTGCTAAAGAAAATGGCGCAAAAACATATTTATTTAATTTGGATAAAGCAGATAATGTCGATTTGTTTGATTATCATTTTTATGGTAAAGCATCTGAAACTTTTAAACAGTTTGCAGAAGATCTTTTAATAGAACAGGAAAGTTCATTATGATTTTTTTAGATATTTCTATTGTATAGATGTTAAATTTGTAAAAAAATAATAAAAACAAGTAGTTGGCGAATTTATTAAAAAAAGATTATAAGTAAATAAAAGGAGTTTTTGTTATGAAAAATGCAATTTGGTTACTTTTATTTAGTTGGTTATTTGAAAGTATATCAATGGCCAATGAAATAAAATGTTCCTCTTCAGAACCACTTCAATCATTAAGCGGTGAATGTTTTTCATGTGAGAGTTTAAAATCTTTTGAAATAGAACCAGATATCTGTAGATCTTGTTTAAATAGGGATATTTCAATTATTCAACCTTTAGAAGGTAAACAATTAAAAACAGTGTGCCATTTAAAAGAATGTCCAGAGCAATATCCTTTAAAAAGTGGGTCATTATCTTGTTATTCTTGTGATGAAACGAAAGCTATTTTAATGTCA
>JAGCKR010000023.1 GCA_017647405.1 Alphaproteobacteria bacterium
ATCTCATCTTCTTAAAAAATTCAAGAAACCCTTTTAAAAAGCCATTTTTAATACTTTGTAACAAAAGTGTCATTTGATTTTTTTCTTCTTTTCATATATTTTATCGGTTAGAAGTGTATAAATTTTAAAATTTCGATAAAAATAAACGGAAAGGATAAAAAAATGACAGGAATTATGGCAGGGAAAAAAGGCCTTATCATGGGCGTTGCCAATGACCATTCAATTGCTTGGGGAATTGCAAAAGCCATGGCTGACCAAGGCGCCGAAATTGCTTTCACTTATCAAGGCGAAGCTCTTGAAAAACGCGTTCGCCCCTTAGCTCAAAGCATTGGCTCAGATATTTTAATCCCTTGCGATGTATTAAACAGCGAATCAATGGATAATGTTTTTGCCACGTTAAAAGAAAAATGGGGAAAATTAGATTTTGTTGTTCATGCGATTGCTTTTTCTGATAAAAATGAGCTCAAAGGCCGCTATGTGGATACATCAAAAGATAATTTCACAAATTCTATGCTTATTTCTTGTTATTCATTTACAGATGTTTGCAAACGTGCAGCAGAATTGATGACAGATGGAGGCGCTTGTTTAACACTCACTTATTTAGGTGCAGAAAGATATTTACCAAATTATAATGTGATGGGTGTTGCAAAAGCTGCTTTAGAAGCTTCTGTTCACTTTATTGCTTTTGATTTAGGCCATCAAAATATTCGCGTTAATGCTATTTCTGCCGGTCCAATCCGCACATTAGCTGCAGCAGGAATTGGTGATTTCCGTCAAATTTTAGGTTGGACAGAAAACAACTCCGCTCTTTGTAGAAACGTAACAATTGAAGATGTTGGCGGAACAGGTATGTTCCTTTGCTCTGATTTAGCTGCTGGGATTACAGGTGAAATCGTTCATGTAGACGCAGGATACCATAAAAATGCAATGATCAATCCAAGAAATTCAGCAAAATCAGCCGAATTGTTATCTCAATTCAAATTGTCTGAATAAACAAAGTTTAATAAACAACACCGCCTTTTTCAAGGCGGTGTTTTTTTACCAACGATT
This sequence comes from Alphaproteobacteria bacterium, assembly GCA_017647405.1. Lineage (GTDB taxonomy): Bacteria > Pseudomonadota > Alphaproteobacteria > CAAHEQ01 > UBA3637 > RGIG4140. The sequence goes on from JAGCKR010000023.1 coordinate 1,051, forward strand.
CACATGAACCTTAAGTTCATCATATCGTTCTGGCACACCTTTTGTTTCAATTGCTTTTCCAAGCGAAATCAATCCAATAACACGCACATCTTTTGGAACTTGCAACACATCAGCAAACTTTTCATGTGTTTCAGGGTAAACACCACAAAAGCAAGAACCATATCCTAAAGCATATGCGGCCAACATCATATTTTGAGATGCCATTGCCACATCAATAACCCCCATACCTGCATGAGAAACACTTTCTTTTTCACAAACAGCAATCATAACCCCTGCAGAACTTGCAAAAGATGCATATTTATGTTCTTTTTCAATTTTTTGAAGCAACACTTGATCTGTTATCACTAAGAATTCCCATGGAAATCTTCTCATAGCAGAGGGGGCATACATTCCCGCCTCTATAATTTTTTTAATATCCTCAAACGGAACAATAAAACCTTCTTCATAATGACGAATAGAACGTCTTTCTTTCAATACATTAAAAAATTCCATTTAACTCCCTTTCCTTTTTTTACATTTTTCCTTTAGCTGATTTAAGTTGACCACAAGCAGCCATAATATCTTCCCCACGAGATCTTCTAATTGGTGCCGCAAAATAATTACTTTCAAGTTTTTTAGCAAATTTATGCATCTTATTCATACTAGAAGCTTCAAATGGAGCCCCTTCCCAATGATGGAAAGGAATCAAATTAAACTTCACTTCAAGACCATCTACCAACTTCATAAGGTTTTCAGCATCTTTTTCAGAATCATTAATATCCTTAAGCATCACATATTCCATCGTGATAAATTGCCGTCTTTCACTTCGTTTTTGATATTCTTTACAAGCATTAATTAAAACTTCTAATGGAAATTTGCGATTAACAGGCATAATTTTATCTCTAATTTCATTTGTTGGTGCATGCAAAGAAACAGCCAATTTTACACCAAGATCAGCTAGTTCAGGAATATGATTTGCAACACCTGATGTTGAAACCGTAATTCTTCTTTTAGAAATACCAATACCATCACCATTCATCAAAATTAAAAGAGCTTGTTTTAAATTTTCAAAATTACATAATGGCTCACCCATCCCCATCACAACAATATTTGAAAGCA
>JAGCKR010000024.1 GCA_017647405.1 Alphaproteobacteria bacterium
CTACAAGAAAATATCAAAAAATCATATATTTTTTTTGAAAATTTTTTGACACGAAAATCGAAACCCATGGTATAATTAAAGTATGGAAGAGGAGTTAGGTCGGAATTCTAACGACCCTTAGATTTCCGATCTTAAAATTAAAAATAACCCTTTAAAAATAAAGGGCTTTTTTAATAATTTTACAACAATTTTCTTAAAAACCTAACTTATTGATAAATAAAGCTTTTTATTTTTCATTTACCTTTAAAATACACATGTTTTGAGTAAATTTTGCTTTAAATTGACTTTTTTTCATCAATTTACGATTCAGATTTTACCGAATAAAAAAACTTTTCCATATTGAAAAAAGGCAATTCCTCACCATATCAACAATATGAAAACGCTTTTATTTATTACCTTTTGTTTACTAAATCTTCCCCTTTATGCCTCATTAAGGGGGAACTGCCCTTCATATGAATCAGAATACGGGGACAACTGTTTATTAGATTTAAATCAAATTCCCATTCTTCAATTGGTTAAAGACGATCTGGAAGAATCTAATCTTTTGGGGAATATAGAATATACGCCCAAAGAAAATCAAATAGATTACATTTATTATCAAAATGGTAATATTTTTGCCAAAACACCTTATCAAAATTTCAAAAAAAACGGCATACAAGAATTTTTTTATTCCAATCAAAATCTTTTAGCTTCCATTCCGTATCAAAATGATATGATTAGTGGTGATATTCAAGTTTTTTATATTGATGGCTCAATAAAAATGAAGGTCACCTATCAAAACGGGAAAAAAATTGGCACCGGACTGATGTTTTTTCCCAATGGGAATACCGCTTTAAAAGAAACATATCAAAATGGATTTATCAATGGAATGCAATATCAATATTATCCGGCAGGAAATATGCAATCAGCTCTCTCCTATACAAACGGTATATTAGACGGACCTGCTAAACTTTATTATGAAAACGGAGACGTTTTGGCTTCTCTTATCTTTGAAAATGGTAACTTAGTTCAAAATATTTGCTATACCCCGATGGGAGAACGTTCCACTCTTAACCAAATTGATCTTTACAAACTTAAATTCGGAATGCGACCAATTAATTGCTTTACAATATCAGAAGCTTTAAATTATTAAGAATGATTCTTGACAAAGAGTTATTTCTTGTGTAACTTTCAGAATATGAGAGTTCATAATTTTATCTTAAAAATGCTTTTTTTCATCTGTCTGACAACCACTGTACAGGCAGAAGATAAGGTTTTTTATGCAAATGAATCCTATGCCTCTGCCAGAAATAAGCTTTTTAAAAAAATTTATATTGATCATCGCTCTACCCTTTATTGTCAAATTCCCTTTGATGAAGATAAAAAATTAATCTTGCCCAAAGATTTTGATGTTTCAAAAGTGAGCAATCGTGTAAACCGCATTGAAATGGAACACGTTGTTACAGCAGAGGAATTTGGCACCTATATCAAACAATGGTGGATGGGAGATAAAAATTGTATTAATAAAGAGAATATACCTTATAAAGGAAGAAGATGTGCTGAAAAAACAAGTCGTATTTTCAGATTGATGCAGTCAGATATGTATAATCTTTATCCGGTTATCGGCTCACTCAACACCATTCGTGGGAATACGGAATTTACTGAATTTCCAACATTTTTTCCATCAATTTATAAAACATGCTCCATAAAAGTTGCAGACAATAAAATTGAAATTCCAGATTCTGCAAAAGGGATTGTTGCTCGCACTTATTTATATTTTGAAAAACAATATCCTTTTTTTAAAATTAAAGAGAGTCAAAAAGAATTATTCATAAAATGGGATGAAAAATTTCCACCAGACGAATGGGAATGTTTACGCACCTATCGAATTGAGGAAATTCAAAAAAATGAAAATACCATTGTTAAACAACAGTGTATCAATCAAAACTTATGGCCACAAAAATGAAAGGAAATAAAATGTTAAAAATCGGCTGTCACCTCTCTGCCTCAAAAGGATATTGCCATATGCTGAAAGAAGCTGAATTTTTGGGGGCCAATACATTTCAATTCTTTACCAGAAATCCCAGAGGCGGCAAAGCAAAAGAAATTGATTATGAAGATATTTCTTTATTTAAAGAAAAAACAAAATCTATTGATTTTCAACAAGTTTTAGCGCATGCGCCCTATACATTAAATCCAGCCTCCCAAGATGAAAGAATCAGAGATTTTGCTCATCTGGTGATGAAAGATGACTTAATGAGATTAGATCTTTTAGATAGTGCCCTTTATAATTTTCATCCAGGATCTCACGTTGGTGCCGGCATCATTACCGGAACCGAATTGATTATTGATTTATTGAATAATATTATCTCAAAAGACACCAAAACAACCGTTTTGTTGGAAACAATGTCTGGTTCGGGAAGCGAAATCGGATCAACTTTTGAAGAATTAAAAAATATTATGGATGAAGTAAAATATCCTGAAAAAATCGGCGTTTGTATGGATACATGCCATATATATAGTGCCGGTTATGATATTAAACATAAATTAGATGATGTTTTAATGCATTTTGATTCTGTTATCGGCCTGAATAAATTATACACCATTCATTTAAATGATTCCAAAATGCCTTTTGCTTCTCATAAAGACAGACATGAAAAAATCGGCGAAGGTGAGCTTGGATTGGAAGCAATCAGTCGGATTATCACTCACCCTGCCCTTAAAAATAAATTATTTGTCTTAGAAACACCTAATGAATTAGATGGATATAAAAAAGAAATCGAATTACTTCAATCTATTTATGCAAATAATTGATAATAAACAATATGTGCATTCAAATAAAAGGCAAATAAAATCCAACACATTAATGGCATTAACAAATAACCGGCTGTTTTAGAAACTTTAAGAAATGTTTTAATTGTTAAAGCAACGAAAACAATCATAAACACTATATCAACTAAAGCAGCAATAGGTGAATGCAGATAAAAAAACAAAAAAGGCCATAAACCATTTGTTATCAGTTGTAACACAAAATATCTCGGAGAAGCCTTTTCCCAAACAAGAAATGCCGATATTGCCATTAAAAAATAAAGAAACGTCCAAACAATTCCAAACCATGCATCAGGTGGAGTTAAAGATGAAAGTGGCAGTGTTTTATACCAATTTAAACGATCAAGGGTTACAAATGAACCGCCTAAACCAGAAATCAAAAAAACAATTAACAATAAAAAAAACAGGGTAAACCCTTTTTTCATCACATTAGTTTCAGTCATATCATTCACTCCTATATCTGTGTTAAAAGAAAATCCAAGCCTAAAGATAATTTATATCCTTTTAACAAATGTGATTCCCCTTTTATAATTTGAATACAAACTTTCGATGATTGCAAAGCCTCTTTAACTTTAAATGAGTTTTGATATGGAATAATTTCATCTTGATCACCATGCACCAATAAACAAGGTCCTTGATATTCAATATTACGATGCAATAAACAATGTTTTTCAGCTTCCTCAAACATCTGATACGTAAAACAATGACCTCTCGTTTCTTCAGAAGGCCCAAAAACATTTCCGGATTTTAACAAAGACCTGATATGATCATTAAACATATATTCCCAAACAAGTTTTGTAAAATCCGCTGCAACAGCTAAGGTCATCAAGCCCTTTACCTGTTTTTTTCTTTTTTCACCTAATAACAACGAAAGCCAACCGCCTAATGAACTGCCGATAACAACAACTTTTTTTCCTTTCAGCTCTAAATCAAAAACAGACAAAACATCTTGCAAACATGTACCAACCCGAAATTCCGTTTTATCCCCATCAGACTCACCATGAGCCGTATAATCCAATGACAGAAAACCTAATCGATTCTTTTTGGCATAAGATAAAATCGATTTTCCTTTGTCACTGGTGCGAGAAGACATTAATCCATGTAAATACAATAAAAAAACATCTGATTTTTCATTATGAATTGTATAAAAAATTCTCTTTCCATTCGGATACAAAAATATTTTGTTTTTCATTTATCTTGCCTTTCTTTTTTTTATAACGTAATATAGGGACATGAAAATTACAAGGAAATTTCTTTATTTTATTTCAACTACCTGCAAAAATATTATTGATTTTGCATTTCCACATGTTTGCCTTTGTTGTGATAATACCATTGAAAAAGAAAAAATTTTTTGTGATAAATGCTTTTCTAAAATAATATTTATTCAAGGATCAATTTGTTATCGATGTGGCAAAAAGGTATCTCTTTTACCAACTGAAGAAAAAATATTATGTTCTAATTGCTTAAAAAAAAGACCAATCTATGATAAGGCAAGAGCTGTTTTTCAATATAATGCCGTTTCTAAAAACGCAATTTTGAAATTTAAAAATACTGGAAAAATAGAATATGCTCACCCTTTTGTTTTTCTTTTACAACAGGCTGGCAAAGACTTATTTTTGGAAACGGATCTTATTATACCTGTTCCTATGCATTGGAAAAGAAAATTATCAAGGGGATATAATCAGGCGGGGATTTTAGCTCAAATTTTAAGTAAAAAAACAAAAATACCATATAATGAAAATATACTTATAAGAGCCAGACATACGCCCAAACAAGAAAAGAAAACAAAAGCTGAACGCATTAAAAACGTTAAAAATGCTTTTGTGGTCAACCATCCTGAAAAAATTAAAAATAAATCTATTCTGATTATCGATGACGTTTTAACAACAGGCGCAACCGTTAATAATTGCGCTAAAGAACTCAAAAAAGCCGGTGCACGTGCTGTTTTTGTTTTAACAATTGCTCAAACAGCTCATGAAGATTAAGAAATCTTTTGATATAAAATCATTTACCTGAAAATAAACGTTTTACCTCTCGGGCAACAACTTTTTCAACAATTTCCGGTAAATTTTTATCCAACCAAGCCTGCATCATCGGTTGCAAATTCGCTTCTATACCCTCAGGCGCACATACCGGCTGGCAAGCAGATTTATTTCCAGACAAAGAAGCGTTCAAAGGAAGAAAAGAATCTTTTTCAACACGCATTTGGGGTGTTAATTCCAAAACAATATCCGATTGGTGAAAAACAGGTGGTTTAACAGATTCCGCTGGCATTTGTTCAATCGGTCTATCTGGTATCGTTTTAGTTGTAATTTCAGCAAATTCATCCTTTACTTCTTTAGATAAAACTTCTCTAATTGAAGAAAGAATTTCACTGACAGACATCTCTTCTTCCTGCATTGAACCTCCTTTATTCTATATCATATCCAATCCATTTATTTTCTATTTCTTTATAATATGTTGTTGGATCATATGTTGAAACGGATAATTTTAAATCAGTCGGATTCATCTTGCCAATTGCCGTTAACAAAGCATATGCAGCCACAACTTCATCTCTATGTGCTTTTACCAAACTCACTTGGTTATCCAAGTGCTCTTGTTCAGCATCTAAAACATCCAAAACCGTTCTTGAACCCACTTTTGCCTCTCTGATCACACCATCCAAGGCGATTTTTGAAGCCTTAATCTGAGATTTAATAGATTTAATCTGAGCTTTTGTCGACGTATAATTTTCCCAAGCTTTAATTGTTTGCGCTTCAACATCTGATCTGATTTTTTTTGATAAAATTCGATATTGATTTTCCGTGTGTCTGGCCGCTCTGATATCCGCATATTCAGCACCGGATTGATAAAGAGGAACTTTTACATTAGCCGTTACTTGCCAAGAATCATTACGTCTTGTTAAATTGCTTTCTTTATTTTTCGTGGCTCCAGCCCGCACATCAACAACCGGCGATAAAACCCCTTTTTTAGCTAAAACACTTTTTTCAGCAGAAGTTAATGCGAAATCAATCGCCTTAATTTGCGGATTATTTTCTTTAGCCAAATTCAAAGCTTCCGATAATGTTTTGGGCAAAATAATCTTTTCTGCCTCCACATCACTTAAAACTTTTTCAGGTTTTAAACCGATAACATCCAAATAATTTGCATTTGATACTTTTAAATTTCCTTCTGCTGCAATTCTGGATGCAGTTGCACCGGCCAAACGAGCCTCGGACTGAGCCACATCCGTTCTTGTTAATTCACCAGCTTCAAAACGTTTCTTATATGAGGCCAAATGTTCTTTTAAAACTTTTTCATTGCTAATTTGAAGTTGAAGAACCGCTCTGTCACGCAACACATCCATATAAACACTGACCACATCTAATAAAACAACCTGCTCTGTATTCACGAGCCCTTCTCTGGCTGATTTTACCTGCTCTTTTGCAGCTTTTACGGCATTTACCGTTGACAACCCAGAAAAAACCGGTTGGATGAAAGAAATAGATAAAGATGTTGGATCTTGATATTTTTCTTGCATGGATGCTGCTGATGAAGCATCATATTCATTTTTAATATAGCTTCGACCCAAACTTCCTTCCCCAATCAATGACGGGCGAAATCCCGCTTTCGCTTTTGAAACATTTTCATCCGTTGCTTTCAAACCAGCCCGTTCAGCATTAATTGTTGAACTGTTTTCATACGTATATGACAAAACATCACTCAAATTTGCTGAAAAAGCAGTTGTTGAAATCGTTGATAAAACAATCATTAATCCAGTTATTTTCTTCATCATTTCTCACCTCTTCTATTATTTTATATACCCTTACGATAAAATATTTTAAAAAAATTTTCAAGTATTTTATTTTTTTTCTTGACAACAAAAAAAAGTTTTGTTAAATAGTATTTATTCTTTGATGGCCGGTTGGCAGAATGGCTTATGCAGAGGATTGCAAATCCTTTTATACTGGTTCAATTCCGGTACCGGCCTCCAAAAAAGATTTGTTCCAGCGTAGCTCAGTGGTAGAGCAATCGGCTGTTAACCGATCGGTCGTAGGTTCGAGCCCTACCGCTGGAGCCATTAA
>JAGCKR010000025.1 GCA_017647405.1 Alphaproteobacteria bacterium
ACAACAATCCGAAAACTCTTCTCAAAATGAAAACAAAAATCAACAACAGCAAAATCAAGTAAACGAGAAAGAATATTCTTCAGAAAATGATAAAGAGGATCAATCATCTCAAAAAGAATCAAAAAATACTGAAGAAAACAAAGAAGCAACCCCAGAAGAACAACCAACTGAATCAGATGACGAACCCGTCCAGCCTCTTAATCAAGAAACGCAAGAAATTTTCAATCGGCTCAAAAAAGATCCATCCAGACTTTTAAAATTCCGTCTTTATATGCAAAGCCAAAGAGGGTAAATATGAAAAAAACTGTTTTTTTATTTTTTTCTTTTTTAATGATCTCAACAGCAGCAAACGCTCTTGTTTCTTTAGAACTTAGCGAAACCCAAGTTCCACTTGGAAAAGCCGTGCAATTAACAATTCAATCCGATAAAGAAATCAATCCTTATTCACTCTCTAATGAAATTGCTAAAAAAGCAAAAATCAGAGGGCAATCCAGTGCAACAAATATACAAATTACAAATAATTCTCAATCAACTCTTCATACCCTCTCTTTCACCATATTTCCACTTGCAGAAGGGGAAACTATTTTTGGACCATTTGATATAAATCAGGAAAAAACAAATAGCGTTACATTAACGGTGTTACCCCCTGAACAATTACAACAAAATACGCAGGAAATAACAAAGACAAATCAAAACATTCAAAGTACACAATCAATTACGTCTCAACTTCTTTTCCAAGCAGAAGCCAACCCTAAAAAAATATATGAAGGGCAAACAGGTATTTATAAATTAAAGTTATTTGACCCGATCAATCTTTATAATATTAATATTCAACCCCCAAAAAATTATCATTTTATATTTTCCAAATTAAATCACGACACATTAAAACAAGAAAAAATAAATGAAAAAATTGGTCGCCTTTACCAAAGTTATTATACATTTACCCCAGTCAGTGCCGGAAAATTTCAAATTAATTCTGCCGAAGTAAGTGGCAACCTCCCATCAAAAGGAAATGCAAAAGACATCCATTCATTTTTTGATATGGCATTCAATGACCGATTTTTAATTTCGCCTTTTCAAAATGAAATTCCCGTTTACTATCAATCAAACCCTCTTGAAATTGAAGTAAAAGAAAAACCCAAAGATTGGACCGGATGGTGGCTCCCCTCCATCAATGTTTCTTTGACACAAGAATTCAAAATACCGGATAAAATTCATTTAGGTGAAGCCATTGAAAGAAAAATCACATTAAAAGCCATCGGCATTGAACCAAGCAAATTACCCACACTAACGCACGCCGCATCTGAAGATTATTCTTTTTTTGCCAATCCTGAACAACGCTATTTTTTGTTTGAAAACGAAGAAATTATCGGCGTTGAAACACAAGAGTTTTTAATCATTCCCCAAAAAGAAGGGATTATCAAACTTCCTCCTTTAAAAATTAAATATTTCAATACAGAAACAGAAGAAGAAAAAATCATTCAAGTCGAAGGGAAAGAAATCACCGTTTTACCTGCTCTTCTTACTTCCAATTCAGTAAAAGAAGAAACACCGCCCTCTCCCACGCAAAAAGAACCCATAAAAAAAGAAAAACCAACGCTTAAAAAATCAACAGACTCTCCTCTTCTTTGGATCACCATTATATGCGGTGTAATACTCTTGACTATTTTAATGGCTCTTCTTTTAAAATATAAAAAGAAAAAAAATTTTTCGCCGATTGAAAATATCGAAACAGAGGTGAAAGAGAAAAAAAAGAAAAAACCGCTTCCTGATTTATATCCTTTTTAATAAAAAATAAAAAAAGTGCTTGACTTTTCAATTAAAATATAGTAAAAAGCTCTAACAGTTTTATTTTAGTTTAGTTAGGAAAGGATAAACCATGGCAAAAAGATGCCTCGTTACAGGAAAAGGTGTTCAAACCGGTAACAATGTCAGTAAGTCAAACCGCAAAACGCGTCGTCGCTTTTTGCCAAACTTGCAAAGCGTTGCAATTTATAGTGAAATTTTGGATCAACAAGTTACTCTTAAACTTTCAACACAAGGTTTAAGAACAATTGAAAAAAATGGTGGTTTAGATTTATATCTTTTGAACACACCAGTTTCAAAATTAACTGCTGAATCAAAAGAAATCCGTGAAAGAATCGAATCAGCTAAAGCTAAAAAAGGTCTCTAATTTTTAGGCCGAATCGAGTTAGAAAAAGACGTTGACATTCTCAACGTCTTTTTTTATTCTCAAACATATTGAATATAATAATAAAAAAGGGAAAAAAATGAATATTAAAAAAATTACAGATTCTTCCTCAAAAAAGACAAGTAAAAAAACAAAAAATTTTATTCAAAGTTTACTAAAATTTGCAATAATATCTTTAATGTATATATTAGCAATAATTATGCTTTTATATACATTAATTGATCATATTAATTGTCACTCAGCATTAAATATAAACAACATTCTTATAGTTGGATTATCAATAATCACTACCTTTTTTATCAAATCAAAATGGCACATATTCTATCTTGTATTAATGATAGTAACTGTTGGTATAACACTAATCTTCTCTGATTTTCGTTATTTAATGGCAGATTTTTTAAATCCTCACCAAGATGGGTGTTATAGTTTTTGCGGAGGTAATATGTGTGATGCAAAGCCAATCATCTATTTATATCCAACAAAAACAACCGAAGTAACCGTTTCTCTTGGCAACCCACAAAACCTCACACACACCTATCCAAAATATACAGATAGCTGGACAGTAACAGCTGAACCAAATGGAGATTTATTTGATAAAGAAACCAACCGCTCCTATTATGCCCTTTATTGGGAAGGATTAAACACCATTGAACCAAACATGAATGAAGGTTTTGTTGTTGAAGGGAAAAACACCATTCCTTTCCTTCAAGAAAAACTTTCTGAATTGGGATTAACTAAACGCGAAGCAAATGAGTTCATTATTTATTGGTTGCCTAAAATGGAAAATGCGCCATATAACTTTGTGCGCTTTCAAACTATGCAAGAACAAAATCAAAATATGCCTCTTGCTATCTCACCAAAACCTGATACCCTGATTCGCGTGATGATGGAATTTAAAAACCTTTCTTCCCCGATTGAAGTTAAAGAACAAATCCTTCCTCCAACACCAAACCGCAAAGGTTTTGTTGCCGTTGAATGGGGCGGAACTGATGTAACAACAAACCGAGTGCAATAACTTAACAACTAAAAAAGGTCTCTAATTTTTTACTGACCAATAGGTTATAAAAAAAAGACGTTGATATTCTCAACGTCTTTTTTTATAAATATAATCATTAATTCCTTTATTTAATTTTTAATAAAAATAAATCTGATAGTTAAATTTTCTTCTTAAAAAAAATCAAGCCTATATATCAAAAAATCAAGCCTTAATTTTAGGCATAAATGTTTCTTTATACCCACTTTGAATGCCTTCTGTTATAATCAACAAAAACATAACAAAATCAATGAGCAAAAAAAATTAAAAAGCATACAAAAGTGATTGATTTAAAGGATCGTTTATGCTATTCAATAAAATAGCACATTTATTTACACAAAAAAAGGAGAGAAAAATGGATTACGATCGTCTTAGAGATAATTTAAATATGGTTATGGCTCAAAAGCCGTATATATACAAAATTTTAACCGGTGGCAACCCTGTTGTATTCACAACCGAGGATATGGATGACAATGACGGGGTAAGAAATTTTGCAAATGGAACCTTGGGTGGAAATATCAGAAAATGGGAAGATATGTCTCAAGAAGAACGAAGAACTCTTTTAACAAACTTGTATGCCGCTTTGCCTCAAACAAATGAATATGCGGAACAAGCCATTGTTGCTGATATGATTTTAACACGAATCGGAGCTCCAGGGTATGAAAACGCTCAACCGCATAAAGCGAATGAAACGTTCGATCAACCATATTTAACAAGTAGAGAATTCAAAAATCAAGGTGGTGTTAATTTTGCTGGAGCAAAAAAAGACATCTGTGATGCATACAATGTTTCAAACACCAATCCTGCGCCAATTATGGAAAGGGCAGCCGCCGGAGATATGGTTCGCGTTCAACGTTTAGCAGAAATCGGTGCTGACGTAAATGTTACAGATAACAATGGGGATACACCTCTTATGTGTGCTTTACGTGCCGGCAAGGGAAATGTTGCCGCTTTTTTGATTCAACAAGGTGCAAATGTTAATCACACAAACAAAGCTGGAATGACACCATTGTTAGAAGCCGTTACTCATGGTCAATTTGCCATTGCCACATCCTTGATTAGCAAAGGGGCTGATTACAACGTCAGTACCCCGGGCGAAAACGGAAAAAGCGTTGAAATGTTGTTATTAGAATATAGAGAAGCACACCCAGAATCCGCAAATGACGTTCAAGGTGTTTTAAATATTATTAAAGATCGAAGAGCTGAACAAGCTGAATTTGAAGCACCCATCCCCACATCTACTACGGTCATGCCTGAGTTTTTTCAAGAAGGAAATGAGGGCCCTTTGACGATCACACAAGAGGCAATTACAGAGGCTTTACAACCAAAACCGGCACCTCAACCTCAAGAGGTTGAAATTGAAGTAACTCGACATCAATATGGGGCAGATAAAGATGAACACACAAGAGCTGTTAATCAAGCAAGGTCTCGTATTGCAAGAAGTGGTTCAAGTAGATCGGCTCGGAGGCAACGTGCTGCACTAGGAGGAAAAGTGGGTATGCAAACAGCAAATAACAATGCTTTGGCCAATATCAGAGCCATGGAAGAAAAAGGCCTTTTACCAAAAGGTCCGGGTGGACAAAGCAATGCAGAAGTTTATTTGTATCGCTTACAACAAGCCCGCCTTTTTTATAGCCCGGATGAAAGACTTGAAATGAGTGATGGCACAAGACAAACGGCAGACAAAGCCTTGGGTTCAGGGGATATGACCTTTAGACAAGTTTATGATGCATTAATCAATGGGCAGATTACTGATCCGCAACAACTGGAGCAATTGGCAAGAACGATTCAAATCACCGAAGGGTGTATTAATAACAGAGGACAAGCTCGTACAAAACCCATTATACCTGTTCAAGGACAAAGTTATTCCCCTGGAGCTGATCGACAAGTTTCAACCTTGAGAGAAACATTGAAACAGGCTGCAGGGCAAGAAGTTACCGAATACACAGCCGATAGAGATCAAGGCTTACAGAATGCTGTTGCAGCGCGTTTCTCCGGCAACGACGGAAGGGCTTAGCCTGTTGTGATAAAAACCAAAAGCCCAAAGACTTTCTTTGGGCTTTTTTCTAATTTACTTGCGTTTTTTATTTTTCACCTAATTGTTTTAATAAATATCGATAATAATCATTTAATTTTTTAAACATCTTTTCAGCTTCTTTATCCCCCTGATTCGTATCTGGATGATATTTTTTTGCCAATTTTTTATATTGTTTTTTAACTTCAGAAACTTTTAAAGGAAATGAAACTTCCAAAAATGAAGCCGCCTCAGCCAATTTTGAATGAACAGGAATTTCTTTCACCGGTGGATTATGTTTTCCATCCATACCAAGCCCTAAATCTTCAAACACTCCAAAACCATCTTTCACATTGCCGGTGCCATATGTTTTAAATTGCCCTAACTTCCAAGTTGGACGTTGCCATGTTGTGTCATTTTGAATATGCTCTTCAATTTCCTCAGCAGACAACCCCTGATAAAAATTCCAATTTTTATTATATTCTTTAACGTGTTTTAAACAAAACCAATAATGACTTTTAAGCGTCCTATCTTTGGGCGCTTTATATTCTCCAGCCTCTTCACAGCCTGGCATATCGCATTTTCGTTCTGTCTTAATCGTCTTTTTTATCATTTTTTTACCTTTTTATGCATCCAGCTATTGATTTTAACAACCTCAGGTTGCATATAATATGTGTTTAATAACTTTCGTCTCTTTTTTTGCGAGTTATTATAGCTGATTTTTTAGCTTAATTAAAGGAGTTTTTTAATGTTAATATGCAAAAATGTTATTGTCAACGGTAGAAGAACAAGCATGCGTTTAGACCGAGAAACATGGATTTCACTTTCAGATATATGTTTAAGAGAGAAAATAACAATTCATGAACTTTGCTCTAAAATTGATCGTATGAGAGATAAAGCAGGATTATCCGGTGCAACCAGATTATTTGTTTTAATGTATTTCAGATATATTTTAAATAAATACGAACGAGATAAATTTCCACTTTCAAGTGATTACAATCCAGAACGTGTTTTAACCATTTAAAAATTTTAAAATCCGCTTAAAATATTTTGCGGATTTTTTTATACCCTTTTGTTTGACAGAAATTAAAAAAAATGATAGAATAAAGTCAAATTTTTTAAAGGGTTATATTATGAAAAAAAAGAATTTTAATAAAGATACAAACAAAAACCTAAACCAAACCGGAAAAGATATTTATTTATATGGGAAACATCCCGTTTCATTAGCTATTGAAAACAAAAACAGAGTTGTCAAAGAGGTGTTAATGCTTTCAACAGCTCAAGATAAAATAAATATCCCTAAAAACATTCCTTTTAAATTTGTTACAAAAGAACAAATTGAATCCCATGTGGGGAAAGACGCCGTTCACCAAGGAATTATTGCCAGATGCGCGCCGCTTCCTCAATTAGATACAATGGATATCATCGAAGAAGCTGATCAAAAAGAAAAAGATTTAGTGATTATTTTAGATCAAGTAACAGATCCACATAACATCGGCGCTATTATGCGTTCAGCGGCAGCCTTTAATGCCAGTGCCGTTATTATTCCGCAAAATGGAGCACCTGATGAAACAGGCGTTTTAGCAAAATCAGCCAGTGGCGCCTTAGAACTCATCCCCCTTGTAAAAGTTAAAAACCTTTCAAGAGCAATGGATGAATTAAAAGAAGCCGGGTTTTGGTGCATCGGATTAGATGGTTATGCAAAACACAGCATCTATGAAACTAAATTACCTAAAAAAGCTGTTATTGTGATGGGATCAGAAGGCGATGGATTAAGAAGATTAACTGCCGAAAAATGCGATGATACAGTTAAGCTCCCGATGAATCCAAAAGTTGAAAGTTTAAATGTGTCAAATGCCTGTGCAGTTACTCTTTATGAATGGAACAGACAACATTTATCCGGAAAATAAAATGGAAAAAACCAAAAAGATATTTTCAGATCAAGGTTTTAATTTTGAAGACATTGAAAAAATTTTAAATTTTCATTTAAAACACAAAGAAAATCCTTTTAAAAAAACAGATCTTCAAAAAAGATTGGATGATTTTTTTAAAATTTTTTGTGCATTGAAACTGGAAAAAGAAGATGTGAGAAAGGGTCTTATTTTAGCCCCTTCTCTTTTATCTCATGACCCAATCAGAATCCAAAAAAACATCTATGAACTTGCCATTTATTTCAAGATAACTCCCGAAAAATTAGCAAAAAGTTTTATCAAACAACCAACAGGACTCTCAAAATCTCCCAAAAGTATTATTCTAAATTTAAAAAAAGAAGCTGATTTATTTGAAACAGACATAAATTCATTGTTTCAAGTTGCCCTTCGACAGCCTGCTCTTTTTTTTATAGCACCTGAAAAAGTTAACTCTTTTATTTTGTTGATGAAAAAAAATTTTAAAATTGAAAGCAAATCGATTTATAAAATGGTTAAATCATCACCAACCATTTTAAAAAGAAATCATCTTTCTCTTCTTTCAATCCCTCAAAAAATAAGTTCTGAATTTCATCTAGATCAAGAAAATGTTAACAAAGCTTTTATTAAAAACCCAAACCTTTTCAATTTAACTTATGAAACACTTTCAAAAAAAATTAAGCTATTAGCAAAGGGGTTTCAAACTTCAGAACAAGAAATTGGAATTGCTTTTTTAAAAGCCCCATCAATTCTTGAACTAACACCGGAAAATATTTTCAATCACGCAAAAAGAACAGCTCAATTGTTCAACATTGATGAGCAATCCATTGTAAACTCTTTTTTAAGAGCTCCAACTCTTTTTCTATGCGATCCAAACAACCTTAAACAAAAACTTGATCTATATCAACAAATGTATTTAGATGATGTTTTTAGACTAAAAGATGAAACAGAAAAAAACATTCAAAATTTAACAAGATACCTTTTAAAATCCCCCAATGAGACATTAGCAAATTCTCTGGAAAGTTTGCACTTGCGTCGCATATATGGTTTATATCTTAAAGAAAAAATGGGCTTTTCGCAAATGTCTCCCATTTGGAAACGTCTTAATAAAATATCGCACGAACTTGAAAGTGCTCCATCATCTCTTTTACAAAAAATACCTGATGCTCAACTCATTTTAGCCACCAGACAAAAAGAAAAATAAATACTCTTGCGATTTTTATTCATTCTTGCTATAATGAAAGAGTCAGTTTATCTGACTATGATGCTAAACGATAAGCAGAATAGATGTATAGTGGACTCGGGGGCAGTACCCGACACCTCCACCATTTATGGGGGTGAAACAGGATCGACACGCATAATAAAGGCTTACTCTTGTATCCGGCATGGTTCCGCCGTTATCGGGCTAATAATATAAACGCAAATGATAATTTTGCTCCAGTTGCAATGGCTGCTTAATTTTAAGCATCTTTTGTAGCGACCAATCCCTAAACAATATGAGCGTTTAGGTGGGGCTTCGTGGATTGCCTAGCAACAGAAAATCCACGGCTTTTTTTTATCATATACGAGGCATCCATGAAAGATTACAATATCTATGTTCAAAAAGCTCACCGATTTATCGTTAAAGAAATATTAAGTGATGTTGCCAAGAATGGTTTGGAAGGTGAGTCAAGCCTTCTTATTTCTTTTCAAACAAACAGAGATGATGTAATCATTCCTGACTTTGTCAGAGCAAAATATCCAACAGAAATATCCATTATTTTGCAATATCAATTTGAAAATTTAATCGTAAACGACACATCATTTTCCGTCGATTTAGCTTTTGGCGGTGTATTAACAACCATTACTGTTCCTTTTAATGCTTTAACCCAATTTGCGGATCAATCAGCGAATTTTGGATTTATGTTAATGCCCATTGAGGCAACTCTAAAAGAAGAAAAAACTTCAAATGAGGGAGCAGAAGTAATTGATTTAGAAAGATTCAGAAAAAAATGAAGAAACGTTCTCTTTTAATTATGGGTCATTCAACAAGTATTTCTCTTGAAGATGAATTTTGGGAAATTTTAAAGGAAATCTCACAAACAAAATCAATTACCTTGCAACATTTAATTGAAGAGATTGACATTACACGAAGCGGCAACTTATCATCTGCTGTTCGTATCTATGTTTTAAACCATTTAAAAAACGAGTTACAAAAATATAAACAACAAACAGATGCCTAATAACACCCGATAAATAGCAAAAACAGCGAAAGAAGCCGTTCGCAACCAGCGCATCAAAAACCACACCGCAAACAATCCAAAAATACCGGCAGAAATGATTCCAAAACTTATTTCTTGAATCATATTTGGCGTTATAGCACCTTCAGAAAATGCTTTATAGATCATGTAAAGAGCGCCAAGAGAAATAACAGGAATAGACATTAACATTGAAAATTTAGCACTTTGCACACGCGCCAATCCCAAAAATCTGGCTGCCGTCATTGTGATTCCCGATCGACTTGTTCCCGGCACAAGTGCCAATGCCTGAGCGCACCCAATAACAAAAGCATCTTTATAATTCATGTCAGAAATATCTTTTTTAACAGGAAAAAACCTATCAGCAACATAAAGTAAAATACCATAAAAAATGGATGTAAAGGCAATCACCAAAGGCGAACGCAAAACTGTTTCAACAATATCGGACAAGAAAAAACCAACAACACAGGCTGGAATCGTTGCCAAAATCAACTGTAAAACCAACTTTTGTTCCAAAGATCCTTTTCGATAAAAACCCTTTAAAAGGGCATAAATATCTTTATAAAAAAAGGCAATAACCGCAAATAATGTTCCAACATGCAATGAAATATCCATCAAAAGTGATTGATTAGAAAATCCAAATTTTTCCATCAATACCAAATGGCCTGATGAACTAACGGGTAAAAACTCCGTTGCACTTTGCATAAAAGATAATAATAACGTATCAAAAAAAGACATGTCTCCTCCGTTCGTTAAGAATAATAACAGCACATTCTTTTGTCAATACACTTAAAATGAAATAGCCGTTATTTTTGAAGAATGATTTAAAAGCAAGGTAATTTCTTGCGTATTTTTATTATATTGATAAATACCCGTTCGCCCTTGTTTATGCGTTGAAAAATAAAGAGAATCACCTGTTTCAGAAAAACCGACAGCCGTTACATTAAATGCAATAAATTGCCTAAACTGCCCGGTTTTGGGCGAAATCCATTTAACGGTTTCGCCTGTATATACAGCGATTTCCTCTTCGTTCGCACTCAAAGCAAAAAGCGAAACATCCCGATGGATAAATTTAACCTCCCCAGCCGTCTTTTTATATAATCCCCCATCCGTTCCAATATAATAAAGCGAACCAGAACTCGCAAAAAAAGGCGGTTTCATCGCCGTTTCAAATGAATCGATTAAATGAAATTTTTTTCTTGCTTTTTGGTAAACCAACATTTTTCCCATACCTGCCGGATTTAACAAATCTGCCTGAATAACCGCCAATTGACTATGAACCTTATTTAAAAGTGCCGGATAATAACAATAACCGGGACATGTCATGACGGGTGGATATTCCCTTTCTTGAAAATCGGCATATAACCACCTAATCAAGGTAGATGTTCCATCAATTTCAACACCGGTAATCAAAGTATGATCGGACGAAAAGGATGCAAACGGGGGAACCTGTTTCATTAACCCTACGCGACCATCTTGAAACAAGACCCATAATTGATCATTATCATCAATAAAAAATACCCGATAAAGGGACAAAATTGAATTTGTCATTTGCAATCCTAACAAAAGGAGTATATATTATTTTTTATAAAATGCAACTCACAATTTAGGAGAGACGAAAAAAAATGGCAATTACACCTGAATTTCAAAATTTATTAACCTATATGAACTCCATTATTATCGGGCAAGAAGATTTAACAAAAAAACTTTTAATAACTCTTCTTTGTAACGGGCATTTACTTGTTGAAGGGGTTCCGGGTCTTGCAAAAACAAAAGCTGTTAAAACCCTTTCAAGTTTAATTGATTCGAAAGAACAACGTATTCAATTTACACCGGACTTACTTCCTTCTGATATCACGGGTAGTGATGTTTATCGACATGAAACTCATCAGTTTTACTTTCAAAAAGGGCCTATTTTTAACAATATTATTTTAGCAGACGAAATTAATAGAGCACCGGCAAAAGTGCAATCAGCTCTTTTAGAAGCTATGGGAGAAAGACAAATTACCGTTGGAAACACAACATATAAATTACCAGATTTATTCATGGTCATGGCCACTCAAAATCCGATTGAACAAGAAGGAACTTATACTCTTCCCGAAGCTCAATTAGATAGATTTTTAATGTATGTTAAAATAAAATATCCAACAGCTGATGCTGAAAGACAAATTTTAAAACTTGTCAGAAAAGAAGAAAAACAAGAACCATTACCTGCATTTAAAAAAATAACTGAAAAAACTATTTTTGCAGCCAGACAAGAAGTTCTTAATGTGTATATGAGTCCAGAAATTGAGGAATATATCATTCAACTGATTATGGCAACCAGAAATCCAAAACCATATGGAGATGATTTAGCAAAATATATTGGATTTGGCGCCTCTCCACGCGGAACAATTGCTCTTGATATTTGTGCTCGCGCAGCAGCTTGGATAAACGGACATGACTACGTGACACCAGATGATTTAAAAAGCATTGTTTTCGATGTGTTGAGACACAGAGTTCTCCCATCTTTCGAAGCAAAATCTGCTGGGGTTACCGCCGAACAATTAGTAAATACGTTATTAAAAAGAGTTCCAATGGTGTAATATGGCAAAAGAATGGCCGTCAAGCGTTTTTGCAAATAAAAAAGACCTTATTGACCTGAAAAAAAAGGCCAATGCGTTTAAACTTAAAAAAAATAAAATTCCTGTTTTATCCGGAACCGGAGAACATCTGTCTCCTTTTAAAACAAAAGGTCTTGATTTTCAAGAAGTTCGAATTTATCAACCAGGTGATGACATTCGATTAATTGACTGGCGCATTACTGCTAAACACAACAAACCATACACAAAACTGTTTACTGATGAAAAAGAAAGACAGGTTTTTCTTTTTATTGATATGCAGCAATCCATGAAATTTGCCACACAAGGGGAATTTAAATCTGTTATTGCCGCCAAAACAGGTGCTTTACTTTCCTTTCTTGGAATAAACCATCATGATAATTTAGGCTTCACTGTTTTATCAGATGACAAGCTTGAATGCGCATTTTCAGGATCTAATAGCGAAACTCTTACCTCTTTATTAGAAGCACTTGAGGAAAGTGGAAATCCCATATATACAAAAGAAAGCACAATCCCTTTTAATCAAGCATTTTTAAAAATGGAAAAACTTATTAAAAAAGGAGCTCTTGTTTTTATTTTAAGCGATTTTTTACATATCGATGACGAAACAAAAAAAATCATCACCCGTCTTTCAAAAAAAACAACTTTAGCGCTCTTGCATATCTATGATAAAATTGAAAAAGAATTTCCTCATCAACTACTTTCCGTTACAAATGGGGAAAAAATTCTTTTTTTGAATGGAAAACAAAAATCTTTTCAAAAAAAATATCAATCCCTTTTCAAAAAAAGAACAGAAGAACTTATTGAATTAACAAAAAACCCAAATATTGGTTATCTTCCTTTATCCACAGAAGAAGAATATCTTTTAAAAGTTGCTTCTTTTTGCCAAGGAGGCCTTCTCTGATGTTTTTAAGATTAAATTTATTTTTGCTACTTTCTGTGTTTTCACTTTCCGCCTCATCAAAAGAACCGGATTTATCAGGATTAAAAGATGTTATCCTTGGTGAAAAACCATCTTTATTTCCTTTGCCGATTGGATGGTGGTGCATTATCGGTAGCATTCTTGTAATTATCCTTATCAGCGCATTCATTGCCAAACGAAAACTATTTCCATCAGCTTATTTTTATACACAAGCAGAAATTAAAAAATTAAAAAAACAAAACTTAACACCGGTTCAAACCGGAAAAGAATTATCAAAAATTTTAAAACGAGTGGCTATTTTAAAATTTGGACAAGAACAAGTTGCCTCCCTTTCCCATCAAGATTGGAAAAAGTTTTTGCAAAATAAATCCCATGACCCTAAACAAACAAAAGAAATTGATTTTATTTCAAAAGCCGCTTTTTTACCACCGGAAAAAGACGTTGCAATTTCTAACAAAAGCTTATATACTTATGCTGAAAAATGGGTTAAAACGGTTTTAAAGGGAAAATAAAAATGGTGAAACAAAAAGATATTCTAAACACTGTTAAAAACATTAAAGGCGAAGAATCTATTGAAGATTCAAAACGATTTGAAAAAACACCAAAAAAAATTCAAGAAGCCGTCAATTCTGCGAGTGAAGCAAAATCTGGCATTGCCGTTAAGGCGTGCATCAGTTATGAATCAATGTCTTCCAATGTTAAGAAAAGAACTTTTTTAATCAGAAGAGTTATTAAAAATAAATCTGAATATTTTATTGACGGAATCGCTCTTGATATCAATGCGCCGCGCGTTATCAAAGTCAATCAAATTTCATGCATTGAAGATTTATCTACCAAAACACTTTACAGTGATCCCTATATGTATTTGCAAAATGTTTTAGGAATTGAAGTTGATGATGCTTATTTGCCGGAACCAATGAGTGATTTTGCAAAAGCCATTAATGAAACCGGATCAGAAGCAACCGTTTTGATGTATCTTGTTTCCATCGATAATAAAAGAACGGCAAAAGAACGCTTAGCTGTTTTAAAATACCTTCGTTCCAGATTGCCTCATCTTAATTACGATGATGAACAAATGAATGATTACCTTATTTCTTTAGCGCCTGATGATGAAAGTTTTTCAATGGCTTTCCATCGTTGTCTTAAAAAAGGTAAATTAGTGATTGAACCATTAATTCAGGCTGTTCTTAATGTAATTACTGCTGATGGCGTTGTCCATGAAAAAGAACGTGCTTTTTTAGCAAAATTAATTGACTGGCTCAAACAAGACGGATATGAGATTGATGTAAACTAATAAATAATCAAAAAACAATATCTTTTTGCTTGACTTTATATTTTTTTTCATATATAGTTAGCACCTATGGTTTAACTTATTTATTTAGTGGTGGTATATTATGGCAAAACCGACAACAGTTGAGATTAAATTAGAAAGCACAGCCGGAACAGGCGTTTTCTATGTCACAAAGAAAAATCCGCGAACAAAAACTGAAAAGTTGAAAATTCGCAAATTTGACAAAAAAGCCAGAAAACA
>JAGCKR010000026.1 GCA_017647405.1 Alphaproteobacteria bacterium
AAGGTCATCTTAACGCCGGAAGTTGGTGTTCGCTACTTAAATGCCAGACAAGAAGGATACACGGATTCTTTGGGAACAACGGTTGAAGGAACGAACTCTGACTTCGTGACCACAATGGCCGGGTTCAAAGTTGGCGCTGATTTAGGATGGATTCGTCCGTTAGCCGGAGTGATGGTTGGATATGATGTGATCACCGATGATGTATCATCCGTCAACACGTTGGCAAATGGCGCAACCTATACCATCAAAGGTAAAGCGCTTGATAGACTGAGCACAACAGTTGTTGCCGGGTTTGGGATGGATTTAGGCGAAAACGCCACCTTAAAGCTTGAATATAACGGCAACTATCGAAAAGAATATTTGGATCACAGCGGTATGCTTCGCTTAGAATGGAAATTCTAAGAAGGTGCAACAAAAAGAAAAGGCGGTTTTAAACCGCCTTTTTTAATTATATCAAATTATTATATTAAATACTTAAAGTTTTTATTTAGATGTGTGGGAACATTTTTAAAAGAGTTGTTTTTCATCTGAAATATGAATTTTATTAGAATCTTGAGTGGAGGTAATTTTTTATTTCTTGAAAAAAAAGTTGTTTTATTATAATGTTGATTCAATAAGGAGTAAATCTATGCAAAAAAAATTTATTTTAAACTGTTTGATTGAATTTTTTAAGTTAGACTTTTTTTTAAATGGGGTTAAAAAATATTCGCATTTTGGTGGTAGAGAAGGGCGTAAAGACTTTTTCTTGTTTCAAATATCAAATATTTTGATTTTTATGGGATTAAATTCTGTTGCAGAACGATTTAATGGCCATGTCTATCTTTTGAGCTATATTCTTTTTATGTTTCCGCCGGTTATTTCTTCAATGGTTCGGCGCCTTCATGATGTTGGTAAAAATGGCTTTGTTTTACCATTATCAATTCTGTTAGGTATATTATTTTTTGTTTTGGGCGTGTTATTTTTTTATGGCTCAAATGTTTTATTAGGATTAATTGCTGTTTTATCTGTACTTATTCTTTGTTATCCGTTCTTTTTATTTTTTAAACCATCGGTAAAGGGTGAAAATAGATTTGACGGGCAAAAATCTCATCCTATCCGTCATGGCTTCATGCTTATTTCTTTTATTTTGATTTTTACTTTCTTTTTGTATTTATTTGGAATGGCGTTAAGTTCCGTTGATGTTTTACCTCAAGAAGAGGCTTTAACCTCTGAAGAAATAAAAGAAATTGATGATTTGATAAAAGAACAACAGGCGTTAAAATAGCATTATTTTTGTTTTTCAAGAAAACAGGCATCGCCATATGAAAAGAAACGGTAATTCATGTTGATAGCTGTTTCATATGTTTTTTTCATTGTTTCAATGCCGGCAAAAGCGCAGACGAGCATGAAAAGAGTGGAGCCTGAAAGATGAAAATTTGTGAACATGGCATCAATAACTTTGAATTTATATCCAGGAGTAATGAATATAGATGTATCTTTTTCAAACGGATGCAAAATGCCATTTTCATCTGCTGCTGATTCCAATAATCTTAAAGAGGTTGTTCCAATCGTAATGATTCGACGACCTTCTTTTTTCGCCTGATTAAGACGATCTGCTGTTTCTTTGGTTAAAACACCGAATTCAGCATGCATTTTGTGCTGATCTGTATCATCCACTTTAACAGGTAAAAATGTTCCGCCTCCCACATGAAGTGTTACAAAATGTTTTTCAATACCTTTTTCTTCCAATTTTTTGAAAAGGCTTTCTGTAAAATGAAGACCGGCGGTAGGTGCTGCAACGGCTCCTTCATGTTTGGCATAAATTGTTTGATAATTTGCTTTATCTGATTCTTTTCCGTTTCTTTCTCGCTTAATGTAAGGAGGAAGGGGCATGATTCCTGTTTCATGTAAAGCCCCCATCAATTCGGCGCCTGACTTGTTAAATTTTAATAAAACAGGACCATCTTCTTTTTTTAGAAGAACTTCGGCAAAAAAATCATCTTTAAACAAAATATGGTCGCCGATTTTTAATCTTCTTGAGTTTTTAATTAATGCTTCCCATGACGATAAATCAATTTGTTTGAAAAGAGTGACCTCCACATGCGCTTCACCTCTTGTGCCAAAAAGGCGGGCAGGGATAACCTTTGTGTTATTAAACACAAGAACATCTCCTTTTTTTAAGATGTCTGCTAAATCTCGGACATGATAATGATTAATCTTGCCTTCTGGATTAAGATGCAATAATTTAGAGCTGTCTCTTGGATTTGCCGGTTCGTTTGCGATTAAATCGGCGGGCATGTCGAATGTAAAAATTTCAGTTTTCATCTTGATTACCTTGAGTTTTTTGTGTCTCGGATTATATGTTTTTTTATTAAAATTGTCAAGTTCATTTTTTATTGACAGGTATATAAAACTGTGTTAATTTGAGTTTAAAGATCTTTAATAAAAAATGGGGACAGGGGCCATGAAAAAACTTCTTTTGCTTTCTTTTACTGCATTTTCCTTATTAACGGGCGGTTGTGGTTTTCAAGATTATGTTCATACAACGGAACCACGCTCAACGATATATATTGGTCAAACGGCAGCGGATGTGTATGAAAATTTTGGCATGCCAACAAAAATAAAGCGTTTGGGTAATAATAAACAAATTTTGATTTATCATAAACAAGAAATTGAAAAAGATTGGGCTTATAGATATTTTCATGAATGTGAATTAAAATTTTACATGGAAGATGACCGTCTTGTTGATTGGTCAAAACGAGGGGATATGTGCGCGGTTAAAGAGCTTTCATCAGCCATTGAGCGCCCTTACTTTAATCTAAATGGGAATGAAGATATTTCTTATAGTGACCATTTGGAAATCAATGGAAATATGATCCCTGGTGA
Source organism: Alphaproteobacteria bacterium (assembly GCA_017647405.1). Lineage (GTDB taxonomy): Bacteria > Pseudomonadota > Alphaproteobacteria > CAAHEQ01 > UBA3637 > RGIG4140. The sequence goes on from JAGCKR010000026.1 coordinate 2,866, forward strand.
CGCATTTGGTGGTGCCAAGATTGAAAGGGAAACAAGTTTCTTTTCAGAGAATGAAATTTTAGATGAAAAACCTAAAAAATCTTTCTTTTCAGGGTGGTTTTCAAATGAAGACGAATTAGAAAAAGAGTTCCCGAATGAAATGCCGATCTATCAAATGGAAAATAAAAATAGAGTTTTTGTTGGAGATGGGGTGCCAACAGGATCTGAATATCAAAATAATGATTTGAGTTATATGAATATTCCGGCTGACGCTTTTTAATCTTCGGTTTTTTCATCGAAGAAGTTGTTTTTTGATGCCAATGAGCCGATATAAAAGGTAAAAGAGGAGGTAAAAATGACGGGGATTGATGAAAAAAGCATGTATAGTCCGATTGTGACGGATTTTTTAAACAGTATTAAGCATACGCCTGCTTTATATTTGGATACGTATGAGGCTGCGCGGGCTGAGTTGCTTAAAATTCAGTCGTTTCAATCATTTATGGATGATGTTTTAAGGAATGATTATGATATTTTGCTTAAAACGGGTGAGAAAATTCATGTTCGCATCGTTCGGAATAAAGGATTTAAAGGGTTACTTCCTGTAGCATTTTATGTGCATGGTGGCGGTTTTGTTATGGGCGATGCCATGTGTTATGATACAATGCTTTATAAATTGGCTAAAGAAATTCCGGCTGCATTTGTTTTTGTTGAATATTCTTTGGCGCCCAATGTTAAGTATCCTAAACCACTGAACGAGTTATTTTCTGTTTTTATTCACTTGCTTAAAAATTATCGAAGATTTCAGTTGAATCCGAAAAAAGTTTTTATGATAGGTGATGGGGTTGGTGGAAATTTGGCTTCTGTGTTAACTTATTATGCAATTAGTAAAGGATATCATATTGATTCTCAATTTCTTTTTTATCCGGTTACAAATGGATTGATGAATTTTAATTCTCATACAAATTTTCAAAATGCCGCTTGGATTGATGAAAAAACAGCCTCATGGTTTTGGGATGCCTATGAACCGGATATAAATAATCGTAAAAATCCGTTTGTAAGTCCTTATTTTTTAGATGAAGCGGAGCTTAAAAAAATGCCGTTTACTTTTATTTTGACGGTTCAAAATGATTTTTTTAGGGATGATGGTATTTTATATGCGGAAAAATTAAGACGGGCCGGTGTTGATGTTTTAAATTTAACAATGACGGGTGTTATTCACGACTTTTTGTTGTTACATCCACTTGTAAATGCTATTGAAACCAAAATGGGATATCAGGTAATAGTTGATGTGATGAAAACAAGGGTTTAATGTGGTGAATTTGTAAAACTAAAAAAAACAAAAATAATCCTTGTCAAAGAGAAAAAAAGAGTTTAGACTTTATTATCATTAAAATTTAAATAAAGTTTAGGGACATGAAGAAAAATAATCTCTTTTTTTTAGTGGGTTACATTTGTTTTGCATTTATTTCTTCTTCGGCTCTTTCCGAACCGACAAGAGATGATTTAATGAAAATTGAACAGCAATTGCAGGCTGAAAGAAAAGTTCAGTTAGAGTCTCAACGAAAATCTGATAAATTAGCAGATGAAATTCGTTCTGTTCAACGGCAAATGGTTCGTTCGGCTAAAGCGGTTCAGGAAAAAGAGGATCATTTATTACATTTAGATAGAAAGCTTGAAGAGTTGCGTGAAGAAGAGGCCGCTCTTTTAGAGAAGCTTTCAAAATCAAAGGCACGAACTGTTCATTTGGTGACGGCTTTGCAGTCATTGGCTTTGCGTCCGCGGGAACAAATCTTTTTAGAAAAACAAGCCCCTTCACATATTTTAAGAAGTCGTCTCATGCTTAATTCTTCCGTTCCGATTGCAAGGCGCATGACACAGGAAGTTTTGGCGGATATGGAAAAACTTGAAGCAACGAAAGTTGAAATTCAAACACAAATTCGTCGCGTAAAAGAAACCATGGAAAAATTAAATGAGAGAACAGAGCAGATGAATGGTTTGATTTCGCGTAAGTTGCGTTTACAAGCGCAATATGATGCATCACATCAGCGATCTGGGAAAAAGATTGTTGCGCTTGCTAATCAGGCAAATGATTTAAAAGAGTTGTTGCAAAAAATTGAACAGGAACGGTTACGGCGCTTAGAAGAAGAGCGCTTGCAAGCGGAAAGAGAGAAAAAGATGGCTCAAGAACAGGAAATTGTTCGCCCGTCATTGACGCCATTTTCCCCAAAAAAAGGGGAATCATTTGAACAGTTAAAAGGAAAACTGTCCTTCCCAGTTGTGGGTCGGGTTGTTGAAAATTTTGGAGATGCCACCGTGAAAGGAATGCATGCCAAAGGATTAACGATTCAAACGCGGGCAGGAACAACTTTACGATCACCAATCAGTGGAGCCGTTTTATTTTCAGGACCGTTTAAAAGTTATGGTAAAATGTTGATTATTGATTGTAAGGATGGATATTTGCTGTTGTTGGCTGGGTTGGATGATATTAATGTTGATGCTGGTCAGGATGTGATTGACGGCGAACCTATTGGGCGAATGGGGTCTGACAGATTGAATTTATATATCGAAATCAGAAAAGATGGGCAGGCAATTGACCCTAAACCATGGTTTCAAAAATAAAATGAGGAGAAAAAGATGAAATATACGGTATCTGAAATAGTTTTAGGGATGTTATTAATGGTGGGCACAACGGTTTGTGCCACGGAAGTAAAGCCGGTTGAGGCTCCTCAAGTTAAAGAAGAAAATGTAGTCAAAGATCAATATGATCCTTATTTATTGATGGAATTATTTGGCCTTGTTTATAAGGAAATTAAGAAAGAATATATTGATGAACCTGAAGATAAAAAGTTAATTGAAAGTGCCATCAATGGGATGCTTACGGATTTGGATCCGCATTCTGCATTTATGAATCAAGACGATTTTAATGATTTAGAAGCACAAACAAAAGGTGAGTTTGGTGGTCTTGGAATGGAAGTTACCTCTAAAAATGGATTTGTTCGTGTTGTTTCGCCAATTGATGATACACCGGCATTTAAAGCAGGTATTCAAGCCGGTGATTATATTACGCATATTGATGGGGAATCTGTTTCCGGTTTGAGTTTGCAAGAGGCTGTTAAAAAATTAAGAGGTGAGCCGGGAACTGATGTTAAAGTAAAAATATCCAGAGAAAAGCAAGAACCATTTGACTTAACTTTAACAAGGGATATTATTCAACAAAAACCAGTGAAATATGAAGCAAAAGGGGATGTCGGATATATTCGTATTTCTTCATTTAGTGAAAAAACAGTTGAAAACACACATGAGGCTGTTAAAAAATTAACTGAAAAAATTGGTCAGGAAAAATTAAAAGGTTTTGTTATTGATGTTAGAAACAATCCGGGGGGATTGTTGGATGCGGCAATCGGCGTTGTTGATACCTTCTTGGCGCAGGGGGAAATTGTTACAACCCGTTCCCGTTTGCCAGAGGAAACAACAAGAGCTTCTTCTAAAACACCGGATATGACAAATGGTAAACCTTTAGTTGTTTTGATTAATGAAGGTTCCGCTTCGGCGTCTGAAATTGTTGCGGGAGCCTTGCAAGATCATAAGCGGGCTGTTATTGTCGGGTTACGTTCATTTGGAAAGGGGTCTGTTCAAACAATTAAGCCTATTCGTGGATTTGGTGGATTAAAAATGACTATTGCGCGTTATTATACGCCATCGGGCCGATCAATTCAGGCGAAAGGTATTGAACCGGATATTGTTGTGCCTCGGGCTAAATTAGAAGCAGAACCGATTTTGGAAGGATTTGGTGAACGGGATTTGCACGGTGCTTTGGCCGCGGAAGAGAAAAAACATATCAAGAAAAATGAGAAAGAAGATAAAAAAGAACGGGAAAATAAATCCGATGATCAAGGAGATGATAAAAAAGAAGATTATCAGTTGGATCGGGCTATAGATATTTTAAAAGCTATTGCCGTTTATCAGGAAAAATAAAGAAGGGGAGCGACCCATTGGTCGCTCTTTTTTATAACTTATATAAGGATTGGTTATGGAAAAGAAATATCGCAAAAATGTTGGATTGATGATTGTGAATGAAAAAGGCTTAGTCTGGATGGGTGAACGGGTTAATGCTGAAAAATTTGGGTTTAAATACCAAATGCCGCAAGGTGGTATGGACTTGAATGAAACGCCACTAGACGCTGCTTTTAGAGAGTTGTATGAAGAAACGGGATTAACAAAAGAACATGTTGAATTTATTAAAGAAAGCAAAGAATGGCATCAATATGATTTTTTTGAACCGCTAACCTATCCTGAAGGTGTTTTTCATGGACAAAAACAAAAATGGTTTTTATTTTCATTTAAAGGGACGGATGATGATTTTAATTTAAAAGTTCATCCGCAAGAAATAGAGTTTGCCTCTTATTTTTGGTGTGAGCCTGAAAAGATGATTGATTTGGTTGTTCCGTTTAAAAGGCCGGTTTATCAAAAAATTATTGAGGAGTTTTTGCCTTATTTTTAGCTATTGTTTTTGATTTGAGTGGTTAATATCAAAGAAATTAAAATCGCAATAATCAACAAAAGAAACGGTGAGAAGACAATATCAAAAGAAAGTCCAATGGTGTAGATGATTAAGATCAAACAAAAGGGAAGGGATAATATATTCATCCAAAAACGTTTTTCTTCTGGTTGATAAAAATAAGGACCCACGCTTTTTAAAATAAAATAGGCAATGTAAAATAAAAACATAAATAAAAGATAAAAAAGTGCAATAAACAGGATTTGTTGGATTAATAATGCTTTTTTAATTAAGTCAAGAAATTGTGCAGCTGAAAGATTTTGGAGCATATGGTTATCTCTTAAAGATTTTGCAGCATTATTAATTAAAGAGTAAAAAAGCTGTTTTTCTTGAGAATCTTGGGTTATAATTTGCTGAGTGATCTCTTCAGCTGGTTTTGTTAAAATATCATTTAAAAATGAAAGAGTTTGAGGTTCTTGTAAAATAAAATTCAATGGCTTTGTTATTTGAAATGATAATACGGTTGCTGCAAAAACTGCGCAAATAAAACAAAAACGCATTCTCTTTAAATTTTTTGAAAAACAAAATAATTTTAAAAATTTCAGAAACATTCTAATCCTATAAAAATGGTGGAGTTAAGGGGGGTCGAACCCCTGACCTCTGCATTGCGAACGCAGCGCTCTACCAACTGAGCTATAACCCCACGAGGTTTCTGACTGTTTGGTATCATATAAGTTATCAAAAAAAATGTCAAGCCAAAAATCCAAAAGAAATTAATTATTCTTTATGATTGTAGCAATTAGTAACAATATTTTTCAGAGAGAGATTTTAACGCTTCCTCATCAAAGAAATTATTTTCATTCTTTTCATGGAATCTTTTGATAATGAAACAAAACTTTTTATGTGAAAGAGGGTAGGAAAGTTGATTTAATTCTTCTTTTTCAAAAAAAGGTTTGAGTGTCATTCTTATAAAATGATTAAAACTATCAGCTTGTTTATGAAAAGAATAATTTTTTGGAGAATAGATATCCTGAATAACAAGTGGTTCCGGATAATTGGTTATTTTTCCCCCTTCTTGAATAATGCGATACCAAAAAGCCGTGTCTTCGGCAGCATCATATTTTTTTTCATAGGTTATATTATGATCTTTTAAGAATGATCTTCTAATCATGGTTGTTGGATGATAGACAGGTACTTGAAAATAAGAAAGGATTTTAGCTTCATGCTCATTTTTTGCTAAATGCAATACGTTATCTTTTTGGGGTATTTTAATGGCAGAGCCAAGAACAGCTATATCCGGATGTTTATCTAAATAATCTATTTGTTTTTCAAATCGGTAAGGTAAAGAAACATCATCATCATCCATTCGAACGATGTATTTGCCACGAGCAATTTTTAAAGCCCTGTTTAGACTGAAGGTAATACCTTTATTTTCGGTATTTGTTAAGACAATAATTCTTTTGTCTTTGTTTTTTCTTGTATTTAAAACGGCCGCCGTTTCATCTGAAGAGCCGTCATTAACAATAATAAATTCAAAATCTTTATATGTTTGATTTAAAATGGAGTCGATGGCTGCTTGAACTCTGTGTGCGCGGTTATAGGTTGGCATAAGAACGCTGACTTTTGGTGCAACGCTCTGAAATTGCAAATAAGTAAAACTGCTGATTAAAAGGATTAAGAGAGAAGTTAGTAATATGTATTTTTTCATTTTCTGTAGCTTAATAAAAATCCAAGGAGGCAGTAAAACCCCCTTGGATCAAATATGTTATTAATTTTTATTAATGAGGAAAATTTCAACACGTCTGTTTTGTTCGCGTCCTTGAGCAGTTGCATTGCTTGCAATCGGATTTTGAGGGCCAAGACCATCCGTGATGAGTCTGTCAGCAGAAACGCCTTGAAGTCTTAAATAGTTTGAAACAGCATTTGCTCTTCTCAAAGACAATGTGTTGTTATAGGCGGCAGAACCGGTATTATCCGTGTATCCGACAACTTGAACCATTGTTTTATTGTATTCTTTGATTACTTTGGCGATTGAATTTAATGTCGGCATAAAGGCGCTTTGAATATTGGCTTCATTTGTGCCAAATGTAATATTGCCAGGCATGATTAATTGAACTTGACCATTTTGAGAAATGACTTGGACGCCGGTTCCAACAAGTTCTTGACGCAATTTTTTAGCTTGTGCATCCATGTAGGCACCTGTTCCGACACCAACTAATGCACCGGCGCCAGCTCCGATAAGAGCTCCCTTTTTACCACCAATCAAAGCGCCGATACCGGCACCTGCGGCTGTTCCGATGCCAGTTCCCCAAGCTGTTTTTGAAACTTGGCTTTCGCCTGTATAAGGATTAGTTGCACAAGCACTTAAAAATGATGCTAAAACAAGTGAAAGTGTGGCTTTTTTTATATTCATTTTTTTTCCTTTCCAATAATGTTAATGTAAATATATTTAAAAAATTTCTTTTTTGAGTTGTTCCCGATATTGGTCTAGAGAAACCATGATCGGTTTTTTATTTTTTTGTTTTTTTGATATGGTGTGCCAAAACGTCCAACCATTACAAGATGCAATGTTTTGCAGTGAGGCGGCTACCTGATGAATAGAACCATGATGGGATCCTGAATGAATTGTTCCGTCGGAACGGATAATTGCCGAAAACTTTTGTTTTATATCAAAAATTTTTTGCCCTGGTTTAATCAGCCCGTGCTCCAATAATGATCCAAAAGGTATTTTGGGTTCTGTTTTCTTTGGTTGTATCGGATCAAAAATATGGCTTTCTGTGGAAGGGCGAATGGCTGCTAATCTTTTTTTGGCGTATTTAATATAAGTTTCATCTTTCTCTATTCCAATATATTTGCGACCAAGTTTTTTAGCAACGGCACCGGTTGTTCCCGTGCCAAAAAAAGGATCTAAAACAATATCGCCAGGGTTTGTTGAAGCAAGCAAAATTCGATAGAGTAAGCATTCTGGTTTTTGAGTTGTATGAACTTTTTTGCCTGTTTCATTTTTTAATCTTTCAGGACCGTTACAGATGGGTAATAACCAATCTGAGCGCATTTGAATATTGTCATTAAACGCTTTCATGCTCTCATAATTAAAGGTATATTTTGCTTTTTCAGATTTGGCGCACCAAAGAAGAGTTTCATGTGCATTTGCAAAACGGGTTCCTTTAAAATTTGGCATGGGATTTGTTTTTACCCAGATGATGTCATTTAAAATCCAAAACTTCAAATTTTGCAAATGGTATCCAACTCTATAAATATTATGATAAGAACCGATAATCCAAATGGTGCCATTTTCTTTTAAAATCCGCTTGGCTTCCTTGATCCAGTTGAGTGTAAAAGAATCATAAGAGTCAAAACTTTCAAATTTATCCCAAGAATCCGTGACGGCAGATACATGGGTTGCATCCGGTCTGAGAAGATTACTTCCAAGTTGCATATTATAGGGTGGATCTGCAAAAATCACGTCGACGGAATTATCCGGCATTTTTTTCATGATTTCAATGCAATCGCCTTTAATAATTGTGTTTGTTCTCATCTTTTTCTCCCAAAACAAACCAATGTTATCACAATAACAAATAAAAAGAAAGTAAAAAAAAGATGTTTTGTTTTTATAAAGTTGATAAATTTTTTTTGGGCTTGCAAAAAAAATAAATTTAAGCTAGAATGCACCCGTTTAAAACTTTGTTGAGAAGTTTTTCTTTATATTTTATAGGAAAAAAGATGCAAACATTTATTTTGACTATTCATATTATTTTAGCAATTTGTATAACGATTTTTGTTTTGTTGCAACGTTCAGAAGGCGGTGCTCTTGGTGCGCTTGGTGGCGGGCAGGGTGGTGCCGGTCTTTTCACATCGCGACAAGCAGGTAATTTTCTTTCTCGTGTAACGGCTTATTGTTTCGCTGCTTTTATTGTAACAAGTTTAACGCTTGTTATTATGGCTAAAAACAGCAGTGAAGTCGAAAAAATCAGCATTGTTCCAACAGCAACGGTTGCTCAGGAAGATGCCTCAGAAAAATAGAGGGATAAATGCAAAAAGAAATTCAGGTTGCAAACCTTAAAATTTCAAATGACAAACCGTTTACTTTAATTGCGGGTCCTTGTCAGATGGAAAGTGCTTCACATGGTATGGAAATGGCTGAAGCGCTTGTTTCTTTAACAAAAAAATTGGATATACCGTTTATTTTCAAGGCTTCATTTGATAAGGCAAACAGAACAAGTATTAATGGTGTTCGTGGAATGGGGCTTGAAAAGGCAATGCTTGCTTTTCAAGATATTAAAGATAAGTTGAATTGCCCTGTGATTACAGATATTCATGAGCCGTTTCAATGTGAAGTTGCTGCCAAAGTTGTTGATGTGTTGCAAATTCCGGCTTTTTTATGCAGACAAACTGATTTGTTGATTGCTGCTGGAAAAACAAAGGCTGCTATTAATGTGAAAAAAGGGCAGTTTTTAGCGCCTTGGGACATGAAAAACGTTGCAGCCAAATTGGAAAGTACGGGTAATACGAATATTATGTTAACTGAACGTGGCGCCTCATTTGGATATAATACTTTGGTAGTGGATATGCGCTCATTGCCTATTATGAAGCAAACGGGTTATCCGGTTGTTTTTGATGCCACGCATTCTGTTCAGCAACCAGGCGGTCAGGGAACTTCAAGTGGTGGACAAAGAGAATTTGCCCCTGTTTTAGCTAATGCAGCCATCACAACGGGTATTGCAGGTGTTTTTATTGAAACACATGAAACCCCGGATACTGCACCAAGTGATGGGCCGAACATGATTCCGCTTCATCAGATGGAACAAGTTTTGAAAACTTTAAAAGCCTATGATGAAATTGCCAAAGGTTTAAAAAAATAATTAGATAAGTTTTTATTAATTTTAACTCAAGATAAGGAGAAAAACATGAGTGAAATTATTGATATTCAAGCAAGAGAAATTTTAGATTCACGTGGGACACCAACTGTTGAAGTTGATGTTGTTTTAGATGACGGCTCTTTTGGTAGAGCGGCTGTTCCAAGCGGAGCTTCAACAGGTGTTCATGAAGCTGTTGAATTGCGTGATGGCGATAAATCTCGTTTTGGCGGTAAAGGTGTTTTAAAAGCTGTTAATGCTGTTAATACAGAAATTTATGATGCTATCGTTGGTATGCCGGCAGATGAACAAATTGAAATCGATCGTGAAATGATTGCTTTAGACGGAACTGAAAACAAAGGCCGTTTGGGAGCAAATGCTATTTTAGGTGTTTCTTTGGCGATTGCTAAAGCATCAGCAGAAAGCGCTGGTCTTCCACTCTATCGTTACATCGGTGGAACATTAGCTCATGTTTTGCCTGTTCCAATGATGAATATTTTAAATGGCGGAAAACATGCTGATAACCCAATTGATATTCAAGAATTTATGATTATGCCTGTTGGTGCTTCTTCATGTTCAGAAGCTATTCGTATGGGTGCCGAAATCTTCCAAGCTTTGAAAACAAATCTCAAAAAAGCCGGCATGAATACAAACGTTGGTGATGAAGGTGGTTTTGCTCCAAATATTGGTTCTGCGAAAGAAGCTTTAACATTTATTGTGAATGCAATTGAAACAGCTGGATATAAACCAGGTGATGATGTTGTTTTGGCATTGGATGCTGCTTCATCTGAATTCTATGGTGAAGATGGTAAGTATCATTTAGAAGGTGAAGGCAAAGTTTTAACTTCTGCTGAACTTGTTAAATACTATGAAGAACTTGTTAATGAATTCCCTGTTATGTCCATTGAAGATGGTATGGCTGAAGATGACTGGGAAGGTTGGGATATGCTCACAAAAACTTTGGGCTCACGTATCCAACTCGTTGGTGACGATTTATTCGTAACAAACACAAAACGTTTGAAAATGGGTATCGAACGTAAAGTTGCAAACTCTATCTTAATCAAGGTTAACCAAATCGGTTCTTTAACAGAAACACTTGAATCTGTTGATATGGCTCATAGAGCAGGTTATACAGCTGTTTTATCTCACCGTTCAGGTGAAACAGAAGATGCAACAATTGCTGATATTGCTGTTGCAACAGGTTGTGGCCAAATCAAAACGGGTTCATTATCACGTTCAGACCGTTTGGCAAAATACAATCAATTGATTCGTATTGAACAAGAATTGGGTGATACTGCTGTTTATGCTGGTCGTTCTATTTTTGCAACGAAACAAAAATAAGATTTGAAATAAAAACACCCGTGCTGTTTTAGTGCGGGTGTTTTTTTATCTTTATTAGTTTTAATAAAAGATTGAATAATTTAATATATCTTGTTGATTAATCAAAAGAATTATCTTTTTGTAAGGGGTTTATTTCTAGTGCTTGTTTGGCAATTTCATAGGAAAAACCGGCTCTGCCAAGGGCTGCTAAATCTTTTTGATAAAATAAAGAGGCATCTTTTATTCTAAATTGTCCTTTTTTATGTTTTTTTAACCAGTTATGCGCTCTTGTTAAATCAGAACTTGAAGTTTCTTCATCAAATGTTCTTAAATAATTAGAGACGGTTTGGGGACACAGCCCATCTTGTTTTAATTTATTTAAAATAAAAGATTTTGATTTTCCGCTATTTGAAAGACGCTGAACTTGATTTTGAATGACTCGTTCATCATTAATATATCCAAGTTCAATCATTTTTTGAATGACTTCATCAATCATGGTATTAATATTGTCAGGGATGATATTCCCATTTAATCTTTCTTTTTGAATACGTCGTTCTAACATTTTTCTTGTTTTAAAGCTGGAAGATTCAAATCGTTCAAGATAAAACAGCGTAATGTTTGTAAGCCTTGTTTTGTTAATTTGTTTCATGGTTATTATTTCCTTTAAAAAGAAGTGTAAAATACTTTTTAATCATTGACAAGAAAAAACCTTTTTATCATAATATAAAAAATTTTTAAGGAGTATAAAATGGATTCGATTACATCGTTTATTTTAGAAGGTGCCCGTTTTCGGGGTGTGTATATCGGTGCTGATAAAGTGGTTCAAGATATTTTGGATTGCCACTCATATCCGCTTGTTGTTCAAAAAATATTAGGGCAGAGCATTATATTGGCCCTTGCTTTGGCACAAAGTATTAAATATCAGGGTGTTTTTTCATTTCAGGTTCGTTCTTCCGGACCGGTTCAATCTTTGTTTGTGAATGTGACACATGATAAACAAGTTCGCGCTTATGCTGTTTATGAAGAAGAAAAATTACCGACAGAGGATGAATTAACAAATGAAGCATTATTTGGTAATGGGGAGCTTTTATTCTCGGTAACGCAATTAGGACAAGAACCTTATCAGGGTATTATTTCTTTAACGGGAAAAACATTGACTGACACAGTATTAGATTATTTCAGATTGTCAGAACAGATTAAAACAGATTTAATTTTGCGACAAAAAGAGGGTAAAACGCGTTGTTTAATGTTGCAACAAATGCCGTTAAAAGAAGGCGATGATGCAGAAGAAGTTGCATCTTTATATGAAACGGCTGATGTTTTGATGAATAGTGTGAAAGATGCAGAGTTGTTTACAGATAAATTGGTGCCCGAGCAGTTATTATATCGCTTATTCCATGCAAATGATTTAACTGTATATGAACCAGTAGTGCCTCATTTTTCTTGTTCTTGCCATAAAGATCAGATGAAAAGATTTTTAAGTCGGTTGACAGATCAAGAAAGAGAAGAGCTTTATCAAGATGGGCAGATTATGACGGAATGTCAGTTTTGTCAGACGCAATATGTTTTTAAGCATGAGGATTTTAACTAAATGAGATATTTTTCTTTTCTTCTTTTATTTTTGTGTTGTGCATGTGCCGCACCTGAATTTACAATGGTTAAGGTAAATACATTTGAAGAAGAAAAGAAAATTTCTGTTTTTGCTTCAGCTGTTGAGATAAATTCAACGGTTGAACGATTTGACAGGTTGCCTCACATTGAGGATGAAATGCCTATAACACCCGAAGAATCCTTGAAAAAATGGATACAGAATCGTTTTGTGGCAATAAAACCTGAAACGCAGTTAAAAATGCGAGTAGTTATTGAAAAGGCGTATTTAACGCAAATGGATGAACAATCCGGTCATTGGTATGTTTTTGATAATGTGAAATACACGTTGTCATACGCTTTAAAATTTATTTTTGAAAAAGGAGAAGATGCTGTTTATACGCATAATATTGGTGGATATGAAACATCTTCATTGCCCAAACGCAGTTCGATTTCTGTGAAAGAAAAAGTGTTTGAAAAAATGCTAAATGCCATGATTTATAAAATAGATGAAGAGATACGTAAGAGTGTTCCTAAAAAATTTATAGAAGGTAACTAGATAGAATGAAACCACTATTTTTTCTTGAAGAAGAGGAACATAAAGGCATCTTTTTGATTATGTCTTTTATTTTGGGTATTTTGATTTATTTTTCCTTACCGTTTGAGCCGTCTTTTGCCGTTATTTCACTTTGTTTAGTTTTTGTTTTGGGATTAACCTTTTTCTTTTTTTTTAGAAGTCGGTTTAAATTTTTTTCATTTATTCTTTTTTTTCTGGTGTTAGGAGTTTTTATTTCTTCTTTACATGCCACTATTGTTAATACGGATTTTTTAATAAAAACGATTGATAAATCTGATGTGATAGGGTCGGTGATAGATGTTGAGGAAAGACCGCAATCGGCTCGAATAACACTTGAAAATGTTTTAATCCGCTCAAAAGATGAAAGAGTGTATGTGAATAAAGCCAAAATGTGGGTGTCGAAAAAGGCTATTTGGAATAAATCAGATACTGAAGATGAAATGAATTGTTTGGATTTGGAGGAGTTAAATAAAATTTCAGACAAAAGGGGTGTTGAAAAACCAAGTAAAAAAATATCAACAGATACGTGTGTATTAAAAAAGCCGGATGCGGTCATGATCAAAAAAGGGGATTTGATTATTGGTAAAACATTTTTAATACGTCCCCCATCAAATCCCACTCAATATGGTGGATATTATGAAGCCAGAACTTTATTTTTTGATGGAATTGGCGCTGTTGGTAATTTTTCTAATGTGTTGATTTTAAAAGAGTCAAGTGCTAAATATTCCTTTTTGGAAGAATTTAAAAGATATTTAAAAGAGAAAATATCTTTTTTAAAACCAGAAACAAGAGGTGTTATTCAGGCGCTTCTTGTGGGTGATGCTGATTTGATTACAGCGCCGATTGAAGTTTTATATCGCTCTTTAGGGCTGACACATATTCTTTCAGTGTCTGGGTTTCATGTTGGTCTTATTTCTTTTTTAGTTTATTATTTTTTCAGGTTATTTTTAGTTGTTTTAACATTTAAAGTGCCGGTTTCTCCTTTTGTAATCAGAGCGTTGAGTTCATTAGTGGCTTTGATCGTTTCTTTTTGTTATGTTTTATTAACAGGAGCCGAACCGCCGGCCGTTCGGGCATTTATAATGACAGCTTTTGTTTTTTTGTGTTTTTTCATGAAAAGACAAGCTCTTTCTATTCGAACAGTGTTTGTTGCCGCTTTTTTAATCCTTTGTTACAAGCCTGTTTTGGTTTTAAGTGTTGGATTTCAACTTTCTTTTATGGCAGTTTTGACATTATGCGTTTTAGTTAAGAATGTTCAGACAAAAGTGAAAGAATTCTTTATTAAAAAATCTTTCCGTTTGTTTGTGGTAAGTCTTGTTTTATTAAATGTTTTTGTTACGCTTGTTTCTTGGCCGTTTATCGCGTATCATTTTCATAAAATAGCTCTTTATGGGATTTTGGGTAATCTGCTACTGAGTTTTATTTTTTCACTGTTTATTATGCCGTTATTGTTGCTGGGTGCTCTTTTTGCGGCATTTCAATGGAGTGATATTTTTTTCGTGTGGGCGGAAAAAGTTTTACTTGTTGTTCATTATATAGGTGAAAAAATAACCGTTTTACCATTTATGATGGTTCCCGTTCCGGCTTTTTCTGGTTGGGGTCTTTTTCTTTTTTCTTTTGGATTTATTATTTTTTGTTGTATGAAAGGAAGATTTAAATATGTGGGGTTATTATTAATCGGTTTATTCTTTTTTTCTTTCATGACTTATCCTAAAAGTGATATAAAATTGGGTAGAGAAGGGCGTTTATTAGCAGTTCGGATGTCGGATGGAAAGTTTTTGTTAAATGAAAGTTATCGCCATCATATTGTTTCGGATAATTGGTTGCTTGCAAATGCTGAGAATCCTGAAAATTATTCTTCTTCAGAAATTTTTAACGCCGATTATCTTATAGTAAAAGGTAAAAAAATTGCATTTGAGCCCGTCTCTTGTCAAGATGCTGATTTGACTATTGAAATGCAAAAAAAAGATTATTCTGCGTGTCCTCATCTTATTTCTAAAGAAAAATTAAAACAGATGGGTAGTTTAGATGTTTTTATTCATGGGAAAGAGCTTTTTCTTTTTGACTATTCGTTAATAGATCGAAACAGACCGTGGAATCAAAAAAGAAGAGAAATAAATGATTTTTAGGTTGAATTTTCTTGGAAAATTATATAAAATGCCGTAAAAGGAATTTAAAAATGAAATATCTTTTGCTGATGTCTTTTTTTCTGATGAGCGCCTGTAGCTCTTTTCAAGGTGATTTTTTTGATACATCTTCCAGATTTAATCGTGTTCAAAAAAGAGAATTTGTCGGCCGGTCTGCTGGAGAAGTTGTTAATGTATTGGGAACACCAAGAACGGTGTTGACGGAGGAACCTAATCAGGTTTGGACATACCGGAAAGATAAATGTATCACATTTGTTTATTTTGACAAAAGCGGAAAAGTAGGTTTTGCCGAAGAAAGAGGTGAATGTGTGAATTTGGATGCTTTTGAGTATGCGAAGGAGAATAAAAATGAAACAGAAAGTAACACCTAAAACATTATCAGGTTTTATGGAGTTGTTGCCGGCAGAACAACTTGTTTTTGATAGAATGAAAAATATTATTGAAGAAACATACAGATCTTTTGGGTTTGTTGGGTTGGATACGCCTGTTTTAGAATTGTCCGATGTTTTGTTAGCCAAAGCAGGTGGAGAAACGGAAAAACAAATTTATCGCTTTACAAAAGGCGATAATGATTTGTGTATGCGGTTTGATTTGACTGTGCCATTGGCAAGATATGTTGCTGAACATCAAAATGAATTAACTTTTCCATTTAAAAGATATCAAATTTCAAAATGTTATAGAGGAGAAAGACCTCAAAAAGGTCGTTTTAGGGAATTTTATCAAGCAGATATCGATATTATCGGTAGTGAAAAATTAGCAGTTGTTTATGATGCTGAAGTTCCATCTATCATGTATCATGTGTTAAAAAAGTTAGGGTTGGAAAGATTTCATATTAAATTGAACAATCGTAAAGTAATGATTGGTTTTTTTGAGTCATTGAATTTATCTGAAAAGTCTTCTGAAATTTTAAGAATTATTGATAAGGCAGATAAAATCGGATTTGATAATGTTAAAGCCTGTTTGAAAGATTTGGCTTTATCTGACGAGATGCTTGAAGTAATTATGACTTTTGCGATGAAGCAGGGAACCGTTGCTGAAATTTTGGATTTTCTCAAAAAACAAGAAATCGAAAATGAAAAGTATAAAGAAGGTGTTGCGGAAATTGAACTTGTGTGTGAGGCAATGAAAAATCTGGGTGTTGATGAAAATGCCTTTGAAATTGATTTAAAAATCACACGAGGTTTAGATTATTACACCGGAACGGTATATGAAACATTTTTAGATGATTATAAAAATTGGGGATCGATTTGTTCTGGTGGCCGTTATGATAATTTGTCTGGCTATTATACTGACAGAAAGCTTCCGGGTGTTGGAATGAGTATTGGATTAACAAGATTTTTTGATTTGCTTAAAGATCAAAATCTTATTCAACCAAAAGCACAGACACCTGCAGATGTCTTGGTTCTTCCAATGGGGGATGAAGCGCTTTTATATGCTTTAAAAGTGGCAAATTCTCTAAGAGAAAAAGGATTTAATGTTCAAACAAATGCCTCTGATGGAAAGTTTAAAAACAAGATGGTGTATGCTAATAAAATCGGGGTGCCGTTTGTTGTGATTTTGGGAGAAGATGAGGTTCAAAGCCAAACGGTGACGCTTAAAAATATGCAAACAGGAGATCAATCTTGTTTGTCGTATGAGCAGTTGCCGGTTGAATTAAAAAATGTTTTGAGTGAAAATTCTTTAAAAACAACGAAGGTAATTCGGTATTTTGCGGAATAAAAGCTTTTTTCTTGCATAAAATTTTATTTTTGTGTAAAATAAAAAGCCTTAAAGCATAATGGGTTATTTTAAGAGAGTTTTACGATGATGGCATCGCCAAAATTTATTCATTTGCGTGTTCATACGGCTTATTCGATTTTAGAAGGCGCAATTAAAATGAAGGATCTGGCAAAATGGGCGGCAAATTCAGGTGTGCCGGCTGTTGCCATGACGGATACAAACAATATTTTTGGCGCTATGGATTTTGCGGATGTATGTGTCAAAGCCGGCGTTCAACCCATTTTGGGATGTCAGTTATTGATTAAAACCCCTAAAAAAACAACAAATTCTTTTGCAGATGATAAAGAAACGTTTGATAAGGTTGTTGTTCTTGTTCAAAATGAAGCTGGTTATCTTTCTTTGTTGCAATTCTTTAAGTATTTTTATACGGGGGAGGGAAAGCAAGGAACGCCGCATTTAACGTTTGAAGAATTATTAAAGTGTTCCGAAGGATTGCTTTTATTAACGGGAGGCCCACAAGGAATTTTAGCACGTCCTATCTATGAAGGGGATATGGAATATGCTCAAAATTTAGCCCAACAAATGAAAGAAGCTTATGGGGATAGGCTTTACATCGAAATTCAACGTCATGGAACGGAAATTGAAGAAAAAATCGAAGATGGTTTTTTAAAAATAGCTTATGATTTAAATATTCCTTTAGTTGCAACGAATGAGGCTTATTTTATAACGCCAGACATGTATGAGGCGCATGATGCTTTGCTTTGTATTGCAGATAAAACATTTGTTGATGTAACGGATAGGCGAAAAGTGACGCCGGAGCATTACTTGAAAAGTGAAGAAGAAATGCTTGAAATATTTAAAGATTTGCCTGAGGCAACTTTAAATACAGTTGAGATTGCGAAACGTTGTTATTTCTTGGCTGGGAAGAAAAAACCGGCATTTCCTAATTATGATTGCGGTGGAAAAACAGAAGATGAAAAATTAGCGGAAATGGCTGAAGCCGGTTTTGAAATGCGTATGCAAGGGCGTTCGCAAGAAGAACGGGAAAGATATCATGAACGCCTTATGTATGAGTTAAGCATCATTAAAACAATGGGTTTCCCCGGATACTTTCTGATTGTTGCTGATTTTATTCAATGGTCAAAAGCAAATGGGGTTCCAGTTGGGCCAGGGCGTGGTTCTGGGGCTGGTTCCGTTGTTGCCTGGTGTTTAACAATTACCAATATTGATCCTCTTCGTTTTAATCTTCTTTTTGAAAGATTTTTGAATCCTGAACGTGTTTCTATGCCTGATTTTGACGTTGATTTTTGTCAAGAGAATCGTTCTAAAACAATTGAGTATGTGCAACAAAAATATGGATTGGATCATGTGGCGCAAATTTTGGCTTTGGGTCAGTTGCAGGCAAAAGCGGTTATCAGAGATGTTGGTCGAGTGTTGCAAGTTCCTTATCCGGTTGTTGATCGTTTATCAAAATTAGTTCCACCAACGTTAGGGATTACGTTACAAGAAGCTTTGGATCAGGAACCGGAATTTCAAAAAGAAGCTCAAGCAGATGATACAATTGCAAGATTAATTGAAATTGCGTTAAAATTGGAAGGGATGTATCGCAATATTTCCATGCATGCAGCAGGTGTTGTGATTGGGAATAAGCCACTTGATGAAATCGTTCCGCTTTATAAAGATCCGTCATCGGATATGCCGATTACACAATATGATAAACATTTTGTTGAAGATGCAAGTTTAATTAAATTTGACTTTTTGGGCTTAAAGACGCTGACAACAATTGAAAAAACATTAGAACTTATTCGTCAAAAGGAAGAAATTACTTTTGATATCAATAATTTGCCATTAGAAGATGAAAAAACCTATGAACTTTTGAAATCTGGGAACACAACAGGGGTCTTCCAACTTGAAAGTACCGGTATGCGCAAAATTTTGTTTGATATGCAACCAGACAAAATTGAAGATATTGTTGCTCTTGTTTCGTTATATCGACCAGGACCGATGGATAGTATTCCAAGTTATATTGCTCGTAAAAAAGGTGAAGAAATTCCAGATTACATGCACCCCATGTTGGAAGGGATTTTAAAAGAAACCTATGGGATTATGATTTACCAAGAACAGGTGATGCAGATTTCTCAGGTGATGGCAGGGTATACACTTGGAGGCGCTGACTTATTGCGTCGCGCTATGGGTAAAAAAATTAAATCTGAAATGGATAAACAGCGTTCGATTTTTGTTGAAGGCGCCGTAAAAAATAATGTGGAGCGAGCAACCGCTGAACTTGTTTTTGATAAAATGGCAAAGTTTGCAGAGTATGGATTTAATAAATCTCATGCGGCGGCTTATGCATATATTGCATATCAAACAGCTTTTTTGAAAGCGCATTATCCAGTTGAATTTATGGCTGCAACGATGACGCTTGATAAAACAAATACGGACAAGTTGGCCTTTTTTAAAAATGATTTAACTCAGATGCATATTCAAGTTCTTCCTCCAGATATTAATCAGTCTGAAGTGAATTTTAGTGTTGAAAATGGTTCGGTTAGATATGCACTCTCCGCCGTTCGAAATGTGGGCGAAGGAGGGATGAATTTGGTTGTGGAAGAGCGCCAAAAAAATGGGCCATACAAATCCGTTCAAGATTTCTTTTCAAGAGTTGATGCCTCAGCATTGAATAAACGTTATATTGAAAACTTAATTAAATCAGGTGCTTTTGATTGTTTAGATAAAAATCGTGCAAAACTTTTTGAAAATATTGAAAACTTTTTAGCGTTTGCATCTACGGCAACACAAAGCAGAAAAAGTGCACAGATTAATTTATTCGGAGCAACAGACACCTCTGTCAATGGTTTAAAAATGAGGGATATTCCTGATTGGCCACATCTTGAAAAGCTTGAAAAAGAAGCTGAGGCCATTGGGTTTTATCTATCTGCTCACCCGTTAGATACATTTGATAGTGTGTTTGAACGGTTACGCGTGATTCCAAGTACGGAAGTAAAACAACAAGTTGCCGTTGCTGGTGCTGTGCGTATTCAATTGGCCGGCATCATTTCATCCGTTCGTGAGAGAATTAGTCAAAAAGGAAACAAATTTGCGTTTATAACGGCAACGGATAAATATGGTTCTTATGATGCAATTTGTTTTTCGGATTTATTAGCAAATTCAAAAGATAAGCTAAAATCAGGGCAACCTCTTTTATTAACGATGAGTGCGGATAAAAAGCCGGATGATGAACAAATTAGAATGAATTTATTATCCGTTGACTATTTGTCAGAAGTAATGGCTCGAACGGCTTCTTGCCTTATTTTAGATTTGGATGGGGGAATGGAAACGCTTCAGGAACTTAAAAAGGTTCTTTCTCAGGACGAACCGGGAAAATGCAAAATTTTCCTGCGGATGAAGGTGAAAGAATATGAAGTTGAAGTGGAGCTTTCCGAAAAGTATGCATTATCACAAAAAACATTGGAGGCCCTGCAACACCTAGGCGGAATAGGTGAAATTAAACAAGTATAAAAGGATTGGATATCATGACCCCTCAAGAAGAAATAAAAAATAAAAAAGTAACTTTTTATTTGATTGCTGAAGATACGAAAGAAACAGCTAAAAAAATCAAAGAAAATGCGATTAATCTATTAAATAATCGTCCCATTCATGACGAAGAATTACGTTCGTTACCGCTATTTCCATCATTTAGGGGCTCATTGATTGATGCCGCTGAAAAGGTAACGTATGAAAAAAGAAAATGGTTGCGGTTAGTTTTTAAAGCAAATCTGAGTGATGTAAAATATCCTTCTTTTCAGTTTGAAAAAAGCTCTGATGTTCCTTTTTATTTGTTAGATGCGCATGAAGAAGCTTTTGAAAGAGCTGCAACAAAATTGAATGCCAATCCTCCAAAATATATTGAAAATGGTATTGAGATGGGATCAATTATTAAAGTGCACTATCTTGATGGTGAGAATAAGCGTTTTTCATTCTATTATAAAGATAATGAAACAGGTCGTACACAATTATCAAGAGTGTTTAGTTTGCGAGAACAAGGAGAGATGTTTTCATCCGTTGTTAATTGGTTTTTGAAAGAAGATAAGGCATTTGAAGACCATTATAATAAAATTTTAAGACGTACAGTGGAAAGAAAACCTTCTGAGATTATTGATAGCACAAATCCTGATATGGTCACGGTTGTTAATCCTTCGACAACGGCTATTGTGTGCACATCAAAGACTTCTTGGCCTGTTTTAAAACAAGTTACAAGGATTAATAATAAATTATTACCTGTTCGTTCAGATTATAAGTATTTTATGAAACAAGATATTGCGAATCCGAGAGCATTTAAAGAACTTGAAACAGCAGCTGGAAGGTCTTTGGCCGGATGGAAATATACCATTCAAGGGGCAACAACGAATGTTCCGCAATTAAAGAAGAAAAAAGAAAAGGTGATTATGAATATCTATCGCTCAAAAACTTCTTTATGGCGTTGGCTTGTGAATAAGCTTAAAACAGATCGAACAAAATAAAAAACTTGACCTTTTTAACGCAAAAGGGCATCATAAGAGTAATTAGATAACAGATAAAGAGGGGTTAGAAAAAATGTATTCTGGTGTTCCTTTTCCGGAAATTGATCCGGTCATTTTTCAAATCGGATTTTTTTCTTTACGCTGGTATTCTTTGGCGTATATTGTTGGGATTATAGGTGCGTGGTTTATGGCGCGCAAAATGTCAGTGAAAACAAAAAGTGTTTTTACTGTTTTGAAAATTGATGATTTTTTGGTGTGGGCAACTGTTGGTATTATTTTAGGTGGCCGGTTAGGTTATGTGTTTTTTTATAATGCCTCATATTATTTAGAGTTCCCACTCAAAATTTTTGCGTTATGGCAAGGAGGAATGTCTTTTCATGGAGGTTTGTTGGGTGTTATTATCGCCTCATATCTTTTTGCAAAGAAACGAAAAATACCTCTTTTAGAAATGTCTGATATTTTAGTATGTGTGGCTCCGTTTGGATTGTTTTTGGGACGATTAGCCAATTTTTCAAATGGAGAACTGTTTGGTAGAGTCACTCATTCGGTTCCATGGGCAATTATTTTTCCCGATGGTGGTCCAGAACCTAGACATCCTAGTCAGCTTTATGAAGCGGCGTTAGAAGGAATTATTCTTTTTGTGATATTAAATGGTATATTTTGGTTTTCAAAAAGGCTTCAGGAACGCCAAGGATTTTTAACAGGTTTATTCTTTTTATTATATGGGGTATTTCGCTTTTTACTGGAATATACAAGGGAACCGGATGGTCATTTAGGATTTATTTGGCAAAATTTCTCTATGGGGCAAATTTTAAGTGTGCCGATGGTTTTATTTGGCATCTATCTAATTAAAAAAAGTTCATTTAAAAATAAATTACGTAAAATTGAGGTTTAAAAAGGGGGTAAAAAGAATGGAAACGGTTGCGTGTTTGCAAAATGAAAGTATTTCTCATGGCTTTTTTGATGCCAAAGAAAGTGCAAAACTTCAAAATCTTATCTTGATGAATCAGGTGCATTCTGCGGATGTTCTTTTCATTGATGCTCCATGTGCTGAAGCCCCTCAAGTTGATGCTCTGATTACCAAAACACCACAGTTGGCTTTGGCCGTTAAAACGGCTGATTGTGCGCCAGTTTTATTGTTTGAGCCTAAAAGTAAAATTGTTGCAGCGATTCATGCTGGTTGGAAAGGTGCTTTTCAAGGCGTAATTGAAAATACAATTTTAAAAATGATTGAAGTTGGGGCAGATGTTTCTTATCTTATGGCAGGGATTGGACCTCATATTCAAAAAGAAAGTTTTGAAGCGGATGAAAAGATGAAGGCGCTTTTCCCGGTAACTGAGCATCATTTTTTTGAAAAAGTAGGAGAGGGACGTTATCATTTTGATTTTCACGGATATGTTGTTTATCGTTTAAAGCGTGCTGGTGTCAAATTTATTGATTCTGTTTTGATTGACACATATCAGAATAATCAGTATTTGAGTTATAGAAGAGATCCGAGTAACCCGGCTAGACAATTTTCTGTTATTATGTTGAAATAATTATTTAATTTTTATTTGTTAATGCTAAAATATCTTCAGCTTTGTGATATGTGACGGTTCCTTTTTTTAGCCCCTTTAAGGCTTTTTGTGCAGATTTAGCTGCGTTTTTATAATCTCTTTGTAACCGATATAATTCAGCCATTGAATAGTCTCTGAGAGCTATTTTGTTGGTTCTGTCATAGGCTGTTGCTAATAATTGCCAGACAAAAGGAATATTTTGATCTGTTAATAAAATAGTTTCCAGCTCTTTTTGAGCTTGAAGAGCGCTTGCTTTATCTTCTTTTTGAAGAAGTGCTTGTGCTAGCGATAACCGAATAAGAGGGGCTTGTTGAATATGTTTTAAAGCTTCCTGATAGTAATAGATAGCCTTGTCGATTTGGTTTGTTTCAAGCAAAAATTGGGCTTTTAATTCGTAAAAGTATGGAAAATTTGGTTTTAGTTTTATAAGACTATCTAATAAAGAAAGACTTTTTTGAAGTTCTCTGTTTCGATAATGAGCAATAGATCTGGCATAAAGAGCCGGAAGAGTATTTTGGGCGCGATAAATATCAAAAACTCTTTGAGGTGGATATAAAAATCCAATTAATTTTGCTTTTATAAGTTCAAATCGAATATCCTTTGTTAAGGGAAGGGGATTTTGTGTGAAGCGATCGAGTGCCCCCATTCTTTCTTGTGATATGGGATGAGTTCTTAAATAACTCCATTCATTTTGAGGTGTTAAACGATCTTGCATTTTTATTAATTTCATTGTGTTTAAGAATCCATCCATGGAATAATTTGTTTTATGCATGATGTCAACCGCAATCCGATCGGCAGAGCTTTCATCGGTTTGTCTGAATGTAGTGTAAAGAGCCTCAGCCGACGTATTTCCCCCCATCATTACGGCAATGCCTGCATCTGGTCGGCCAACAACGGCAACGAGCCCACCTAAAATAGTTGAAATCAAGGCGGTTGTTTGAGCTCTTTCATAAGCTTCGGTCCCGCGTACGACATGTCCACCTTTTATGTGACCGGTTTCGTGCGCCAAAACAAAGATGAGATCGTCCACACTTTTTGATTGTGTAATTAAACCGGTATGAATGAAAATAGTGTGTCCACCAACAACAAAAGCATTTAAATCTTGATCATTAACAATGGCAACATTTGCTTTTTGAACGGGCAAATCCGCTGCTTTAAATAATTTTTGAACATAACTTTTTAAAACACCTTCAATTTCGGTATCTCTGATGAAGGAAAGTGTTTGTGCTTTTGCTTCTATAACAGTGAGAAAAAATAAAAAAAATATTAAAATTACTTTTATCTTCATTTTTAGAACCCTTTGTTTTTTATTATATTAAGATACTTAAATAAAATCGTCAATGAGTTTTATTAAAATGACAAAAAGAGCTCTTGACAAAGATTATAAATTTGTGTCAAATATAACCATTTAGAGGGAAAAAATGAAATCAGAAAAAAAAGAAATTTTTGCAGGTGTTTTGTTGGTGGCTTTATTATCCATCAGCTTATTATTCGTTCATGCAAGGGCTGTTTTAGATAAAAAAGGCACGGATTTTGTGTTATATGCCCCTTTTAACCAATCAGATGGATTGATGGTTGGGGCAGACGTTCGCATGGGCGGTATAAAAGTTGGGCGTGTTGTTGATCAAACACTGAATAATAATTATCAGGTTTTGGTAAAAATGGAATTTTTTAATTCGATGAATATCCCGATTGATTCATCTGTTATTATTGAAACCGATGGGCTTCTTGGCGCAAAACATATTGAAATTGTTCCTGGTGCCGATGAAGAATTTTTCCTTTCCGGAGGGGAATTTGAGTATACGCAGGATGCATTGATTTTGAGTGATTTAATGGATAAGGTGAATGCATATATGCGTGAAAAAAATAAGAAAAAAGAAGATGTTGAACAAGAAAATACTCAATCAAGTGATGTTGATGATGGGCAAGAGGAGTAGTCAAAATGAAGAAAAATCCGGTTGAAACAATCTT
Organism: Alphaproteobacteria bacterium; assembly: GCA_017647405.1. Classification (GTDB taxonomy): domain Bacteria; phylum Pseudomonadota; class Alphaproteobacteria; order CAAHEQ01; family UBA3637; genus RGIG4140. Next base: position 27,593 of record JAGCKR010000026.1, read on the forward strand.
AGGTTTTTGTGTGTTAATTTTTACGGGGCTTTTCCTCTTTTTTGCCGGTTCAAGAGTGGATACAAAGGCTGTTGATGGATATAAATTGAAAGCAAACTTTTTGAAAATCGGTGGATTGGAAGTGGGCGCTGATGTGCGTATTGCGGGTATTAAAGTTGGTTCTGTTTTATCAACAACATTGAATCCGGAAGATTATACGGCAGATGTGTTGATGAGTATTGATCATTCGGTTTCATTGCCAGAAGATACGATTGCAGCTGTTTCAGATGTTGGCGTTATGGGTGGTAAGTATATTTCATTGACCCCGGGTAAAAGTAAACAGTTATTAAAAGATTATGGAAAAATCAGCCAAACAAAGGATTATAAATCTTTAGAGGATAGTGTTTCTGAATTTATTTTTCTTTCAACAAATTAAAAGGTGAAGACATGAAGAAGTTTTTTCTGCTTGGTTCTCTTTTTTTGAGTTATTCGGTTTTTGCGGCTGATATTTCCACAAAAACGATGATGATTAGAGGTGTTGATAAGGTTACAGGACATGTTTCAACTGTTAAGGCAACGGTTCATGAACCATTAGAGTTTGGAACCTTGATGATTGTTCCTGAACGTTGTTTAACAAAACCGCCTGAAGAAACGCCTGAAAATGCAGCCTTTTTTAGAATTTTTGAAAAAGATTCTGAAGGGGTTCAACAAACTGTTTTTAATGGTTGGATGTTTTCTTCAAATCCTGCTTTATCAGCTATGGAACATTCCCGATATGATATTTGGGTTTTGTATTGTATCAATGATGATTTACGTTCAAAAATAGTTTCGCCGGATAAAATTGCAGATGAAGATGATTTAAATTTGGTAGCAGAAGATGATAATCCGGCATTGAGTGAAGATGTTGAAGACTGATTTTTTGCTAAAAAAGGAATTAATTTAAAAAAAAGTATTGATTTTTCTTTTTATATCGTGTATAAAATAGACCTCAATGAATCTATGGAGTTAAAAATGAAAAAAGATATTCATCCGGATTACCACGAAATTACAGTTGTTATGACAGATGGTACCGAATTTAAAACACGCTCAACTTTGGGCAAAGAAGGTGCTGTTGTTCGTTTAGATATTGATCCGTTATCACATCCGGCTTGGACAGGTGTCTACCGTATGATTGATACAGGCGGTCAATTAGCGAAATTTAACAAAAAATTTGCTGGTTTCAAAGCATCCTAATCTGTTTGCTATTATTTTAGTAAAGGATTTTAAAGAAGAGGCATTGGTTACAATGTCTTTTTTTTATATCTCAATTAGGTGAGTATTCTCTCATTCTTTCTGATAAATAAAATAATTATCACAGAGGAATGGATTTTGTTTTGGCGCAGTATATAAAAAAACACCTGCGATAAAGATATCACAGGTGTTTTTTATTTTATATTAATTACTCTTGATTTTTATATAGAGAAATAATTTGATTGATTGCTTTTTGATTTACTTTAACTTTGAGCTTGTTTAAATAATCATTAAAAATGGCTTCATTCAAGGCCTGAGAATTAATTTGTTTTTCATCTATTTTTGTTGCGGTTAAATCAACGTTATTTTGATTAAAATCAGGTGTTTGAATGGTGTCTACAGTAAAGATAACAGCGCCTTGATTATTTGGAGCTAAAACAAAGGATGTATTTTGAAGTCCTTTTTCTTGAGCAAAAATTTGGCTTAAGTGAGGTTTAAATAAATTGTGATTGCTCATTCTTGTTAAAGCGGTTGCTTTTTCAAGCTTAAATGAGCCTTCTTTTCCATTCGAAAGTTTGTCAAGAGCTACCCCAGATTTGGCTTTTTGTGTTAAATCTTCGACCACTTTAGCAAAAATTTCTTTTTGTTTTTCAGCTTTAAAGAGATTAATAACCTCATTTTTAACTGATTCAAACGGTTTGCTTCCAACAGGATCAATTTCAACAATTTCACCGATAAGATATCCATTATTATGTTCGATTAAAGAGGAAATTTCTCCTTGCTTTAATGTGAAAATTTCTTGCATCAGATCAGGTGTAACAAATTCGTTTGATTGACCGGAAATATCAATGCCAGCAACATCAAGGAATGGTAATTCTTTTGTTTCAAGAGATAATGTTGCGGCCGTTTCAGCTAAAGATTTTCCTTCTCCAAGCAAATCTTCAATTTTGCGAGAAATTTCCGCTAATTTATCATAGGCTTTATTGTTAATAAGATTTTTTCTGATTTCAGCTTTAATAGTATTTTCATCTGTTTTTGTTGCTTCTTTAATTTCTTTAATATAGAAAATCTGCCAGCCTAATTCAGTTTCAATCGGTTGTGTCAGGGTCCCCTTTGCTGCAGTAAAAACAGGTTCTTGCAACGCTTCAGCTAATTGATTTTTTTGCGTCATTCCAAAATATGTAGCTTCCTTTGTTTGTCCAAAAGAGGCGGCTTTTTCTTCAAAATTGGCTGGTGTTAAGTCTGTTTGAGCGCTTTGAGCTTCTTCTTTTGTTTTAAAAAGAATTTGAAGCAATTCTCTTTCTTCAGGTTGATCATATTTTGTTTTTTCAAATTCGAAATTTTGAGCAATTTCTTCTTCACTAATCAGTATGAATTTTTCCATTGTGGCCGGTGTTAATTGCATTAATCTAATTTTGCGATATTCCGGTTTCATGAAATTTTCACTGTATGCTTCATAGTAACTTGTTAAATCTTCAGGGGAGGGTTGTTCGCTAATTGCTAAATCATCCGGTTTTAAAAATAATGCCGTAACATCTCTCATTTCATTTGAGGATAAATATGAAAGCTTGTTAATAGGGGTTGTTTCATAAGATAAATCGGATACGGTATCTTTTAAATGATTGTAAGAAAGTTCCTCTTTTAATTGATAAGCAAGGCCGGTTTCTGAAAGGCCTCTTTGAGATAAAAAGGCATAAAAAATATTTTTATCAAAATTTCCAAGAGCATCTTTGAAAAGAGGATTATTTTCAACATATTTTTGAACAGCTTCATTTGAAGCAGATAACCCTAAATCTTCTTTGATTTGGTATTGAACTTGTTTGTAAATCTCTTCTTGAATCACTTTTTGTAATAAACCAATTTCTAAGGCTTGAGCTGGTGAAATATATTTCCCGCCGATTTTAGCTGATAAATCTTTACGTTCTTGGTCAAATCTTTGGGCAACTTGTTGTGTTGAGATTGAAACTTTCCCGACGGTTATCGCATCATTGTTATACATATTGATGTTTGTTAAGCCACCAAGACCCCATAAAGCAATCATACTTAAGGTTAAAAATCCTAAAATAATTTTTGCACCCCAAGAATTGGCAAATTTATTAAAAAAAGTAATCATTTTTATATTCCCATTTTCGTTAGTGATAAATGCATTTGACGGTAAATATAAGATAAAATACCGCAATCGTGTTAAAATTTATATAACACTTTTCACCTTTTTGCAAGCGCTTTATCCTGCAAAATTTTATTTTTGATGCATCTTATCCTGAATAAGAGAAATGGCTTCTTCCAACGTTGGAATACTATCTTTTTGTTTAACAGAAGCCATGATCTTTTTCCACTTAACATAGGGGCCATATCTACCAATTTGATAAGTTATTTTATCATCTTGCCATTTGCCGAGATCTTTGGATTTTGTTTTTTCTTTTGCTTGAGAAAGAAGTGCAATCGCTCGATCAAAGTCAATTGTTAAAATATTATCTTCTGGTGTTAATGATTGATATGTTGTTCCTCTTTTAATATATGGACCAAATTTGCCAAGCCCCGCTTCAATTGGTTCATGTGTTTCAGGATCATTTCCAAGCATGCGTGGCAAAGAAAGTAATTGCAATGCCTTTTCAATGGAAATTGTTGTGGGATCCATTGATTTTGGAATGCTTGTTCGTTTAGCTTCTTTGCCGTCACCTAATTGAACATACCAACCGTAAGGTCCTTTTTTTAATAAAACATCAAGTCCTGCGGCATTTTTACCTAAAACAGTTGATTGTTTTTCTTCACTTGATGTCTCAATGATTTTCCCATTTTCATCAACTTCCGGTGGGGTAATGGAGGCAAACTGTTTGGTATATTTACAAGTTGGATAATTTGAACAGCCGATAAAAGCGCCAAATCTACCAATATGTAAGGCAAGTTTCCCGTTATCACAATCAGGGCATTTTCTGGATTCTTCCGTTGGGAACAGTTGTTTTTCAAGCGTTTTTGAAACAGTTTCAAGAATATCTGTCATTTTTGGTGGAACAGCTTTTACCGTGGCATCAAATGTGCTCCAAAAATCATTTAACACATTTTTCCACTTTAAAGCGCCTTGAGTGATTTCATCTAGCTTGTTTTCCATTTGAGCTGTATAATCATACTGCACATAGGTATTAAAATAATTTTCCAAAAAGGCTGTAACAATTTTTCCTCGATCTTCAGGGATGAATTTCTTGGCAACTAATTTAACATAAGATCTTTCTTGTAATACTGAAAGAATGGTTGCATAGGTTGATGGACGACCAATGCCAAGTTCTTCCAGCTTTTTCACAAGACTTGCTTCTGAAAAACGAGGGGGGGCTTCTGTAAAATGCTGTTCTGTTTGAATGTCTTCGATTTTTAATGGATCGGTTTCATTCATCGGTGGAAGCATTTTTTCATCATCTTCTTGATTTTTATCATCAACATCTTCTTTATAAACTTTGATGAATCCGGCAAAAGCAATGGTTTGGCCGGTTGCTCTTAATTGGGCTGAACCATCTTCGGCTAAAATATCAATGCCGACTTTATCTAAAATAGCGCTTTGCATTTGGCTTGCAACCGTTCTTTTCCAGATAAGTTCATAAAGTTTTCTTTGGTCAGCTGATAAATGCGCTGCAATGGAGTTAGGTGTGCGCATCACATTTGTTGGACGAATAGCTTCATGCGCTTCTTGTGCATTTTTAGAATTGTTTTTATAAATACGTGGCTTTTCCGGAAGGTAATCTGTACCATATTCTTTTGCAATAAGTTCGCGAATAGCGGTTGTTGCTTCTGTTGAAAGAGCAACACTATCTGTTCTCATATATGTGATTAAACCGACAGTTTCTCCGCCGATGTCAACCCCTTCATAAAGGTTTTGAGCTAACTGCATGGTTTTTTTTGCCGAAAAACCTAATTTTCTGGAAGCTTCTTGTTGAATTGTTGAGGTTGTAAATGCCGGAGCAGGGTTTCGTTTCGTTTGTTTTCTTTCAATAACTGAAACCTTAAAAGAAGCATTTTTAACAATTTCTTCTGCTTCTTTTGCCGTGGTTTGATTATTGAGATCAAATTTTGAAAGCTTTTCACCTTTGAGATGAGTTAACTTTGCAGAAAAAGTTTCATTGGAAGGCGTTGATAAAAGCGTTGTGATTGACCAGTATTCTTGGGGAATAAAAGCAGTGATTTCATCTTCGCGTTCACAGACCAAACGTAAGGCAACAGATTGAACACGTCCGGCAGATTTTGCGCCTGGAAGTGAGCGCCAAAGCAATGGAGAAATGGAAAAACCAACCAAATAATCCAATGTTCTTCTGGCCAGATAGGCATCAACTAATTGCATGTCAATATCGCGTGGGTTTTTAATGGCCTCTAAAATGGCATTTTTCGTGATTTCGTGAAAAACAACCCGATGAATAGGCATAGAATCCGGTAATTTTTTTCTTTTTTTCAATTCTTGAACAACGTGCCAAGCAATAGCTTCTCCTTCGCGATCAGGGTCAGAAGCCAAATAAAGGGCATCAGCTTTGGCTAATGCTTTTATCATTTCACGAACGGTTTTTTCCCCTCTTGCTTGAACTTCCCAATCCATGGCAAAATCTTCATGTGGCCTGACAGATCCTGTTTTTGCAGGAACATCTCTAATATGTCCAAAACTGGCCATAACAAGATAATCTTTTCCTAAATATTTATTAATCGTTTTGGCTTTTGCCGGAGATTCCACGATAACAAGTTTCATTATATAACCCATTCATTATTATAGATAAGAGCGACATATTGACCGGCAAAACGTTCAATTTTTCCGGCAATTTCTAATTCCATTAATATGGTGTTGACAATATAAGGCGCAAGCCCTGTTTCTCTGATTAAAACATCGATATGTGTTGCTTGCGGAGAAAGTTTTTCCAAAAGAGTTTTTCTTGCTGTTTCAATTTCTGTTTCAGCTATTTTAAGAGTAAGAGTATCCATTTGCTCAAAATTATTATATGAATCAAAAAATCTGAAAGAAGTTTCTGTATCAATAATATTTAAAATATTTTCTGCGGAAGATACTAAATGAGCGCCATCCTTGATTAATTGATTGGGCCCGGCAGATCTTGAATCAAGAGGGGATCCCGGAATGGCAAAAACTTCTCTTCCCTGAGAAAGCGCTTCACGAGCAGTAATTAACGAACCGGACATTAACCCCGCTTCCACAACAAGAGTTCCATAACTTAATCCTGAAATAATTCTGTTGCGACGAGGAAATGCAGATGGGGTTGGTTTTGTTCCAAAAGGCATTTCGCTTACTAACAGGCCTTGTTCTTTTACTTTATCATAGATATCTTGATTTTCTTTTGGATAAAGAATATCAACGCCTGTTCCTAAAACGGCAACAGTGGATCCTGTTGATTCATTGTTTGTTAATGCGCCTTCGTGTGCTGCCCGATCGATTCCTTTTGCAAGACCGGATATAACGCAAACATCTTGTGATGATAAATCATAAGCGATTTTTCTTGTAAGGGAAATTCCGTTTAAAGAAGCATTTCTGCTTCCAACGATTGAAATTCCTTTTTTATTTAATAATTCCTTATGCCCATAAAGAAATAAAACTGGGGGAGCATCATCAATAAATTTTAATAGTTTTGGATAGGTTTCATCTTTAAAAAATAAAATCTCAGCGCCCATTTTTTGCGCTGTTTCCATTTGTTCATAAACAAAAGAATCGGGTGCTATTTTAATAACTCTTTTGGATGATTGAAATTTATAATCCAAAATGTTTTCAATAGCTTGCTCAGCGCTTTTAAAATGCTTTAAAAGTGCTTTAAATGTGACAGGGCCAACATTTTGGCTTAGTGCCAGTTTTAAATAAGCAAACCGTTCTTTTGCATTCATTTATTTTAAGCCTTCCGTTTGAGTTTAATTTTGCTTTCTTCTCCTTTTAAGATGCGTTTAATATTTTCTTTATGTCGATAAAAGGAGAGAACAGCAAGACCCAAATAAATTAAGGAGATAATTGGACTTTCGAAGAATATGGCATAAACAGGTGATAAAGCTAAAGCCGTTAAAGCTGAAAGAGAAGAGTATTTAAATGTAAATGCCATAAACAACCAGGTGAGGGCTGTTAAAATTCCGACAACAGGAGTCATTGCGATCATTAACCCTAAAGTGGCTGCAACACCTTTTCCTCCTTTAAACTTTAACCAGATAGGATAGTTATGTCCGATAATGGCTGCAACACCGGATAATACCCCGATAATCTCATTTTGAGAGATATATTTAAACAATAGGGCGATAATGGCTGCTTTACCGGCATCTAAGATGAGTGTCAACAAGGCTAAATCTTTACGGCCTGTTCTTAAAACATTTGTTGCTCCGATGTTGCCGGAACCGATTTTTCTGATGTCGCCTAAGCCGGCAGCTTTTGTTAAGACCAATCCAAAGGGAATAGAGCCAATTAAGTAACCAGTTAATAATGCTAAAACAGTTGTGATCATTTTAAGAAACCTCCTTAAGTCTTTCTTCTTTTACATAAAATAGAGTTAAAAGGCAAGTAAAAAATATTTTAAGTAGCAAAAGCAGCATCGATAATCTGCATTTGAACTTTTGTATTTCCTTTCCAAGTGTCTTTCTTTAATGTGCCGGCAATATGAAGGTAATTTTTTTCTTTGTTGAGTAATTTATGTCCCAGTTCTGTATCAACGGCCCTAAACGCGATGGCATTGATGTATTTGCCTGATTTAGAAGATAAAACACAAGCAATATGTCCATTTTTTAAAATGGTTGTTTTGCTGATTAACATATCTTTCAAAACAAAAACAGGTTCCGGATTTGCCTCACCAAAAGGAGCCAATAACAGAATGTTATCCATTAAGTCAATCGTGGCACTTTGTGCATCTAAAACAGCATCAATTTCCAATAGACTTCCGTCATTTGCAATCATATCGCTTTTGATACTTTCTTTTAAATAGTCTTTGAAAAGAGTCAGATTTTCTTTTTTAAGTGAAAAACCTGCTGCCATTGGATGCCCACCGCCACGACTTAAAATACCTTTTTGAATAGCATTCATAACAAGAGTTCCAAGGTCAACGCCTTGAACGGATCTAGAAGAACCTTTAATTTCATCTTCCTCAATACTGAGGGCAAAAACAGGCATGTTATATTTATCTTTTAATCGGCCGGCTACAATCCCGACAACGCCTTGATGCCAATTTTCGCCTTGAACAACGATGAATGGTGTTTCAAGTGGGCGGGATTCAACTTGTTCAATGGCTTCTAATAATACGCTTGTTTCGATTTCTCTTCTTGTTAGATTTAATGCTTCTAACTCTTGAGCTAAAACACCGGCTTTAATAGGATCAGAGGCGGAAAGCAGATGCATGCCAATATCTGATTTGCCAACCCGACCACAAGCATTAATTCTGGGGCCGAAAACATATCCTAAATGATACGCTGAGGCGGGTTCTGATAAGTTAACAAGTTGGGCCAAAGCTCTAAGACCTAAATTGTTTTGCGTTTGCATTTGTTTGAGGCCGGCTTTAACAAAAAGGCGGTTTACCCCTTGAAGGCGAACAACATCACAAACGGTTCCAAATGCAACTAAATCCAGATATTTGATTAAATTTGGTTCCTGTTTATTTTTATAAAATCCTTTTTCCCGTAAGATGGTGTTTAATGCGACTGTGAATAAAAAAACAACGCCGACAGCAGCCATATAGTGACAAGGATGATCTGGATTTTCATCTAATCTTTTGGGGTTAACAATGGCATAGGCATTGGGATAGCGTTTTTCATCGGCATCGTGATGGTCTAAAACAATCACATCCAACCCAAGGTCTGTTCCTTCTTGGATGGGATCAAATGCGGTCATCCCGCAATCAAGTGTTGCAACGACTTTACATCCATTGTTAAAGTATTCATGCATTTTGATAGCACTGGGACCGTATCCATCTTCTCTGTCTGGTATATAACAGAAAACTGAAATGCCGAGTTCTTCTAAAAACATTTTTAAAAGAGCAGTGGATGTTGCTCCGTCCACATCGTAATCGCCCATTAAACCGATTGGCTCGTTATTTAAAACGGCTACAGACATTCTTTCAGCAGCCTTTTTCATATCAATTAACGAGAAGGGGTTGGGTAAATTATTTTTTAATGTGGGATATAAAAAAGCATTGATTTCATCTAAATTATGAATGCGTGCAGATAAAATTTTTGCCACAATATCAGGTAAGTCAAATCGTTGTGATATTGCTAGTGCTAATCTTTCATCAATATTTTTATAAACCCACTTTAAACCGTTAAACGAACTTTCTACACCTAAAACACTCATCCTAAAACCTTTATTTCTTATTTTTAACTACTTTATCCTGATTTAAACGAAAAATCAAGAAAAAATAAAATAATTGTACTTGCAAAGGGTTTTGTTTTTGTTTATACTCAAAAAGAGAAATAACGTTAAAGGGGATTTTATATGACGCAAAACATTTTATTTGTTGCAAGTGAAATGACTCCGTTTATCAAAACAGGAGGGTTGGGTGACGTTGTTGGGGCTTTGCCAAGAACCTTGGCAGAAGCTCATCATGTAAATATAAAAGTGATTATTCCGCTTTATTCTGGCATTGATTATCAAAAATTTGGGCTTTATCGAGTGATGCAGGGTAACTGTGTTGCAATGGGTAATTGTCAAGAATTTTTTAGTGTGCATCGCTCAGATTATGTGCCTGGTGTTGAAGCCTATTTTATTGAGTTTAATAAATATTTTGGGCGACCGATTTGGCGTCAGCATGGGCTTTATGATGATTGCGCAACGCATCAGGAATATCAGGATAATGCTTATCGCTTTTCATTTTTCTGTCGTGCGGCTCTTCAAACGGCGAAAGATATGAATTTTAAGCCGGATGTTATTCATGTTCACGATTGGCAAACTTCTTTAATTCCTTATTATTTGAAGCATGATAATGATCCGTTTTTTTATGGAACAAAAAGTTTGTTAACATTGCATAATTTGCCATATCAGGGACGTTTTGGTTCAGATGTTGTTCCGTATGCTAAAATTGAATGGCGTGATTTTCATGCCGGTGCTTTTGAAGATTATGGCCGAATTAATCTTTTAAAGGGCGGTATTCGTTTTGCGGATAAATTAAATACGGTTTCGCCAAATTATGCTAAGGAAATTTTAACGCCGGAATATGGGGCAGGACTGGATTTCCTTTTAAGAGAAAGACAAGGAGATTTGGTGGGGATTTTAAATGGAATTGATACAAAATTATGGAATCCTTCCAAGGACTTGATTATTCCTAAGCGTTATTCATTTGAAAATTTTGATGAAGCAAAACAGTTGAATAAACGAGAATTGCGGAAGGAATTTGGATTGTCTCAGGATGATTATAAACCGATTTTTTCAATGGCTGTGCGTTTAACAGAGCAAAAAGGCGTTAAAATGTTGACGGAGTGTTTGGAACCTGTTTTGCAAACGATGCAGTGTCAGGTAGCCATTATGGGAAATGGTGACAGTTGGATTCAAGATTACTTTTCATTATTGCCCAATAAATATAAAGGGCAGATTGGGGTGAAGATCGGTTTTGATCAAGAAACGGAGCATTTAATGGATGCTGGATCTGATTTTTCACTTGTCCCCTCTATTTATGAACCTTGTGGTTTGAAACAAATGGTAAGTCAAACCTATGGAGCTTTGCCGATTGGTCGGGCTACTGGTGGTTTAGATGATACTATTTTTAACTATAATGAATCTTATGGAGTTGGTACCGGATTTAAGTTTAGAGATATTTCATCTAGAGCGCTTTATAATACAATCGGATGGGCTAATGCAACTTATTTTGACCGTCCGGAACATATTAAATCGCTTACAAAAATGGCGATGAAACAAGATTATTCTTGGGATAGATCATCAAAAGAATATAAAGATTTATATTATAATTTATCAGGAGTATATTAATGCAAAAAATATCAGTTGCAATTGTTGGATGGGGGAATGTTGGACGTGGCTGTAAACGGGCTATTTCTGAATGTTCGGATTTGGTTTTGGCCGGTGTTGTTAGACGTGCTTCTTCATTAAAATATGAAGATCCGGATTTGGAAAATACAGTTGTTGTTTCTGATATTACTGAATTAGAACATGTTGATGTCGCCATTTTATGTATTCCATCAAGAGAAGTGCCAGAACGGGTTAAACAATATCATGAGCTTGGCATTTCAACGATTGACAGTTATGATGAACACGCTAACATTGCGTCAATAAGAAGAGATTTGGATATTTCTGCAAAATCCAAAAAGGTTGTTTCTATTATTGGTGCCGGTTGGGATCCGGGTACTGATTCTGCAATCAGAGCCATTATGAAACTTGTTTCTATCACTGGTCATGGGACAACAACTTTTGGCGGAGAAAATGGTGGTAGAAGTATGGGGCATACCGTTCAAGTGAAACAAATTGAAGGCGTGAAAGATGCTGTTGCGTTAACTTTGGCCAATGGTCGTGGTAAACAAAAGAGAAAAGTTTATTTAGAGCTTGAAAAAGGTGCTGATTTAGCTTTGGTTGAAAAAGCAATTCTTGCCGATCCATATTTTAAAAATGATCCAACAGAGGTGATTGAAGTTAAAAATATTAATAAATATAACACATTAAATCATTCTGTTTGTTTAGAAAGAACAGGAATGCAAGTTAACCAAAAATATGAAGCTGAAGGTATAAATCCTGAATTTACGGCAAATATTATGGTTTCTTGTGTTAGAGCCTGTATGAAAGCTTATACGGATGAGGATTATGGGGCTTATACGTTTATTGAAAGACCTCTGATTGATTATTTGCCGGGGGTCACAATTGATGAAAAATTAGAAATTTATTAATAGAAGTCAAATAAGAAAAAGCTCTCTTTATGAGGGCTTTTTTTATATAAGAAAAAATGCTTGACTTTTAAAGATTTTTTGTATAAAATAACGGCTATTCCCTGAGAATGCGGGTGTTAGCAATAGGTTAGGGCCACGCTTTGGCAATTCGGTCAAAGACTATCGGGGACAACAAGGAGTTTTTGTTTTCTTCTTTTACAAAGGCTCTGGCTATAAAAGAAAGGTATACTATGTCAAAAAGATTAAGTTCTAAATTTAAAATTGATCGTCGTTTAGGCGTTAACCTCTGGGGTAAAGCAAAAAGCCCTGTTGAAAAAAGAAATTATGGTCCGGGTCAACACGGTGCAAACCGTAAAAAATTAACGGACTACGGTGTTCAGTTGCACGCTAAACAAAAATTAAAAGGTGTTTACGGCAACGTTTCTGAAAAACAACTTCGTAAATATTATGCTGAAGCTGTTCGTCGTAAAGGCGATAGCTCTGAAAACTTGGTTGGTATTTTGGAAACACGTTTAGATTCAGTTGTTTATCGTATGAAATTTGTTCCGTCAGTTTTTGCTGCTCGTCAGTTTGTAAACCACGGTCATGTTCTTGTTAACGGTAAAAAAGTAAACATTCCGTCATACTTGGTTAAACCGGGTGATGAAATCTCCATTCGTTCAAAAGCTAAAGAAATGGCTTTGGTCATTGATGCTTTGGCTGCAACGGATCGCGAAGTTCCTGAATATATGGAAGTTGATGTAAAAGCCGGATCTGGTAAATTTATCCGTGTTCCGCAATTGGCTGATATTCCATATGCAACACAAATGGAACCAAATTTGGTTATCGAGTTCTATTCTCGTTAATCGATATCAGGTTACGAAAAACCGCTCTATTTTCGGAGCGGTTTTTTTTGTATTTATTATGACAATAAAAAAGAAAGATAATTCAAGAGAGTGGTTGCCTGAAAAAAATATCCTCTGTGTAAGCAGAGGATATTTTTTATATTTTCCCAAGAGGAGCAGGGTGATAGTCCTAAAAGATTGAGCCTCTTTTATTTTACTACACCATCTGCAGTTCTTTCTGTCACGGCGCTTGTGCCAACATATACACAGTATGTGTGAACAAGTGCTGTGATTGGTTCAATTATGTCTGTAATCGCAGTATCTTGTTGTGTATAATAGAGGCTAACTTTCCAATTATCATTAACAGGTTTTTCTGTTGCTTGATGATGATATTCTTTATTAGCCGCGCTGTCATAAGTAATGGATACGCGAGGTAAAATGGGGTACGTACTTGGGATTTTATCTGCTACGGGTGTTAATAAGCCGTTATCTTGTGCAACAAGATATTTTGAAACAGTATCAGTAATTTCCTGTTCTGTTGTTTGGTGCCATTGTACCGGAGTAATAACAATCGCAGGTACGTGCTCATTTAAGCAAGAAGGCATCGGAATTGTTCCCGGAACTGTGGCAGAGAATTTATCGTCTTTGGTTGAAATGGTTATCACTTCTTTGAGTTGATATTTAGGGAGGAGATCGCTTAATTTTGCGCCACCTCGACTTTCAAGACGAATATCTCCCATAACGGAAATGTGTCGAGGGTCCACCTTATAGGCTTGAGCTGATCCGGCTTCTGTTGATGATTTTGTAGCTTTTACATTTGTTTCCATTCTACCATTTTTAATGGTTAATGTTTCACTTTCACCTGTTTTACCAGACATTGCTTCGCTATTTTTTAAAGTATCACTTCCTCTGGCAATAATTTCACCTTGTCCGTTAATAACGATTGCTTCTTTCCCGTTGGATGTGTAAACAACGATTTGTCTTTTTTTGTTTTCATCAACGGTTGGTGTTGCTGAGGTTGTTCCTGTTCCCTCAATTAAAACAGAGGCTGGGCGCTTATCTGTTGTACTTAATGGTTCACTTGCAATAACAATAGATGGCGATTTTGATGGATCAGGTAATGAGCGGAAATGTAATTGATTTTTAACAAAAACATTTCCTGAATCATCACCACCATCCGCTGAAACCCAAAATAATGGGTCGCAACTGTTTTCATTTGCATTATAAATTACATCACTAGAAGCTGTTGTTGTGCCGTCAGAAGTTGTTGAAAGAGAGTTATGGTTTAATTCATAACATCTAGCGGTATCTGAAGAGTTGTTTACTTGTCCGACAGAAAAGTAATTCCATGCATGCAAGCGTTTGCTGACAAAACCGTCATCAGGCATTAAAATATTTGATTGATCAAAGTCTTCGTATTTAACAGTAGGAATATAAGTATCAATACCGGTTGTAGCAATAAAAAGGTGGTCTAATGTGTTATCCACTGTAATGCCGGCATTGGTCAGTGATGTTTTGTCCATTTGCCATGCACCACCGGTTCCGTTAATCCTGTCCTTTGATTTTCTTAAAATACCGCCATCAGCTCCAATTAAGGTGGCGATGCGGGCAACTCTTTTTAAACTCAATCCTTCAAGACCAAGGGTAGCTAAATTAGGTATAATAAACCCTTGTAGGGTGCTACTACCTTGGCTTGTTGCATTTTTAAGTATCACAAAGTTATATCCGCCCATGCTGGTTTCAAAACCGGCAGGTAAATAAGATTGTATGGCTGTTGTATCTGGTGAGCATTTATTTTGCTCATTACAAGAAATATCCGCATGATAGTTCATAATATAAGAGGAAAAAGCCTCTTTCATAATGCGTATTTCAGAGGCAATATTGATATTTTCAACCTCTTCATTTCGGCTTGAAACTTGTTTAAAAAGAAGTGGTCCCATAACTCCCAGTAAGGCGACGACTGCAATAACCTCAATAAGAACGGAGCCTTTTTCTTGATTTTTAAATTGTTTATTCATAAGCGCCTCCTTGTTATTTTAAAATTTATATCGTTTTTTTTCTGTTTTTAAATTATGTCTGATTTCGTCTTGGTTTAAAACGCGATTATATATTTTTATATTATACATATCAGCATTTATTTTATTTCCACCCATATCTCTAGGGGATTCTGAAATCATCAGTGTTGTCGCATTAAGTGGTGGTAAAAACTCATTACCGGGAAATGTTTTTGTTGCAGCAAGATTTCCATTAATAAAGAGGTGGTGGAATTTTGGTCCAAGTACATAAGAAATAGCTGTGATGGAGTGGGGAATTGTTGCTTTTAATTCACTTAATTCGATGTTGCCTTCTTTATATATGGTTATGGTTAAATCTCCGGATTTGTATTTTGCAATAATATAAGGGAAAGATCCATTATTCGTTGAAAATAAGGGTGATTGAGTATCAATAATGGATTCATAAACATCAAATTGGGCAACAAAAGATAAGGTAAATTCATTGGTGATTTTTGTTGATCCTTCAATGGGTATTTGTAATGAAACATCCTTCATCATTGCCAAAGGCATTTCGTTGTTTGGATTCCATTTTGCATTGCCAATGCCTCCGAAAATAGTTGTTGGTTGTTGACTAATAATATTTAACCATTCCGTTTTTGTTTCTTTATGAAGCGGTGCACCATTTTCTGCTTGAGCATTCATGGTTGCATCAAAGTGATAAATTAACCCGTCTGTAACATAGGGAGAATTAACCGGCGTGATGCAAAAAATTGGTTGATAATCATAGGTGTTTTCTCCTGGAAAATAATTATTATCTTCAAAAACTTTATATAAATTATAAGGAATTTTTCTTTTTTTACCATTTGCTGAGAAAATATATGGTAAATTTTCTTCTATTCCTACAAAACCGCAATCAGGATCGCCTTTTGTTCTTTTTGCTAATGCTTTTTCCCATAGGATATGGTTTCGATAGGTGTCACTACTTTCGGAAGTGTCTATCCTGCTTTTAAAAAGATTGTGTTGAATGCCGATTCTAGGGAATAACGCCCCATAGGTTAAAACATATTTAAAAGTTTGAGCTTGAGTTTGACAAGAAACAACATCGCCATAAACATATGTTTCGCTGGCACCTGTTGAAACTTTTTTATCAAGACCATCCATGCAAACAATGGCGGATGTGTAAGATCCATCTGTCGGAAAGGTATTTCTTGAAACATCATCAGGCATAATTTCAGGCATATATCCGATATTGATATCATCAAATTCATCTTTAAAAATATGAATATATTGTGCTTTACCACTAGGTTTATCTTTGCCGACACTTGGATTGATATAGGGTAGAGTAAATGAAATTTGATCAGCATAATCTCTGGCAAATTGATGTTGGGCAACAAAACTGGCCACATAAGATTCTGAAATAGGCACTTCCTCAACGTTAATTCGATCCGAACGTGGGAATAACATTGCAGTCATTAATCCAATCAAGAATGTTAAAACTGTTGTCCAAAATATCATTTAAGCCCCCGAAATCTTTTATATCCCTTATCTTTATATTATAACAAAAATTTTTTGTTTGGTAAATGTTTTTTTGTCAAAAAGTATATTTTTTGACTCTTTTTTTTGAAAAATAAGAGAATAGATTGTTTGAATATTTACTTGCGAATAAAAATGATACATAAAGTTATTCGAAGTCGTCATCAAATTTATTTAAAAATCGGTAGGTTATTTAATTTTTTTAAAGCGTCAATAAAAGGTTTATCTGCAGGGCAGAATTCATAATCATCTATCTCTGATAAGGATATCCATTTGGCATCATTATGCTCATATAAAGCGGGTAGATGTTCTGTTGTGCAACTACCCCAAAAGGCATGGAGATGAAAATCACCTTTTTCCGGATAAGTATGAATATGACTCATGAAAAGATCATGAACTTTTATTTCTTTTTCCATTTCTTCTTTGAATTCGCGGATGACGCATTCTTGAAGAGTTTCTCCTTTTTCAAGTTTTCCACCGGGAAATTCCCATAAAAGTTCTGGAAATTTTCCTTTTTTGCGTTGTGCAATTAAAATTTTATTATTATAGATAACGATGGCCATTGAAATTTCAATCATAAAAAATCCTTTGTTAAGCTGTTTTATCCAATCCGGTTCGCAACAGATATAAGTTTGGATCTGAAGGACGAGAAGAATGTTTCACCGGAATTTGATCGTTTTCTGCTTTGGAAAATTCAGGCGCAACATTCTGTCTATATACCACATTTAATGCTGAGCAAACGGCATTTGTTTTTTCATTAAAGAGGCGATGTTTTTTTATTTCGCTCAACATCCCATCTAACTCATTTCTTGTCATCAAGAAATGGCCAAGATTTGAAAGGCGTTCAAACGTAATTTTTTTACCAAATTCGATTTTATAAAAAATATTGTTCTTTTTTAAAATTAATTTTTTCCCTTTTGTTAAAACAGGAGGAATAGGGAAGTTATTGCTAACAATATCCAGTTGTTTTGAACCTAGATTAAAACAGTCTTTTAAGGCAAAATAGCGATAAATATCTGAAAAATGTGGATATATTTTTTTTGTTGAAGGTTTTTTTAGTTTAGATGCAGTTGTTTTTGAATAAATTTTTCCTAATTTTTCTAAAGTTTTTTCTGCTGTTTGAGGATCATTTTTTAACCAAGTTGAAATCATCTCTTTTGCTTTTGAAAATGACATTAAGTTAATTTTATTGTTTTTCAAGTTGATTTCTTGAAAGCCTGGATTAGATTCATCCAAAGATAAGCGAAATAGGGTTGGTCCTTCTTTTGAAAACAAAACCCCATCATTTCCAAGTAGTGGTGGAATATTAAAATCAGCGGCATAAGGATTTTTCTTTCCAAAGTTTTCGGTTTGATTTTTAAATTGATAATCCATTAAATAAACGGATGAAATTAGATCATAGTCAACGCGATTGTTTTCTTTTCCAAAGAAGTACGAACGGTTATCCGATTGAATTGCATTATGCAAAAAAGCTGTGTTTGGAATTTTATTTTCATCAATGATAAGAGGATGATCAGGTTGATCCTCTTTAATAAATTTATTCAAAACCATTTCAATATTTGCCATTTGAGTCTCCGTTTTTTTTTTGATGATTATTTGTAAGATAGCAGATTAAATTTATTTAGGCAAGAGGTGTTTTTTTGAATATTGTTTTGCATAAAAAAATCCCCCACTTAAAAGCAGGGGATTAAAAGAGTTTAAGCTAAAGCTTATTTCTTTTCGTTGCGAACGGCTGCTTGTGCTGCTGCTAAACGTGCGATTGGCACACGATATGGTGAGCAAGACACATATGTCAAACCAACTCTGTGACAGAAATCAATTGTTTCTGGATCACCACCGTGTTCGCCACAGATACCGAGTTTGATGTTTGGACGAGTTGCTTTACCTTTTTGAACGGCAATGTCAACCAAAGCGCCAACACCTTCTTGGTCAAGTGAAGCAAATGGATCACGAGCATAGATGCCTTTTTGAACGTATTCTGGCAAGAATGAACCAGCATCGTCACGGCTCATGCCCAAAGTTGTTTGAGTTAAGTCGTTTGTACCAAAGCTGAAGAATTCAGCTGATTCTGCAATTTTATCAGCTGTGATAGCTGCACGAGGCAATTCAATCATTGTACCAACATGGTATTCAAATTTTACGCCTTTTTCAGCCATAACAGCATCAGCAACTGCAACAACAACTGCTTTAGCAAGGTCTAATTCTTTCTTTGTGCCGACAAGTGGAATCATGATTTCAGGAACGATTGTGCGACCTGTTTTATTCATAACTTCAACAGCAGCTTCAAAGACAGCACGTGCTTGCATTTCGTTGATTTCAGGGTATGTGATACCTAAACGGCAACCACGGTGACCAAGCATTGGGTTAGCTTCGTGTAATTTTGCTGTACGGGCAGCAATTTCTTCCACTGTAACACCGAGTTCTTTTGCGATTTCAGCTTGTTCTTCTTTTTTGTTTGGTAAGAACTCATGCAAAGGCGGATCCAAGAAACGGATTGTTACTGGAAGACCTTCCATGATTGTGAACAAGTCTGTAAAGTCTTGACGTTGGTAAGGCAAGAGTTTTGCAAGAGCTTCTCTTCTTGCTTCAACTGTATCAGACAAGATCATTTGACGCATATGGTTAATACGTGCTGGGTCAAAGAACATGTGTTCTGTACGGCAAAGACCAATACCTTCAGCACCGAAATCACGAGCTGTTTTAGCATCTAATGGTGTTTCAGCATTTGTGCGAACACCGAGTGTGCGGATTTCATCAACCCAGCTCATGAATTCACCAAAGTTACCTGTCATTTCTGGGAGAACAAGTTTCAATGCACCTGCCATCACTTCACCAGTTGTTCCGTCGATTGAAAGCATGTCGCCTTCTTTAATAACTGTGTCACCAACTGAGAGTGTTTTTGCATCATAATCAATACGTAAAGCAGAAACACCGGATACACAAGGTTTGCCCATACCACGAGCAACAACGGCAGCGTGACTTGTCATACCGCCACGAGCTGTTAAAATACCTTGTGAAACATGCATACCGGCAATGTCTTCCGGAGATGTTTCGATACGGACTAAGATGACTTTTTTGCCTTCTTCAGCAGCTTTTTCAGCATCTTCAGCTGAGAAAACAACTTCACCAACAGCAGCACCTGGAGATGCTGGGAGACCGCTTGTTAAAACAGTGCGTTTTTCTTTTTTATCGAACATCGGGTGCAATAATTGATCTAATTGACCGGCTTCAACACGCATAATAGCTGTTTTTTTATCGATTAAACCTTCGTTAACCATTTCAACTGCGATACGAAGAGCGGCTGTACCTGTTCTTTTACCGTTACGTGTTTGAAGCATCCAAAGTTTGCCGTCTTGGATTGTGAATTCCATATCTTGCATATCTTTGTAGTGATCTTCTAATTTTGCACGAATGTCTGACAATTCTTTAAAGAGAGCTGGGAATTCTTCTTCCATGCAAGGCATATCTGTACCTGAACGTTCTTTAACGAGTTTTGTCATTGGTTGTGGTGTACGAATGCCGGCAACAACGTCTTCACCTTGAGCGTTTTTAAGGTATTCACCATAGAAATAGTTTTCACCTGTTGCAGGGTCGCGAGAGAAGCAAACACCTGTTGCAGATGTGTCACCATAGTTACCGAAAACCATTGTTTGAACGTTAACGGCTGTACCCCAATCACCTGGGATGTTGTTCAGTTTACGGTAGTAGATAGCACGGTCAACCATCCATGAAGAGAACACAGCGCCAATACCGCCCCACAATTGTTCAAACGGATCTTGTGGAAGAGGGTGACCATCGTTTACACAGATTTCTTTGTATTCTTTAATAACTTCTTTTAATTGTTCAACAGTCATTTGGTTGTCGAATTGATAGCCGTTTTCTTCACGAACACGATCTAAAACAGCTTCAAATTTTGAGCTGTGAACACCCATAACAACGTCGGCATACATTTGAATGAAACGGCGATAGCTGTCATAAGCAAATTTAGCATTGCCTGAACGTTCAGCCAAACCGACAACAGTTTCATCATTTAAACCAAGGTTTAAAACTGTATCCATCATACCAGGCATAGAAACACGAGCACCTGAACGAACGGAGAATAAAAGCGGGTTTTTCGGATCGCCGAATTTGCTTCCCATTTTTGATTCAATGCCTGCAAGAGCAGCTAAAACCTGATCTTTTAATTCAGCAGGATATGAATGATTGTTTGCGTAATAATATGTACACACTTCTGTTGTGATTGTGAAACCCGGAGGGACAGGAACACCAACACGGCTCATTTCAGCCAAGTTAGCACCTTTACCACCCAACAAGTTTTTCATAGAGGCATCGCCTTCTGCAACACCGTCACCAAAAGTATAAACCCATTTTGTCATTAGTTTTTCCTTTGCTTGTTAGTTAATTAAAAACCATATTTCTGATAAGAAGTATGGAACCTTAAGATTTTTATTCGCCAAATGTTTAGCATTTTTTTTGTTTGAATGCAAGTGATTTTTTCTTTTTTATATAAATATAAGTTTGAAAACGTGTCGCCTAAAAAAAATAAATAAAAAATCTATCTTTTTGCTTTTCTTTTTGGTAAAAAGGATGTTATATAATTGTAGTTTTATTAAAAAAAGGGGATTAAAATGAATTTTATGACGACAGAGGATATGAATGCCGTTTGTTCCGGTTGTTATCAAGGGGATCCGTTCAGTATTTTTGGAATGCATTTGTGTTCAAAAAATATTTTAACCCCGTTTTTATTTGTCAGAACATTTCAACCACAGGCCAAAAAAGTGGAAATTGTTCGAACTAAATCAAAAGAGTCATACGAAATGAAAAAGATTCATCAGGATGGTCTTTTTGAAATGGCTTTTGTGGATGAAACAGAATTTTTTGATTATTATTTTAAAATTACTCTTTATAATGATCATACGTATGAAACAGAAGATGCCTATCGTTTTTGGCCGGTGTTGGGTGATATGGATTTATATCTTTTTAATGAAGGTAATCATAAAGATATTTATCAAAAGATGGGTTCTCATTTGATGACGCATCAAGGTGTGAAAGGGGTTAGTTTTGCCGTTTGGGCGCCTAATGCCAAAAGAGTCAGTGTTGTTGGTAATTTTAATGATTGGGATGGTCGTCGTCACATGATGCGCCCACGTGGCTCTTCCGGTGTGTGGGAAATTTTTATTCCGCATTTACCGGAATGGACAATCTATAAATATGAAATTATCGGTTCCAATGGCGAATTACTCCCGTTAAAAATTGATCCGTATGGTCGTTCTTTTGAAATGCGCCCTAAAACAGGAACATTGGTGATTGATCCGAATAAATATCAGTGGCAAGATGGCCAGTGGTGTGCAATGAAACGCCATAAGGCCAATGCGCTTGATTCGGCTATTTCCATTTATGAAGTTCACTTTGGATCGTGGAGACGTAATTCTCTGGAAGGAAACAGATGGCTTACCTATCGCGAGATGGCTGAGGAATTACCCGCTTATGTAAAAGAAATGGGATTTACGCATGTTGAGTTTTTGCCCTTATCCGAATATCCGTTTGATGGTTCATGGGGTTATCAAGTAACGGGAATGTATGCGCCGACCAGTCGGTATGGAACGGCTGATGATTTTAAATATTTAATAGATAAATTGCATCAGGCGGGAATTGCTGTTATTATGGATTGGGTGCCGGCTCATTTCCCAAAAGATGCGTTCGGGTTGGCAGAATTTGATGGAACGGCTCTTTATGAACATGCAGATCCACGTCAAGGGGAGCATAAAGACTGGGGAACAAAAATTTACAATTATTCCAGAAATGAAGTTTCAAACTTCTTGTTGGGTAATGCGTTATTTTGGTTGAGAGAGTATCATATTGATGCTTTGAGAGTTGATGCGGTTGCCAGTATGCTTTATTTGGATTATTCCAGAAAAGAAGGGGAGTGGATTCCAAACAAATATGGCGGTCGTGAAAATATTGATGCAATTCATTTCTTGCGTCGGTTAAATGAATTGGTGTTTGGTGAAAATGCAGGATATACAACTTTTGCAGAAGAATCAACATCTTGGCCAATGGTTTCAAAACCCACTTATATTGGCGGTCTTGGATTTGGGTATAAATGGAATATGGGATGGATGCATGATACATTGGGCTATATTGCTCATGAACCGGTGCATCGTAAATATCATCACAATGAGCTTACATTTTCAATGTTGTATGCTTTTACCGAAAATTTCACTTTGCCGATTTCGCATGATGAAGTTGTTCATGGTAAAGGACCGATGTATGATAAAGTTCCGGGAGATAATTGGCAAAAATGCGCTAATTTAAGACTTTATTATTCTTATATGTATATGCATCCTGGGAAAAAACTTTTATTTATGGGGAATGAATTTGGGGTTCGCAAAGAATGGAATTATGCAGATAGTTTGGATTGGTCATTGCTTCAATATGATGATCACAAAAAATTGCAACATTTAATTAAAACCCTTAATCATCTTTATTCTTCTTCAAAGGAATTATCTGATTTTGATTTTGAAGGCGCCGGTTTTGAATGGATTGATGGCAGTGATGCAGCGCAGTCTTGTTTTTCATTTATGCGAAAAGATAAAGAGGGTAATGCGTTGGTTGTTGCATGTAATTTTACGCCGGTTGTTCGATATGATTATAAAATTGGCGTGAATCAAGAAGGGGTATATGAAGAAATTTTCAATTCAGATGCTTTTGAATTCGGCGGTTCCGGTGTTGTTAATAGCGGACAAATTCAAACAGTTGAAGGATGGAATTTTAAACCATATGCTTTAAAGGTTACTTTACCGCCATTAGGAGTTGTTGTTTATCGGTTGAAGAAAAAATAGTCTGAAATAAGGGGGACTTAAGATGACGCGAACCGTTTTAAAGGGAGAACCGTATCCATTAGGGGCAACTTATGATGGAAAAGGGGTTAATTTTGCTCTTTTTTCTTCTTCGGCAACAAAAGTTGAGCTATGTCTTTTTGATAAATCGGGAAAACAAGAAGAACGAATTGTTTTGCCTGAATATACGGATGAAGTTTTTCATGGATATATAGAAGGATTGAAACCGGGGCAACTTTATGGTTATCGAGTATATGGTCCATATGAACCGGAGAAAGGATTTCGGTTTAATCCAAATAAACTTTTAATTGATCCTTATGCAAAGTTATTAACTGGACCGATTTCAGCACATAATTCGATGTTGGGGTATCAAGCTCTTTCTAAAAAAGAGGATTTATCTTTTTCAAAAGTAAATTCGGCGCCATATGTTCCTAAAGCAGTTATAACGGATGATAATGCTTATCAGTGGGGAGGTGTTCAAAAGCCAAAAGTTCCTTGGACGGAAGAAATTATTTATGAAGCCCATGTGAAAAGTTTTACGGCACTTAATCCTGAAATCGATCAGGCTTTGCGTGGAACGTTTAAAGGAATGAGTTCTAAAAAGGCAATAGATTATATTAAATCTTTAGGTGTAAGATCTGTTGAATTATTGCCGATTGCTTCTTTTATGAACAGTGGATTTTTAAAGGAAAAAGGATTATCTAATTATTGGGGATATGACCCGATTGCCTTTATGGCTCCTCAATCTTCTTATTTATCTGATAAAATGAATTTAGATGAATTAAAACATATGGTTCGTTTGTTTCATGAAGCAGGTGTTGAGGTTATTTTAGATGTGGTTTATAACCATACCGGTGAAGGCAATCAGATGGGGCAAACGCTTTGTTATCGAGGAATTGATAATGGTGTTTATTACCGTTTGAATAAAGAAAATAAACGCTATTATGATGATACCACGGGGTGTGGAGCCTCTTTTAATTTAGGGCATCCGCGTGTTCTTCAATTAGTAATGGATTCTTTGCGTTATTGGGCTAATCAGATGCAAATTGATGGGTTTAGATTTGATTTGGCAACAACTTTGGCGCGTGATGAAAATAATCAATATGGTATCAAGAGTGCCTTTTTATCAACCGTTCAACAAGATCCGACTTTGCAACGTTTAAAATTGATAGCTGAACCTTGGGATTTGGGGCATGGCGGATATCAGGTTGGTTTTTTTAGACCCGGCTGGGCGGAATGGAATGATAAGTTTAGGGATACCATGCGTCGGTTTTGGCGTGGTGACGAGGGTCAAGCTGGCGATTTTGCTTCACGCTTAATGGGATCCTCCGATGTGTATCAGTTTAGAGGGCGTCGACCATGGGAATCTGTTAATTTTATAACGGCACACGATGGATTTACACTGAATGACCTTGTTTCATATAATCAAAAGCATAATGAAGCAAATGGGGAAGGTAATCGAGATGGAACTGATCACAATTTATCCTATAACGGAGGGATTGAAGGGAAGACGACTGATGCCAAAGTTTTGAAAAACCGTTTGGATCGGGCAAAATCTTTGATGGCCACACTTCTTTTATCTTTTGGAACCCCGATGATTCGGTCAGGGGATGAAGTGATGGCCTCTAAAAAGGGTAATAATAATACGTATGCACAAGATAACGAATATTCTTGGATTGATTGGAAAAATATCACCCCACAAGGCAAAGAAATGCTGAAAATGGTAAAAGAACTTATGGCTTTTCGCCATTCTCGTCCTATTATGGAGCATAGTTATTTCTTTACGGAAGATGTTTGTACCTGGTATAAACCAGATGGCTTGCAAATGAAAAAAGATGATTGGCATTATTATGTGCGAGCACTTTCTTGTTTGATTAAAAATAGTAAAAATAACAATAGGTTGTTTTTTATTTTTAATGCATATCATGAAGAAATTAAATGGATTTTGCCGGCAAGGGATTTTGAATGGAAGGTTGTGTTTTCAACATCTGATACGATAAAAAAACAGAAAGTGAAAAGTTTAAAAGTACCACCATTTAGTGTTATTGTGTTAGAAAAATCAAAATAGGGGATAAAAATGGGGAAAGAAAATATTAATCTTGAAAGATTAAATTTATTAGCTGAAAAAGCGGGTATTTGGCTTGAATTTTTAGATAGAGGAACAAATACACGATATGAAGCAGATCTTCTTTCAAAGCAAACCATTTTAAAAAGTTTAGGCTATAAAAGCGATACAAATCAAGAAATAGAAGCCTCTATTAATAAAATGAAAGCAGATGAATATTCATTTTTGATTTCGAAAACACATGTAGTTCGTTTAAGTGAATCGGAAGATACAATTATCAAAGTTTATCTTCAAAAAGAATTTGAAAATGAAAATTTAATTTGGAAAATTAAAACCGATCAGGGTGAGGAATTTTATGATGAAGTTCCTTTATCTTTATTACAAACCATTCAAGAAGATGAGTTGAATGGGAAACTTTATATTCAAAAAGAATTAAGTTTGATGCTTGATTTAGAAATGGGCTATTACGAATTAACGGTTTCTGTTGGAAAACAAAAAGAAACTTCTTCTTTAATTATTGTGCCGGATACTTGTTATATGAATGAGGCGTTGGCTGATGATAAGAAAGTTTTTGGATATCCCGTTCAATTATATGCTATTCGATCAAAAAGAAACTGGGGAATTGGTGATTTTAAAGATCTGGAAGGTTTAATTGATGTGGCAAAGAAAACGGGCGCTTCATTTATTGGCGTCAATCCTTTGTCGGCGCTTTTTCAAGATAATCCGAATGATGCAAGTCCATATTTTCCTTCATCAAGACTCTTTTTAAACCCGATTTATGTGGATATTGAAGGTATTGCAGAACGTGAAAATTATGTTCAGTTTCAAAGATGGTTTTCGTATCCTTCCATTCAAAGACTTTTAAAAATGGCGCGTCGCAGTAAAACGGTTGATTATTCGGCGGTGATGGGATTAAAAAAGAGTGCGCTTAAAATTTTATTTAAGCGGTTTAAGGAACTTCATTTTGATATAAACGGAAAGCCTAAAACAAAAAGAGGCGAAGATTTTAATGCCTTTTTAAAGGAAAAAGGAGTGGCTCTTCAAAATTTCGCTGTTTTTCAGGTGTTGCGAGATAAGTCGTCTCTTTCTAAAACATCAATGATGTGGCGCGAATGGGATAAGGCTCTTCAAAATCCAAATTCCAAAAAAGTGAAAGAATTTATCAAAGAAAATGAAATAGATATTTTTAATATTTATTATCAACAATTTATCGCTTTTGAACAGTTAAATGCAGTGATCGAAAAAGCCAAAAGTTTATCTTTGGGGCTTTATACAGATATGCCGGTTGGCGTAAGTGATAATTCCGCTGAGGTTTGGTCAGATCAAACGTCATTTATGCAAGGTGTCACAACAGGGGCTCCTCCTGATGCCTTTAATCAAAAAGGACAAGATTGGTCTTTGGCGCCATTTAATCCGTTAAAACTGCATCAGACAGGTTATAAATCATTTATCAACGTGATTAAAAGCGTGATGAAAGGGGCAGGGGCTGTTCGTATTGATCATGCCTTTGGTTTAATGCGCCTTTATTTAAGAGTACAAGGTGGAACAGGTGCCTATTTAACCTTTCCGTTTAAAGAACTGACAGGTATTATCGCTCTTGAAAGCCATCTAAATAAATGTGTGGTTATAGCTGAAGATTTAGGAACAGCACCGGATGGTTTTTCAAATGAAATGATTAAACTAAATGCTTTTTCATTTAAGATTATGCATTTTGAGCGCGACTGGAATGGTTTTATTGAACCACACTGTTATCCTGCTAATTCTTTAATTTCAACAGGAACGCATGATTTACCATCTTATACTTCCTTTTATAAAGAGCTTGATTTAGAGCTTGCTAAAAAGATGAAAACCATTTCATTAGAGCAATATACTCATCATAAAGAAAATAGAAAAGTTGAGAAAGATCTCTTTAAAAAAGCATTTGAAAAACAAGGGTTTGAGATTAAACAGTCAAAAAAAGAGGATTTAAAAACAGTGCCAAATTGGTTTATCCCGTCTGTTTATAAATATTTATCTTTGACAAATAGTAAAATTTTGCTTATAAGACCGGAAGATGTTTTTGAAATGGAAGAACAGTTTAATTTGCCGGGTACTTATATGGAATATCCGAATTGGCGATACAAACTTCCTATTCCATTAGAAGAAATGTTGCAGGATAAAAGATTAAAGGATATTGTACGTATCATTAAAAAGCAAAGAGATTAGGTATATGGATAGATTTCAAAAAAAATATCGTGTCAGATCCGCTGAATGCGACAGGTTTAATCAAATGCGGTTGCGTTCACTTTTTAATCTGTTTCAAGATATTGCAGATTTAAATGCGGAAGAATTGAAAGTAGGGTATACTTATTGCCTTCAAAACCAAATGACATGGATGGGTGCCGGGTATCATTTAAAAATCAATCGATTGCCAAAAAGAGATGAAAATTTGATTTTGACATCTTGGCCAAGTGGGATGCAAGGAATATCTGCCATTAGAGAGTTTGACCTTAAAAATGAAAAAGGGGAAACTCTTATTCAGGCTTCAAGCAGTTGGATCTTAATAGATTTAAATCGCAAAAGACCGGTGATGCCTCAAAAATATTTTTCTCATTTAGATCTTGCTCAAAATCGGGTGTTAGAAACAGATTTTCAAAAAATTGTTTTGCCGGAAACATTTGAGTATTCTTTTAAAGAAATTGTCAGAGAAGATGATATTGATATTAACCTTCATGTCAATAATGCGGTTTATCCTTCTTGGGTGTTAGATTCCTTGCCATTGGAATTTTTATCATCTCATAACCTAAAAGAGCTTCAAATACAGTTCAAACAAGGGACGGATAAAGAAAGTTTAGTTGAGGTGTTGTCAACTGAAAATGAAAAGGAAGTTTACACGTTGATTCAAGATAGCGAAACAAAAAAAGAATATGCACGGATTTTAAGCCGTTGGGAAAGAAAAGAGTTGGAGTAAGTTTTTGACGAATACATTGGTTTTATTGCCGTATTTAAAACAAGAAGCGGATATCAGAACGCCAGAGGCGCGGTTGGAAGAAGTTGCCAGTTTAACAAAAG
The DNA here is from genome assembly GCA_017647405.1 of Alphaproteobacteria bacterium. Classification (GTDB taxonomy): domain Bacteria; phylum Pseudomonadota; class Alphaproteobacteria; order CAAHEQ01; family UBA3637; genus RGIG4140. The sequence continues at coordinate 55,935 of JAGCKR010000026.1, forward strand.
CGATTGAGTTAAATGTGATTGAAAGTGCGCTTGTTCCTTTAAAGGAAATTAAAGCAAATGCTTACATTGGGAAAGGCGTTATTGAAAATTATATTGATTTTATTAAAGAAAATGAAATTGAACTGGTGATTATGTCATGTAGACTTTCCCCGCTTCAGCAAAGAAACCTTGAAAAAGCTTGGAACACAAAGGTTATTGATAAAACGGCACTGATTTTAGAAATTTTTGGAAAGCGCGCCAGAACAAAAGAAGGGGTGTTGCAGGTGGAACTTGCTCATTTAACCTATGCGCGCTCTCGTCTTGTCAGGTCTTGGACACACCTTGAGCGCCAACGGGGTGGTTCCGGCTTTTTGGGTGGTCCTGGGGAAACGCAGATTGAGCTTGACCGCCGGTTAATTGATGAGGATATTATCAAAATTAAAAAAGAGCTTGAAGATGTGAAAAAAACGCGTCATTTACATCGAGAAGCCAGAAAAAAGGTGCCGTTTCCGATTGTGGCACTGGTGGGATACACCAATGCTGGAAAATCAACGCTTTTTAATAAATTAACAAAGGCAGATGTGATGGCAAAAGATATGCTTTTTGCCACATTAGATCCCACAATGCGTAAATTAAAATTACCATCAGGGCAAGTGGTGATTTTATCAGATACGGTGGGATTTATCTCTGATTTGCCGACAGAACTTGTAATGGCGTTTCGGGCAACACTTGAAGAAGTGTTAGATGCCGATGTGATTGTTCATGTACGTGATTATTATCATGATGATTCAACGGCGCAAAGAAAAGATGTGGAAGCGGTTTTATCTGATTTAGGATTGCATGATGAAGTTGAAGAAGGTCTGATTGAGGCTTTAAATAAAATGGATCTTTATGATGAAGATGACCGTCAAATGATTTTAGAGCAAAAAAAGAGAAGACCAAAGGAATGTCCAATTTGTGCTGAAACAGGTGAGGGGTTTGATAAACTTTTAAATTGTATTGAAGAAGCCTTAAACAAAACAGCCAAAGAAGTTGAGCTTAAGATTCCGATTACGGATGGAAAATCCTTATCACTTGCTTATCAAAAAGGGCAGGTGATTGAGCGAAAAGATCTTCAAAGATATATTAAATTAAAGGTTAAAATCAAAGAAAGCGAACTTTTTTATTTTGAAGAGTTTATGAAAGGCGAAAAATGAGCAAACTTTTTGAAAGAAATGTTGAAGATTTTGTTTGCGCTGTTTGTGGGCAAGAAGTTGAAGGAAATGGATATACCAACCACTGCCCAAAATGTTTATCTTCTTTGCATGTGGATATTAATCCAGGAGATAGGGCATCTTCTTGTCATGGAATAATGTATGCTGTTGGGTATGAAATTAAAAATGGTGCAGAATTTATTTTACATGAATGTTCAAAATGTGGATTTCAGCGCAAAAACAAGGTTTCTCCAAAAGATTCAAGAAAAGCCTTGATTGCATTATCTTCTGGCACCTTTAATCCATTAGAATATAAGAAATAAAAAAGAAAAGGCGGTTTTAAACCGCCTTTTCTTTTTGTTGCACCTTCTTAGAATTTCCACTCTAAGCGAAGCATACCGCTGTGATCCAAGTATTCTTTACGATAGTTGCCGTTATATTCAAGCTTTAAGGTGGCGTTTTCGCCTAAATCCATCCCGAAGCCGGCAACAACCGTTGTACTCAG
>JAGCKR010000027.1 GCA_017647405.1 Alphaproteobacteria bacterium
ATGACGACGATGATGATACTGAATCCGATGCGGATTCGGATCCGGATACTGAGGATGAAAATGAATTAAAACAGGAAGAACAGAAACCTCAATCATTTTTTAAAAATCCTTTCTTCATGTTTAAAAGACATGAAAATATGGCTCTTAAAAAAGGGCCTAATCCAGAAAAGCAGCAACGCAGTCCTGTTCAAAAATTTATTGATGTTTTGCTTTATGGGGTTGAAGGTGCCCGTATTAAAAATGGGGAATTACCCAAACAAAGTATCACTGATGAATTATTATTGGGTTTGGGTTTTAAAGCCTATTTAAAAGATGTTTTGTTGGGGCGTCAAGCCGCTAAATATTGGAAACAAAAAATGGGTGGGAAAGAAAATATTTCTCTGCTTAAAACGGGTTTAAAGGGGTTGAAAAAACAGGCTGTAAATGATCCATCAGCCAGAGTGTTGATTAAAGAGGTTCAAAAAGGTTTAAAAGATAAGACTCTGAAATTAAATAAAGAGCGGGTATCACAACAACAGCAATTAATGGAACAACAAAAGCAATCTGTTGAGTTAAATAAACCAAGGCCTCAGCCGGTACCAATAGAAAAGACGAGTGTTGATAAACAGCCGATTCAGCCTGTTCAAAAAGAGCCAGAAGTAAAGGCGCGGGTGTCTGGTGATGAAATGCGTCAAATCTTATTGAAAACGGAGCAAGAGGAAAAACGCATATTGAAAGATGAACGGCGTGAAATTCTTCAAAGAGAAAGCATTAATGAAAAAGTTGCTTTAATGGAAAAACGGGTTCAGGAAAATAAACAAGAGCAAGTTTTGTCAACACAAAAAAATGTTGAAATGACTGTTGCTAAAAAGGCGGTTGTTCAAAATGATAAAGATCAATTATTGATGCAAAGAGAAGAAATGCAGATGCAACGTTCTCAGCAAAATATGGACATGAGTGCTCTTCAAAATGCCAGTCGAATGGCTGCTATGCAACTAGGAGCGATGGTTCGCAACAACATGGATAAAGTTATGCCTCAACAAGGATTGAAAGAATTTGTTCAGCGAGGGATGGCGCCGATTGATCGGGAAATTGCTGCGATTGGAAATGCTGTTAGAAATTTGCAAGGTGTTCCTGGGGCTGGGCAACCGCCGATTGTGCCTCCGGTTGTAAAAGATACAACGCCGCCGGCACCAGTGCAGGCGCCTTCTCAACCAAATCAACAACAGTCGGTCGGTGATTCAAGAAATCCGCAACCTGAGCCTAGACAACCAGATGTTGCGGGAGCTATTGCTGGTAGAGCGGTTCATGTTATTCCTGAAGGCCAAGTAGCTCATCCAACGCCGGTATCGGAGCGAACACAAAAATAAGTATTTTATTGATAGATAGGCCATTTTCCATGGACAACATCATCTAGTGTTTCCAATGATGACTTTGTTAGTGAATTATAAATCCAATAATTGACCATAATTCTTTCGACAAAGCCGCGTGTTTCTTTTGCCGGAATGCTTTCGATAAACAGTAAGGGATCATTTTGATAGTCCATTTTGTTTTTCCATTTTATAAGGTTCCCAGGACCTGCATTATAAGCAACGGCAGTAAATATTAAATTGCCTTCAATGGCTGGTAATCCCATTAAATAGCTTAAGTAATTTTGCCCTAATGTTAAGTTATATGATTCGTTTTCCATCTTGTGTAATTGAAATTTCATTTGGCTCATTTGGGCAATAATTTTAGCTGTTTGAGGCATTAATTGCATTAATCCTCTGGCGCCAACAGAACTACGGGCATGTTTATTAAAACAAGATTCTTGTCGAACGAATGCAAAAACAAGTTCTTTTTTAACTTTCCAATTGTTTAAGGGTTTCCAGGCTGGTAAAGGGTATCTTTCTTTTGTGTCTGTTGAAACACCCGCCAGTTCAGATAGTTCTTTATAAAAGTTTTTTTGACGGGCCAGGTGTAGAAGAGCTTCTTTTTTTTCATCACTTAAAGAGAGATAAAGAGCGGTTAATTCTTTATCTGCAAAGTGTTTTTTGCCAATTTGTCGCAGGGCATAAAATCTGTTTAGTGCCGGATGTGAAAATTTTTGTATTGAAGCAGGTGAGTGACTTGTTTCATCATCTAAAATATTTTCAAGATTATTTCCAATCATATAGCGGGCTAATAAGCCGTAAAATGTTCGAGGCTGTTCTGCGGCTAATTCCAAAAAATCACCGACTTTATCAAAATCTCCTTCCTTTAAATATGAGCGAGCCGCCCAAAAGGAAGCGCTTGATTTTAATAAGGGATATCCATCATCATGAAGAGCAGTAGTTTCAAAGAAATGAGCCGCTGATTTATATTCTTTTTGTCGCCAAGAAGAAAGACCGGCGGTCCAATGAGCCAGGGGTAATTTATCACCAGAGGTTAAAATGGCTTTTTTTGTGAGGCTAAGGGCCTTTTTATCATCCCCATTTAAAAAGTATGAAAATGCGATAGCCGTATACACAATGTCAATATCTTTTTGGTTGAAAAGTTTTTGTGTTTTTGAATTGTTTACAACTTCAAGAGCTTCGGATAATTTATTTTTTTCAATAAGGGATTTAAGTTTTTGAGAAATTTTTTGAGCTTCTTTTTTATTTGAGCTTGAAAGATATGAAAAATTTTGTCTGCTGATTAAATTGATGGGCTCATCTCTTTTTATAAAACTGCATGCATTTGCACTGCCTCCATAAACTGGATCTTTGGGAGGGGTAGTTTGTATTTTGAAATTTTTTCTTTTTCCTAATGCATAGATATCAGAAGAAATTGGTAAATGTTTATATTTTTTTAGAAAATTATTTATTTCTGCGGATGATGTTTTGTATCGTGGAGAAAAATATTTATCGAAAAGAATATATCCGGATAACAATTTATTTGAAAGTTGTGTTTCAAGATTTTTTGCTTTTTGATACTGTCCTTTCTGATGCGCATCAAAAATTTGTTTGTATATTTTTGTGTCTTTTGCGGATAAAACAGTTGCAAAAGAAACAGGAGCGCTTAAAGAAGCACACAAGAAAAGTGTGATGAAAATAAGGCTCCTGATTTTCATTTATTTAATAACGTATTTTACCATAGATTTGCATTCAGCGTCAGAAATACCTTCTGCTTTGCAAACACTTGCTTTTACAGGAACAATTTTTAATAAATCTTGGCACATCGGTCCTAACAAATTTATTGCACCGGTTACTGTATCGTTAGCAGGAACACCGGAAAATTCGTAAGGAACATTAATACCGCCATAAGAAATCAGAAGTTTTAATTGAGAGAGAGGGTATTCGCTTTTGTTTTCAAGGGTCAGTTGTCCGGTGCAAAATTGGGAGTTTACGCCTGTTGGTGGTGTTGTAATCCGTATATTATGCGGATGAATTTCGAACATTTGATCTTTTTTCTTTTTATCATTTTTTTCTGTTTTTTCAGATTCTTTTTTAGGAGTTGGCTTTTTAATCGGTTTGTTTGTGACCGTTTCTTCAATTTCTTTAAATTCTTCTTCGGGATTTTTATTTAAGTCTATATTCGCTTCTTCATTAAACAAATCAAAAGTCTCTGGATTTTCAGAAACAGGAGCCGGTGCCGGTTTTTCTTTCTTTTGTAATTCAGGGAAAAGGCCGCTGTTTGCGAAAGATGAAAAAGGAATCAAACAAGAAACTAAAATGGCTGAACATAAAAAGTATTTGCGCATGAGAACCTCTCTTTACTTTTGTTTAAAATTAAGCTAAAATACACTAAATTATTTTTATTTTAGAGGAAAATATTTTAAATGGCAACATTTTTTTTCTGCGGAATTGGTGGTATTGGTATGAGTGCAATTGCACTTTATCTCCAAAAAAAAGGTCATCGGGTCTTAGGATCTGATCGTTCATTTGATGCAAATAATAATCTTGAAATGAAAGAACGCTTATTAAAAGCGGGGATTTCGCTTTTTGCACAAGATGGCTCTGGTATAACTGATCAGGTGAATTTTTTAATTGTTTCCTCAGCTGTTGAAGAAAGTATACCGGATGTGAAAAAAGCATTAGAACTTTCGATTCCTGTCAAAAAAAGAGCGACTTTGTTAGCTGATATTTTTCATTCGTTTGAAAAAAAGATTGCTGTTGCAGGGACCAGTGGAAAAACAAGTGTAACAGCTATGACGGCGCATATTTTATATCAGTTGGAAAAGCATCCGGTGATGATTAACGGTGGAATTATGCGTAATGTTTATCATAATGAAGAGCCTTCAAATCTGATTTATGATACGGGAGATATTATTGTGATTGAATCGGATGAATCAGATGGATCGATTGAACTATATAATCCGTATATCAGTGTGTTAAATAATATTTCATTAGATCATAAACCATTGGCAGAGATTAAACCTCTTTTTGAACGTTTTTTAGAAAGAGCAGAGCTGGGTTGTGTTATTAATCTGGATTGTGAGCATACAAAAACCATTTCTTTGCCGGATAAAAAGATTGTGTCTTTCTCGGTTGAAAAAGATAAACAGGCAACATTATATGCTTCTGATGTTTTTCAAACACCGCAAGGTATATCTTTCAAAATGGATGGTGAAGAGTATACTTTGCCTTTTATCGGTATTCACAACCTTTCAAATGCTTTGGCTGCTGTTTGTGCCTGTTTGTTGCTGGATATAAAACCAAAGGATGCTTTTGAAGCCTTGAAAACTTTTAAAGGAACGCACCGTCGTCTTGAAAAAGTGGGTGAAACGGGCGATGTAATCATTATCGATGATTATGCTCATAATGAAGAAAAAATTAAAGCAGCGTTATCTGCATTAAAAGTTTTATTAAAACAAGATACACATTTGTTTGTTGTTTTTCAGCCTCATGGTTTTGCGCCACTTAAATTAATGAAAGATGGGTTAATTCAAATGTTGAAAAATGAATTATCCGATCAGGTTAGCTTTTTAATGTTGCCGGTTTATTATGCCGGTGGAACGGTTGATAAATCTATTTCTTCATTTGAGGTTATTGAGCCGTTATTTATGGCAGGAAAAAATGCTGTTTATTTTGAAACAAGAAGTTTGTTAAAAAAACATATTGTTGATCGGGTAAAATCCGGCGATGTTATTGCTGTTATGGGGGCAAGAGATGCATCTTTAAGCGATTTTGCCAGAAGCATTTTAGAAACATTAAAAGAAAAGGAGATTGCATGAAAGTTGTCACAATTGTTGCACCGGCTTCTCCGGTTTCTTTATCAGAAAAAAAAGTAATCGAATCATTTTTCAAAAAAGAGGGATTTGATGTTCGTTTTATGCCACATACTTTTGAACAAGAACGTTATTTGGCTGGAACAGATGAAAATCGGGCAGCTGATTTAAATAAAGCGTTGACAGATTCGCAAACAGATATTGTGATCGCGTTGCGAGGAGGATATGGCTCTCCCAGAATTTTAGATATGTTGGATTATAAAGCAATCAAAAAAGCGAATAAAAAATTATTTGGATTTAGTGATATTACGGCACTTCAACTGGCTTTATATAAAAAAACAGGATTGGTATCTTATTCGGGATTTAATGCTGATTGTGCTATTAAAGGCGTTGATCCTCTGTTAAAAGAAACTTTTTTTAAAGCTGTAAATGATGAAAGACTTGTTGTTGATAATTTAAAACCTGTTGTAAAAGGGGTTGCTAAAGGAAAAGTTCTTGGGGGAACATTAACGATGCTTGTTTCTTTAATGGGAACACCATATATGCCTTCCTTAAATGGTGCATTACTCGTTGTTGAAGAGGTACATGAATCTCCTTATCGAATTGACAGAATGTTAAATCAGTTACGTTTAGGTGGGCATTTGAATCGGTTAGCGGGCGTTATTTTATCTGAATGTGCCGATTGTGTGGCTAAAGATAAACAAGATGGAACCGTTGAAGAAGTTTTTAACAGTTTTTTTAATCAATTAGGAATTCCTGTTGTTAGCGAATTTCCGTATGGACATATTCCGAAAAGAATTGTTTTCCCAATTGGAAAAAAAGCAACTTTGAATGCAACAGAAGGTAAACTTATTTTTGAATAATTAAAGGGTATAAAATGAAAACAGAACTTTTGGCGCCGGCAGGTGATAAAGAAGCCGCATACAGTGCGTTTTATTTTGGTGCAGATGCTATTTATTTGGGTTTAAAATCATTCTCTGCGCGTGCGGAAGCGGTTAATTTTGATGAGAAGGATTTGGATGAAATAACTGCTTTTGCACATACAAAAGGTAAAAAAGTTTATGTTGCCATCAATACCTTAATGCAAGAAAGAGAGTTGCCTGAATTATTAAAAATGCTGTCTATGTGTGAAAAATACCATGTTGATGCCATTATTGTTCAAGATTTAGGAGTGGCTAGAATTGCTAAAAAATGTTTTCCAAGTTTGGTTTTGCATGCAAGTACTCAAATGGCGGTACATAATTTAGAAGGCGCTTTGGCTCTTAAAAAACAAGGGTTTGAAAGGGTTGTTTTAGCTAGAGAACTTTCTTTGAAAGAAATTATCGAAATTAAAGAAAAATCGGGTGTTGAAATTGAAGTTTTCATTCATGGGGCACTTTGTTATTCATATAGTGGACTTTGTTTATTTTCGTCGTTAACAACTTCAAGAAGTGCAAACAGAGGAAAATGTGTATATTCTTGTAGAGGTCTTTTTGAAAGAAATGGCCAAAAGAGTCATCTTTTTTCAATGAAAGATTTGGCTCTTGAAAAAGATGTTTTAAAATTAGAGGGGTTATCTCTTAAAATTGAAGGAAGAAAAAAAACGCCTTTATATGTTGGGGCGGTAACAGATTATTATCGTCGTATTTTAGATACGGGAAAAACAGAGGTAACATTAAGTGATAATTTAAAACAAATTTTTGCGCGACCATGGACAAAACTTCATTTTAATGGAAAAAATAAAGATGTTATTGATGAAGAGTTTGTTGGGCATCGGGGATTGTTTATTGGAGATGTTGAAATTGTATCTGGTGGTATTTTAACATTCAAAACATTATCTGCGATTGAAAGATATGATGGGATTCAAATTGATATTGATGGTGTTGAAAGACCATTTGGTTTTTCTGCCGAAGAACTGTTTTTAAATAAAAAAAGAGTTTTTGAGGTTCAAAAAGGACAAAAAGTTTCAATTAAATTACCTAATAATGCGCCTTTTATCAAAAAAGGATCAAAAGTTTATTCGGCCTCTTCCACAAAAGTAAAACGGGCATATAAATATCAAAAACCAAAGCCAAACGAATATATGAATCAAATTGGAATCGAGGTTTTGGTTTGCGTTCTTCAAGATAAGATAACGGCAACATGTTTAGATCAAACCGTTTGTTTAGAAGGAGAGTTTTTAAAAGCAAAACAACCGGAAAAGGTTTATGAAAATGTTTTTTCGAGTTTTTCAAAAACAGGGGAATATTCTTTTTATTTAAAAGAATTATTTTTGGAAAATAAGGAAGGCCTTTTTGTACCGTCTTCTTTATTAAATGAATTGAGACGATTGCTTTATGCTTCGATTTCTTTTGAAGAAAGAAAAGTATCATTACCTATTACTCAGAATTTTCAAAAAGAGAAAGTAAGTAAAAAGTGGAGTTTAAAAACCGATCAACTGTCTTTATTAAGCGGATTGGATTTATCTGAGTTTGATCAAATTATTTTTAAAATAAATGAAAAATCCATTCCGGAAGAACTTGACTTTTTACCAAAAGAAAAGCTTGTTGTGGCATTGCCTGTTATTATGAGAAATCAACTGTTTTGGAAGAAAAAAATTGATGCATTTTTTAATGCAGGGATAAAGCAATTTATGATTGGTAATATTTCCGGATTTTCACTTTTACCGCCATCAGCAAAGATTTATGTGGATCATACAATTGGTGTTTTAAATTTGCAGGCGCTTTCTTATCTTTTGGAGCAAAAGGCCAGAGGAGTAACTTTAAGTGTTGAAGATACAAAGGAAAATATAGCCCATTTAATTGATAAATCTGATTCAGCAACTCTTGTTGTTTATCAGGATGTTGAGTTGTTTATTTCGGCAAATTGTGTTCGCAAAAACGATTGTTCTCTTTGTGACAGAAAATTTATAACAGATGAAATTACGTTAGGTAGAGATCAGTTTTTGCTTATCAGTGAAAATTGCGAAACAAAAGTTTTGAAAAAAACACCATTTTATATCGCGCCGGAAGCAAAGGATTTAAGTCCTGAATATTATCGGATTGATTTTTGTAATCGCAAATATTCTGTGTCAGAAGCAAGGAAGATAATAGAATCATCTTTTAAATTTCAACCGCTTAAAAATACGTTTACGGGTAATTTTAAAAAGAAATTTGCTTAACAATATGTATTTTCTTGCTTTTTTTGTAAAAAGAACATAATCTTTTTTTATGGAAATATATCTAAAAAAAAGAGGAGATTGTTGATGTTTAAATTTTTATTAAAAGCAATACTTATTTTGGTTGTTATTTTAATTCTAGCGGTTGTTGGTGTTTATTTTTACGCTGGGGAAATTGTGAAAAAAGCGGTTGAAACATATGTGCCACAAGTAACGCAAACTTCAGCGAAGTTAGAGGGTATGGATTTATCGTTGGCGAAAGGTGAAGTTTCCTTAAATGGGTTATCTATTGGTAATCCCAAAGGATATCAATCATCGGATGTTTTTTCTGTTAAACAAGTCAAGGTTGTTTTCCGTCCAACAACGTTGTTGCACGATAAGATTATCATTGATCAGATTTTAATTGATGGAACGCATGTTTCTGCCGAGGCAACTTATAAAGATGGTCAAATTGTTTCGAATTTAACAACAATCAAAAATAATGTCGATTCGTTTTTGAAATCTTCTTCAACAACATCTGAATCAAAAGAGTCTGTTTCAAAAGAAGAAAAATCTTCTCAAACGAAATCAACTAAAACAGTTGTGATTAAGGATTTGCAAGTTAATAATTCTAGTTTAACATTGGGTTTCTTGGAACAAACTATTGAAATGCCTTTACCAAATATTCAACAGAAAAATATTGGTGAAAAAGGTCAAAAACAAACAATCAAAGATATTGTTGTTTATATTTTTGATTTGATATCTCTTGAAAGTATTAAGGCTGCCGGAAAAGGTGTTGAGGATTTGTTAAAGCAATCCGCTCAAACAGCTATTGATGGAGTAAATAAAGTAGTTGATGATGCGAAAAAATCATCAGAAGGCTTGATTAATGCTGTTAAAGGGATCTTCTAATTCTTTGATAAAAAAGATTGCCCCAACATTTTGTAGGGGCTTTCTTTTAGCTATTTTAATTGTTTTTTGATAAAAAAAAGGATCTTAAATGAAAAACAGAAGATTATGGTTTTATTTTTGTTTGCTGATTATATGTATTGTAATTCCTCTTTCAGTTTTTCTTCTTCAAAGAGAAATTATTGTGGAGATTTGTTGTGATGATATTTTGGTTTTCTCTGTTCCTAGAAATAGTGGTGTTTTTCACAAAGTTTCTTGTAAGTGTGTTCCCGTTGATTCTTCTTTAAGTTTTGAAAGAATGGTATTTCTATTTGGATTCTCGTTTGTTGGGATCTTGCTTTTTGGAAGAGGGATTTATTTGTTAATAAAAAAGATAAAAAATAAAAAAATAGGATAGTCCTTGTCGGTCGCGCGCTTCAACTCCGCACGACCCACGATAAATAAAAAAAAGCACCCCAAATGGGTGCTCTTTTTATTTTTGGTTGCGGGGGTGGGATTTGAACCTCACGACCTCCAGGTTATGAGCCTGGCAAGCTACCGGACTGCTCTACCCCGCGATAGAATAAAAATAATATATATGATTTTAATTTGAATGTCAATATCTTTTTTTGATAAAAAATGATTTTTTTTCTAACTATCAAAAAAATAAAGTTTATCTTCATTTTTTTTCTTGCATTTTTTTGGGAGTGAGTCCATATTGAACGTGTAATTATTTTTTTTAGGAGTTTCATATGAAAAAACAAATCGCTACAATTGTTATGTCATCTGCTCTCTTACTCTCAGGTTGCGCAAGCTGGTGTGATGAGTGTGCAGACGGTAGCTGCGAAGTAACGTCTAAAGTTGTTCTTCCAGCAAATGCTTTATTTGCTTTTGATTCATCAGTATTGACACAAGAAGGTGTTACTGCTTTAGCTCCTGTTGTTGAAAGAATGACAGCTGATAAATCAGAAAAAGTTATTGTTAAAGGTTATACGGATAGCACAGGTCCGGCTGCTTATAACTTAGGCCTTTCAAATCGTCGTGCACAATCTGTTGCTTCATATCTTGAATCTCAAGGTGTTTGTGCGACACGTATCACAACAGAAGGCTATGGGGAAGATGATCCGGTTGCTTCAAATGAAACAGCAGCAGGTCGTGCACAAAACCGTCGTGCTGAAGTTGTTACATACAAATAATTTTGATGTTAAAAATAAAAGCGGAACTTTTGTTCCGCTTTTATTTTATTCTTAAAAAAATCGATAAAAGATATTCCATTTTTTTTATGACTATGTTATAATCTGTTTATAAGGAGACAAAAATGAAGAAAATATTATTGTTGTGTGCGTTTCTTTGTTCTGCTTGTCCGGTTTATGCAGATTTTGAAGCCGGAGAGAGTTTTTTTGAACAACAAAATTATTCGGCTGCATTAGTGGAGTTTTTGCCACTGGCAAATAGTGGTGATTTTCGGTCGCAGTATTATGTCGGGTATTTGTATTTAAATGGATTGGGTGTTGCTCAAAATGTTCCAGAAGGATTAAAATACCTTCAAAAATCCTTGGATCAAAATTATGATATGGCTCAATCATTGATGGGTTTTTTATACGAAGAAGGTAATTTTTTGCCTCAGGATAAAAAGAAGGCTGTTGAATTATATTACAAAGCCTCGGCGCAAAATAATGCATCTGCTAATTTAAATTTAGGTGTGATGTATTATAACGGGAATCATGTAGAACAAGATACGACTATTGCGCTTGAATATTTTAAAAAAGTTCCATTAGATGAAAAGCCTATTGTGGCCCGTTATATTGGTGAAATTTATTTAAATAACCCAGATTTTAAAAATTATCAAAGTGCCATACAGCATTATAAATATGCTGCCAAAGAAGGTGATTTGGAATCATTTTATGCTTTGGGTGAGATATATAGAAAAGGGATTGGTGTTTCTCAAAGTATAACTGAGGCAATTTCTTACTACCAATATGCTGCATCAAAAGGATATTCACCGGCTCAGTATATGTTGGGAATTATTTATGCGAATGGGGAAGGTGTTGCTAGAGACGTTGCTAAAGGATATGCATGGTTATCTTTGGCTTCTGAGCAACATTTTGAAAATGCTAAAATGGCTATGAACCAGCTTGAAACAAATATGTCTTTGAATGATTTTGATCAAGCGCGTCGTCAGATATTTTTAATTCAGGAAAATGAGCTTGGAAAAGTTGAAATGCCATCTATATTTGTTTCAAATATAAAGAGTGATTTAAATATGGGTGGAACAGATAAAGATAAAACAAGAAAAAGAAGAAGGGGTGTGCGTTCAAGGAGGAATGGATGATTTTAAATTTATTTAAATCGCTTTTTTCGTTTAATTTGGCAACAATTATTGGTGCAATAGTTGGGTTAAGCATGTATGCGGGATATACGGGTTCTATGCCGTTACCTCCACTTTTATTTTCACAAAAGCTTTATTTGATTTGTTTTGTTTTTGTTTTAATGTTTCATTTTTTCTTGTGGATATTTTTGGATAAAGCCAGTTTTTTCAATTTTAAAAACAGAATCAAGGATTTGTTGATTGATTATATATGTTTAATGTTTATGTTGGTATGTTCATGCGCAACAGGTTTTTTATTTAACACATTTTATTAAAAAGAAAAATCATCACGAGTAATGCTTTTATATGTCGGAGCAAAATGAAGTTCCGGCATATTTTTTTCATTCCATTTTAATTCTTTTTCGGTTAATAACTGACGTTCTTGTTGATTTTTTTTGTATCCGATACTTTTTAAATATGTATCATATTTTTCAAAAATTCCTTCATCTTTGACTGTTGCGTAAATGGGTTTTAAACGGGAATTTAGAGCGATATTTTCTTTAAAATAATAAGATTTAAACTGAATGGTGGCTAATCCTTTTGAGTTTAAGATGCCAGTGACAACGGGTTTGTTTTGTTGTTTATCAAAAAACAGATTTAAATTAAAAGAAAATTTGTTAACATTTGAAAGGGCTAATGTTTGGATGGGTTTTTGAAAAATATCTGTTATTGGAATATAATTTTTAAGCTCTTTAACAATATTGATATTATGTGTTTTTCTAAGGCTGTGAATGATATCAATTTGAGCGTTAGTCATTGAGAGGCTTAATCCATTTTTTTCTTTCTTTAAAACAAGTTTATCAATATGATTAGAGAAGGAAAAAGAATCAAATTTTACTTGATAAAAAATTAAACTATTGCCAAAAAGAGATTTGGAAACGCTTTTGTATGAGATATCATTTTGAGATAATCCGGTTGCTTTAAAAAATTGGTTTACAGCTGATTTTGTTGTAAAATTTTGGTAAAATAAAAAAACAAAAAGAACCAACAGAAGAATAAAAAAGTAAAGATAAAACACCTTGGCTTTTTTTAAATAAAAAGAATTTTTTTGCGTCATTTGGTGCTCTCGCTTTCTGTGGGTTCATAATTTTGAATATTTGATGGGAAAATTGTTCCGTAGTAAATGTCATCTTCTTGATTGGCTCTAAGTGAACCGGTTACTTGATACCATCCCGCCTTTAATGCGTGTCCACCTATTTTTAAAGGCAGTGGGCTATTGGTGTAACTTTCATTATAAGTGTTATCTTGAATATGAACAACAGTTTGTATCGGAACATTTTCCTGTTTGATTTTTGAGAGGATACAAAGGTGCATGACAGGGGATGCATCTTCTTCATTTACTTTGTTTTGATGTTGATAATTTTTATTTGGTTCCGGGAGTAAAAATTGCGGTTCCTCAAAAGAATTTTCTTCCTGATTTAATAAATCTTCATCATCATTTTGTGTCGCTGTTTTAATAAAAGAGGTTTGTGGCGTTATTTCTTTTTCAAGAGAGATATCTTTCTTTTGGGTTTCAAAAGAAACATTTTGAGGATCTTGTTTAACTTTAAACGGAATCAAATCAATTTTTTTTGCAATCGTTTTTCTTAAGACATCTAAATCTCTGGTATTTGGTGAAACGATGTTGCTAAGTGTTGCAGCTTCAACAGTTTTTTCATAATATCCGGATTGTTTTAAAGATTCTTCTTGCCACTTTACTTTTTGTGTATTGTTTTTTAAATCCATTTCGGCATAAAAAACAATATCTTCTTGTGTTGGTTCAATAACGGGACTTACAAAAAGCATCACTTTTTCTTCAGCAGGACAAATAGAACGCACCTGTTTTTCAATTTCTTTAAAAATAGAACGAAGTTTCTTTTTATCGGCAAAAACAGGAATGTTTTCGGTAACAATCAACAATCTAAACGGATTGCAAACTTGAAATGATCCATAAGAACCCATTTTATCTTGTTTGGCAATCATTTGACCAATATAATCAAGCTGATAGGATTGATCGCGTGCTAATAAAAAGGTTGCTTTTTGATCGCCGTTTTCCTCTGTAAATCTTGTTAAAAAAGGAGATTTAACAAAGGCAGATCCGGTCCAATATCCATAGGAAAAATAACCATATAATTGCTCTACCGGTTTTGAAAAAGCATTTTTGATAGTTAAATCATGATATCCATCTAACCACCCATCTTCAGAACAGGTGATATCTTTTGCGTCAAAATACCATCCTTTGATATTTTTATCAGTTAAATATCTAATACTACAAGAACCATCTTTTGTTGAAATTTCTTTTTCTTCAACAAAATTTGCATGCAAAGGGTGATTAAATCCGATTGCTGTGTATATAAAAAAAGTTAAACCTAAAAAAAACTTTCTTTTCATAAGGTATATTATACAAAAATAATGTAAAAAATCAACAGTCTTTTTTTTGTGTGAATTATTGACCACTTGGAAGGGCTATGCAGTTCATATAGTGTTTTTTGAGAGTTTGGCATGCATTTTTCGCTTCTTCTCTGTTTTTAAACCCATATAATCTGGCCCTGATGAGCGGAAGGGCTTCCGGTGTGTGAATATTTGTTTCCGGTATATTTAAAATTTGAGCTGCGCGCTTTGCTTGTTTAAAAGCGGCGTCAGTTGTTCTAAAAGCACCTACCTGAATTCCTTGGTTTAAAGGCATCTCATCATTTTTTATTTTTTTAGGAACAAGAGCATTAATAACAGCCTGAGGCTCATTTCTTTGAGGTGTTATTACAACAGGTTGTTCAGATTTGGGCATGCTTTTGACTTCTTCAATAATAACTTGGGGTTCGTTTTCGATTTGAACAGGGGTATCTTGACCCTGAATAGGCTCGATATTGGTTTCGGAAACCGGTTGATAAATAATATCTTTTTTGACTTCTGAAAAATCATCTTCATAGGTGCTTCCTTGTTCGGGTATTTTATTTTCAATAGAAGTCAATGATTCGGCGGCAATGGCTTGTTTTGTTCCAAAGGGATTGAGCTTTAATAAACTAACGCGATTTATTGGTGAATTAGATTGGATGACTTTATCTAATCTGTTAGCCATTATTTTAAGTTCGGATGTTAAGTCTGGTTTTTGAAGGAGTGCTTTTTTACTTAATAGGTTTTGTTTATCTTTTTGATTTTTATGTTGATTAATTTTTGAAAAGCCATTATCCAGAAGTCGCATTGCCTGTTTATCGCGTTGAGCAACTGTATCGCCACCAATCACAACTGAAACCAAGCGATCATCATTTCTTTTTGCTGTAGAAATGATATTATATCCAACAGCAGAAATATATCCTGTTTTTAAACCTTCTGCGCCGGCATATCTTTTTTGCACATGGTTATGTGATCGATAAACTCTTCCATTATAAGTAAAAGATTTCTTTGAAAATAATTTATAATATTGAGGGAAGTGGTGAATCATAGCCATAGTTAAAATAGCCATATCTTGAGCTGTTGTGACCTGATCCGGATTATGTAGTCCCGATGCGTTTTTAAAAGTGGTATTATGTAAACCAAGATTTCTGGCTGTTTTTGTCATCATACGGGCAAATTCTTCTTCTGAAGGGGCAAGTGCTTCGGCTAAAACAACGGCAACATCATTAGCTGATTTGATAATTAAGGCCATAATGGCATCGCGAACTGAAATGGTTTGGCCTGGGCGCACATAGAGTTTTGATCTGGGCTGTTTAGCGGCTTTTAAAGAAACCGGAAGGCGATCTTCCATTTTTAAAATTCCGCGTTCGATGGCGCTAAATGTCATATAAAGAGTCATCACTTTTGTAAGTGAAGCCGGATATTGTTGTTCTGTAGCATTTTTAGATGCTAAAATCAAACCGCTTTTTGTATCTGCAACAAGAGTTGAAACGCTTGCCTCAGTTAAAACCGGCATCAATAAAACAGATGCTAAAAGTATAGATTTGAAAAATCCCATTTTTGACCCCTAATAATTCCCGATAAATGCAGTATAAACATTTTTATTTTTTTTTACAAGAAATAATCGTTGATTTTGAAATATTTTTTTATCATACTCTTTATATGACAAAAAGATTAAAAGGAATTGAATTTTTAAAAGAAAAGATTAAAAATGTTTCACAAAAAGCCGGTGTGTATCGCATGCTTGATGAAACCGGAAAGGTTCTTTATGTCGGTAAGGCAAAAAATTTAAAAAAACGATTAACGAATTATACACTTCTTGAGCGTTTATCTTACCGAATTAAACAAATGGTGAGTGAAACAAGCGATTTAATTGTTATTGAAACCGCTGGTGAAACAGAGGCTTTTTTGCTTGAAAATAATTTGATTAAGCAATATCATCCATTTTACAATATATTGCTGAAAGATGATAAAAGTTATCCCTATATTGTGATTACAAATGAGACATATCCCAAATTAATTAAATATAGAGGACGCCGGAAATTAAAAGGGACATATTTTGGGCCATTTTCATCAAGTTTAGCGGTTAATCAAACTTTGACGGAGTTGCAAAAAATTTTTGGACTCAGAGTTTGCTCGGATTCTTATTTTAAAAATAGAACAAGACCTTGTTTATTATATCAAATTAAAAGGTGTTTAGGGCCTTGTTGTCAATGCGTGCGTGATGAGGTATATCAACAAAGCGTTCAAGATGCTAAATCATTTATGAAGGGTGAAAATCAAGAGATTCAAGAGCGTTTGAAAAAAGAAATGGAAGAATTTTCTTTACAGATGGAGTATGAAAAAGCCGCTCTTGTTCGGGATAAGATTTTGGCGCTTAATCATATTCAAAACACAGAATCAGAAGTTGTGATAAAAAATACAGATTTGGTTGCCTTATATGTTGAAGGAACTCAAGCTGGTGTTCAGGTGTTTTTTTATCGGAGAGGTCGAGCTGAAGGAAATGTTTTCCAATTGTTGGCTGATATTGATGAAGAAATGCCGGAAGAATCTTTGGCCTCATTTTTAATGCAGTTTTATGATAATATATTGCCGCCGAAACATATTTTATTGTCCTGTACAGTGCCAAAAGGGTTGGCTGAAGCTTTAAGTCAAAAAGCGGGATTTTTGATTCATGTGGATGAGGTTCCTTCAAGAGGTGCAAAATATAAATTAATGGAAAATGCGCTTAAAAATGCAAAGCATGCTTTTGAACGTGAAATAAATGAAAAAGAAATAAATGCGCAAACATGGGAGGAATTACGTCGGTTACTTGAAATTGAAAAGCTTGAAACGGTTGAAATATATGATAACAGCCATATTCAAGGGGCTTCAGCAGTTGGGGCTTGTGTTTGTGCATCAGTAAGGGGATTTGAAAAAAAGAATTATCGCCGATTTAATATTGATGGAACTATGGCCAAAACTAATGATGATTTTGGAATGATGAAGGAAGTTATGTATCGCCGATTAACGCGCGGATTAAAAGAAAATAATTTGCCAAGCGCTATGTTAATTGATGGTGGAAAAGGGCAACTTTCATCCGTTTTGACTATGATGAATGAGTTGGGGATTGAAAATATCGGTGTGTTAGCGGTTGCAAAAGGGGAAGAACGAAATAAGGGAAAGGAAACTCTTTTTTTGGGGACAAGACCGAATGAGGAAATTCATTTAGATTTAAAAAGTGATTTAATTCATTTGATTCAACGGCTTCGAGATGAAGCGCATCGATTTGCAATTGGGTCGCATAGGAAAAGACGGGCGCAAAATATGTTTCACGAATCAATTTTGGATATTGAGGGGGTTGGGCAAAAAAGAAAAAAGGATTTATTGGCTTATTTTGGCTCTGCAAAAGCGATTGCAAGTGCCTCACTTGAACAAATTATGAAGGTTGAAGGAATAAGTGAAAAAATTGCAAAAAAAATCTATACATTTTATCATGATTAGCGTATAAAGAAAAAAGAGAATTTATTTTAAGAGGTAAAACGATGGCCACAACAACAAAAACAAACAAAAAAACGGTTAAAAAAACAACAAAATCAGTGTCAAAACCTGTGAAAACAAAGAAAAAAGCAACAGCAAAAGTTGTTGAAGCTGCTTCTATGATTGAAACGGAAATAACGCCGATTGAAGTGACTGAAAGTATTGCTCAAGAGCAACAAAAAAAGCCTTTTGTGAATAAAGAAATTGTTGAACAAGTTAAAAAAGATGTTAAAAAACAAATGAATATTCCAAATTTGTTGACGCTTTTCCGAATCTGGGCAATTCCTGGAATTGTTGTAACTTTTTTCTTTCCAACAGCGTTTTGGGCATGGTTAGGCGTTGTGTTGTTTGCGCTTGCAGGGATTAGTGACTATTTGGATGGTTATTTAGCTCGTCACTGGAATCAACTTTCCCGTTTTGGTCGGGTTTTAGATCCGATTGCTGATAAATTATTGGTTGGCGCTATGTTGCTTATGTTGGCATACACGGCTCGTTTAGGGGATTGGGGAATTATTCCGGCTGTTGTGATTTTATGTCGCGAAATTTTGGTTTCCGGTTTGCGCGAATTTTTGGCTGAAATTAAAGTTGGATGTCCGGTTACTCGTTTGGCTAAATGGAAAACGGCTTGTCAAATGGTTGCGTTACCCATGTTGATGGTTGCCGAACCGAATTTTAGTGGTATATATGCAAATGCACTTTATACATTAGGACAAATTGCTTTATGGGGAGCTGCAATTTTAACGGTTATGACAGGATATGATTATTGGAAATCTGGTCGCAAATATATGGATGAAGAATAAGTTGTTTATCTCAACTTTAAAAGAGCGTTACTTTTGTGGCGCTCTTTTTTTGTTTGTTTGATAAAAAAATCAATGCCTTATTTTAAATTTTGGGGTCGGAAATCTAACGGTCGTTATTTTTGCCGGCTTTTTGGTTAAAAAATAACGCCTTAAAACAGGTCCTTTTTTGCCGATTTTGGAGTAGTTTTTTTGTAACAAAAAATATAAAATTTCATATTTTCATCAATTTTTATGCAAAATTTTGATAAAAATAATCGTTTAAAATCAATCATCTAAAAGAAAATATTAAAAAACAAGCAATTTTTTTTGAAAAATTTTGGACACGAAAATTCAAACCCATGGTATAATAAAAGTATGGAAAGGAAAAAGTTCGGCAAAAATAACGACCGTTAGATTTCCGACTTTCAAGATTCCAAAACAATTAACAAAAGGGGAAATGGCATTAGAGAGGGACATCATGTCAAATTATTCAAAAACCACATTACGTGAATTAAAAAAACGTTATCTCAATATCCTCAAAAAATGCTTCCTTTTGAATTTGGTGGTATCTGTTTCTCTAACTTTTTCTTCTTTTTCTATGGCTGGAGAATCCAGATTAGAAAATACTGGTGAAAAAGAATATAATCAAATTGTTACGTTTGAAAATTTAACTGCTGGAAACCAAGATGGTGGTGCAATTAAAAATAACACAACAGGAATTATCAAATTTAATGATTTAGCTATTTTTAAAAATAATTCCGCCTTTGAATCTGGGGGCGCTATTATGAATTATGGCCAAATTGA
The DNA here is from genome assembly GCA_017647405.1 of Alphaproteobacteria bacterium. Taxonomy (GTDB): domain Bacteria; phylum Pseudomonadota; class Alphaproteobacteria; order CAAHEQ01; family UBA3637; genus RGIG4140. The sequence continues at coordinate 18,990 of JAGCKR010000027.1, forward strand.
GTTTAATGGAGGTGTAAAATTTATTGGCAATATCTTAAATTCAGAAGAAGCCATGGGTGGCGCCATTAGAAATAAAGGAAATAAAGCCTCTCTTCAATTTAAAGGAACCATTTTGAATATCAAGATTATTAAAGTTAATTTCTTTTGCTTTTCCAGTTATATTCATATTATTTGAAACAACATTATTTGTGCCAGATATTTTATCCGATATATCTAAAGTTACGTTATTGAAAAAGAGATTCCCATTTCCAGTCAAGCTAGATAAAGAAATGTTTCCTTCGCCAATAATAGTTCCAGTATTAAGGATATTTTTATCAACTGTTATATTTTTAAGTGTTATATCAGCATTATTTGTTATTGCTGTATCTGCTGTTGTTTCTGAAATAATGATATTTTGAAGTGTGACGTGTCCTAACTGATTATCTATAACCTTTTGGGCTCCTAAAATACTTAAATCTTTAATTGTAAGATTTGTATCTTCTTTATTTAATATAAATAAATCATTTCCATTTGCATTAATTGAGCTGTTTTTTGCATTAATTGAAGTTCCAATAATTAATTTATTGCCACTAGATAATGGTTCAAAAGTTTTCATTTTATCAATGGAATAAGTTGCAATAGCCCCATTTTTTGCCATTTTTAACGTGCTATTACCATCATAAGAAATCAAATACTCAAGAGGAGTTATCTCATCTGATAATTTATTGGCTTCAAAAATTAAATTTTTTCCTAATGTTGTTACCTTGTAGGTGTATGGTGATGTTGCTATAAGTAAGTTTGTGCTTGTATTTTTAAATGTTGCATTGCCATTTAAAATACTTGTTGTATAACTTATCTTGGGTGAAAAGCTTCCATTTTGATCTAACACTAAATTATCCACATAAGTGTTCAATAAATTTGAATTTGATAGATTAAAATCAATTTCTGAAAACTCATAATTTGAGCCATTTAATGTTAGTTTGTCGGCTTTTAATGAGATTGATCCATCAGATTCTTTCATAAAATCGATATCAATTCCTAATTTTGCGCCATTTCCTTGTAAATTAGAAAATGAAATATTATCAATTTTTGAATTTTTTAAATCGATTATGTTGCTAGAATCAATTTCATAAACACCGGTATAGGTGTTTTGTCCTAATTTAATCAGGCTATCTTTAAATATAACTTTATTGATGCCATCTGTATTTGCAACATCAGTTTTGAGATTAAATGTGGCCCGTTCAATAGTATCACTTGTCAAAAGTTTGTTTTTTGCATCATAGGTGCCATATAAAATATCCCCATTGGTATCAAAACTCACATTTCCATCAGCATCAAATAAAGGGATTTTTATATCTGAAACAAAGGCAAGTTCTTTTTGTTTTTCATCTGGTGTATAAGCACCCAATAAAAGCGCTGCTCCATCAAATATTAAGTCGCTTGAAAATTCGAGTAATTGCTCAGTTGTATCTGTGGTTAAATACGAAAGTTGCGCACTTCCAGATACTGATACTTTAAGATTTTGTAAATTATCTCCATGAACGCGTAGTTCTCCACCAGTGATGGTATTTATTTTTGCAAAATTAAGTTTATCAACAGAAGCAATTGTCAGGCCATTATTTTGGTTGAAATAGGAGGTGTTGTCATAAGAATTAATTGTTTTATCGCCAATTATAAGAACGCCACTCCCTGTTTTATTGATTGTTCCTCTGGTTTGATAAATACCACTATCTAATATACCAATTTGATTTTTCCCAAATTCAAAATTAATAGTCTTTTCATTATGTATATCTTGTCCATTTTGCAATGTGTTATTACGAATGGATGAGTTATCACTAAAAAGAAAAGAACCTTTAAAACTCATTGTTCCTGAGTTATAAAAGCCGCCCCCTAATGCATAAGATCTTGTTGCATGAAGTTTATTCCCAATAACTATAGTGTTTGAATTTTCTTCAAATGTTACAGTTTCTCTATAATTACTAAGAGCTCCACCAGAACCATATTCAGCGCCGGCTATATTGTTTGCAAATATATTGATTGAGTTTTCAGCAAAAGTAATTGTTCCATCATTGCTTTCAATTGCGCCACTGTCTGTTGACCGATTGTTCGTAAATATAGATGTTCCCTTTTGGATATTAGCAATAAAAATGTTTTTGTTAACAAGATTAAATTTGGCGAAGATTCAACATTAAGAGTTGCATTAAACAGCTTAGAAGATTATGGAACTTTATCATATGATGACATTGAAGGAGATGAAAATTCAAAACTTAATCTTAAATTCACAAATGGCATCAAAGAAAATGGCGCTGTTTATAAAATATTTAACTCCGATAATGAATTGATTTTAATTGAAAATCCTCTATTAGATATCATTGATATGCAAGATGGTTCTTACTCTGTTTCAAAAAAAGCAGCGGCACTTTTAGAAGAAGATTTAGGCTTATCAAACACAGAAGTTAATATTGTAATAGCTTTGCTCAATAAACCTGATGATACAACAAATAAAGATTTTGTTAATATTCAAGAAAACCTTCTAAATCTTTTGCAATCTGACGATAAGAGAGTCTTTTTAACGGCAAAAAAAGCCTTGAACGCATTAGAAGGCGTAGATAGATCGATATATCAATCACAAATCACCAACTTATTCAACCAATTACATATCATCTCTTCCCAAATGGCTTCAAATAATATATCCTTTAAAGTTGGTCATTCAGGTGGCGACATGGACCCGCGCGCAAAAGTTTATATTAAAGGGATTTATGATCGCACCAAATCAAGCATGGGCGAGGGATTCCGCGCCAGAAGTAAAGGCGCCGTCCTTGGCGTTCAAAGTGAAGTGACCGACACTTTAACCTTGGGCGTTGGGTATGCAACCAGTCAAACAACGGCAAAAGAAGATTTGCGCCGAACAGAGGTTGATACGAACACAGGCTTTATCTCAGCGCACTATCAACCAAACGCTTGGTGGATAAGCGGTCTTGCAACGTTCTCAAGGGGCGAATACGAAGAGGAAAAACAAATCCTCTCAAGTGTGGGCAAAGCCAGTTATGACGTTGATTCTTGGGGCGCTCAAGTGATGACTGGCTATGACATCAAACTTGAAAAGGCTGTTATCACGCCGGAAGTGGGCTTAAGATATCTCTCTGTTAAACAAGAGGGTTATACCGATACTTTGGGGACAACGGTTAGCGGAACTCGGAGCGATTACTTGACGGCGATTGCCGGCATTAAAACAGCTTGGGATTTGGGAAAAATCCGTCCAACAGTTGGCATTAACGTTGGGTATGATATCATCTCTGATGATGTTACCGTATTGAATACGCTTGCTAATGGGGCTAGCTATACCGTGAACAGCGAAGCATTGGATCGCTTGAGTGTGGGCATTTCAACTGGCATTGAAGCCAAAGTTAGCGATCGCACAAACATGAAGCTTGAATATAATGGGTCGTTCAGAAAGGAATATGTGGATCATTCAGGTATGATTAAACTTGAAATGCGGTTCTAAATAGCATCTAGGGACGTTTCTCAACACTTATGTACCAGTTCTCTTTATGCTCAAATTCGAACTTCGATTCTAGCAAAGTGTTTTAAGCGTCATCTGGGGCAGATATGAGAGGTCTCGTGTACGCCAGCCAATACACGTCGCCTCTCACATCTTACCAACTGTTTACTTAAAACCCTTTTTGAATCGAACAACTTTTTTTATAATTCATTTTCCACAGTTAGAGAGCTAGTTTTGCACTTTGCCTTTTAATTAAATAAGTGGCTTTTTTTAGCTAAAAGAACATTCTAGCTTCCTATTAAAAGCTTTGAATCCACTAAAATAAACAAAATATGCTTTTAATGGGGAACTGTTTTTCTGCGCAAAGCAATGAACCTAATTGAAAACAAGATTGCTTTGCAAGCGCAGTTTGAAATAAAGGTGGAATTGATAATCCGGCGGGTATAAAAAAACCTCACTTTCGTGAGGTTAAATATGGCGCACCCGGCAGGATTCGAACTTACAACCTTCTGATCCGTAGTCAGATGCTCTATCCAATTGAGCTACGGGTGCATCGGAATGTTTATTCTTATACACTAAAAAAAAATAAATTTCAAGCTTTTTTTTGCTTTTTTTTAATTTTTTTATTTAATATATTGATTTATATATTGTTTAAAACACATTTTGGGCATTGTTTTTTTAATAATTCCAATGCGTTATGAAGAGTTTCATCTCTGGATTTATCTGTTATTATTTTTGGCCAAGTAACTTTTCCCGTCTCTAAAGATAACTGTTTTTCAAGATCTTCTTCCGTTCTAACGTCTGAGGGATTTCTTTTTCTGGATTGAACCCGTTCTAATCTGATCTCAAAAGGAGCATCCATCCATAATGAAACAAATGGGATTTTGAGCTCGTGGGCAAGTTCTTCAATTTTTTGGCGCTCCGATTCGTCATAAAATAATGCATCAACAATAACAGTACAACCGCTTAAAAGAGCTTTTTTCGCTTCTTGACGTAAAATATCATAGACAACTTTTTCAATTACAGGTGTATCAAATGCCTTGTCAAAGTGTTGATCAATCGGACAACCGTTAATTTGTTTTTTAACGATGTCATCTCTTAAAATTACAGCACCCGGAGCCGGATTGAAGAATCCGCCGATTTCTCTTGCAACTCTTGATTTTCCACTGCCGGATAACCCACCGCATGCAATTAAAACAGGTGGATATTGCGTCATAAATTCATAAGCATAGTCAAAATATCTGCGAGCTTTTTTAATGGCTTCTTTTCTTTCTGTTCCGGTTAATATTAATGTTCGTTTTGCGCAGATGGCTGCTCGGGTCATTGCTCTGATGGATTGATAAAGAGGTAATAAGGGATAGCCTTCAACATCATTCATATATGCGAGATAGTGATTAAATAAGATGTTGGCAAGTTTGCGCATCCCTCTCATTTCAAAATCCATCAAGAGATAAGCCAAGTCATACAGGGTATCAATCGATTCGGAACGATCGTTATATTCGATTGGACTGAAAAATAAGTATCTACCTTCTTTTTTCGCAATATTACTGAGCAACAGTTCCCCATGGCATTTTTTAACATGACCGCTTTTACTTCTTAAGTCGATTAATCTTGAATGAATAAAAACGTTTTTAAGTAAACGCTTCATTAAAGTATCTAATTTTTTTCGTTCAAAAATATATGGGCAAAAACAACCTAACACGCGTTCGGTATCTAAAATAATGTTTTGAACAGTTTGAGCCCCCCATTTTGACCGAAATGTTTTTGCTTTTGAATGCAATTCAGATAATTGTTCTGCCAAATCCATGGCTTCAAATCTGGAAAAAGATTGATTTGGTAAAATATTTCCTAAAATTTCATTTTTTTGGAATCGATGCATCACAATAATGGTATCAACTTCTTCACCTGCTTTTCCGCCAATGCAAATTCTTCCATTTTTAAGTTTTCGAACCGAGCGGACACCTAAAACCAAATTGGGGGCATAAATAGTGCTTCGCTTCATTTCCTGAACACAAGATAAACGGCGTTTTTGAGGTGTTGACAAGTCAACATCTGTCATTAAAACGGCTCTTTTTAATTTAAAAACATAATCGCCGGCCATAAATAAAATCGCAATATGAGATTGCTCTACCTGAACTTCTTTAACATTCCATTTAGCCGGATACAGTTTTGGATTTTTTAAGGCTTCAATAATTTCTTTTTGCGAATCAACAATCATTTTTTATCCTTTTCTAATGCAGGCTCTAAATGAATAATAATTTGGGCTTCTGCATATTTTTTTTGAATGCCTTCCTCAATTAAATCTGCAATATCATGCGCTTTTTTAAGTGTTAAGTCAGAATTCATCTGGGCGCAAAATTGAATAAACATGATATCGCCGGACTTTCTGGTTTTTAAGTCGATAACAGCTTTTACTTCCTTAAATGAGAGAGCTTCTTTTTCAATAGATTTGCGAATGGATTCATCTAGTTCTGTATCCATTAACATGGCGATTGCTTCTTTGGCTACGCCAAAAACAACGTAAAATAAATAGCTGGCAACACCAATTCCAAAAAGAGCATCAATCACATAAAATTCAAAATAGTGAGCCGCCAACATAGATACAATCACCCCAACATTCATTAAAATATCGCCGGTATAATGGGCTTGATCTGCTTTAATGGATAAGGAGTTTGTTTTTTTTATAACATATGATTGAAAACGAACCAAGATAATGGTAACAATAATGGCGAATATTGTTATCCAGACACCAAGAGAAATATCTTTAATTGGTTCGGTTTCAAAAAACCGGTGAAGAGATTCTTTAAGCAAGAAGAATGCAGCTGCCAAAATAATTATTCCTTGAACCAAAGAGCCGATGGCCTCTGCTTTTCCATGGCCAAAGCGATGTTCATTATCTGCCGGTTGGGTTGAGTGTCGAACGGCGGCATAATTAACGGCAGATGTCATGAAATCTTGAACCGAATCAAATAAGCTGGATAAAATAGATACCGAACCTGTTACCAAATAGGCAAGAACTTTAACGCCAATCAACAATATGGCCGTTGAAATGGAGGCAATGGATGCAGCTTTTAATAATCCGTTTAAATGTTTTTTTTCTTTCATTACGTGTAGAATATAATATTTTTTTTGTTTTTTCCATAGATTTTTTTTATAATACACCCTATATATGGTAATAATTATTTATGTTAGAGGAAAAAATGAGTAATCCATATGATCTTTTAGGTGTTTCAAAAACGGCATCTGCAGCTGAAATTAAAAAAGCATACCATAAATTGGCACGAACATATCATCCGGATGTTAATCCTGATAAAAAAGCAGCGGAAAAATTTAAAACCATTACGGCTGCTTATGAATTGTTATCCGATCCGGAAAAACGCAAGAGATATGATAATGGTGAAATAGATGAAAATGGTAATCCAACGCCTTTTGGTCACGGCGCTTATGATGCCGGTGGTTTTGGGGGTGGTTTTAAAAATGCCGGTCAAGGATTTAACCCAGAAGATTTGGCGTCTATGTTTGGGGGCGGTCGAGGCGGATTTGATTTCTCGGATTTGTTTGGTGGTTTTGGCGGTTTTTCATCGCATTCGCAACATCATAAAGGACAAGATGTTTCTTATAGTTTGAATATTCCGTTTGAATTATCAATCACCGGAGGGGAAACAACGGTAACGCTTCAAAAAGGAAAACAAGTTAAAATAAAGGTGCCGGCCGGCGTTACTGATGATGCAGTGTTAAGATTAAAAGGGCAGGGGGCTTTGGGATACAATAATAAAAATGGCGATGCTCTTATTAAAATTAAAGTGCAAAATTCTTCTATTTATACCAGAGAAGGCGATAATGTTTTTTTAACGCTTCCGATTTCTCTTAAAGAAGCAGTTCTTGGGGCAAAACTTAGCGTTTCAACACCATATGGACCCGTTATGCTTAAGATTCCGCCATATTCAAGCGGTGATAAGCTTATGAGGCTTAAAGGAAAAGGTGTGAAAGATAAAGGGGATTTGATGGTGAAGCTGAGCATTGTGTTACCGGAAAAAGAAAATGAAGAATTAACGATGTTTATGGAAAATTGGCAGGAGCCGGTTCAAAAAATTCGTTCTTTTTAAAAAACACGGTTTTGTTTTTTTGTTTTCTCTTTCTTGGTATTTTGTCCATATTTTACTTTATTTTAAAAAAATAAGTAGGTAATTTAAAAATTTAATAGACTTTATTTTGATTTTGTGATATAATACGCTCCAGTCATCGTTGTTTGGAGGTATTATGAAAAAAAATTTATCAACGTTTCTTTTGTCTTATTTTGTTTTTTTGTCAACATTATCGAATATGGTTAATGCGGCAGAAGATCAAAAGGGGCTTTTTAAGCAAATTTCAGAAATTAATAAAAATGCAACTGATGGAAGTTCTTATACATATCAGGTAACTGGAAATGAGATTATTGCCGGTTCAAACCTTGATAATCTTTCATCTAAGTCATATTGGCCAGTTAAAAAGGCGGTTAATTGGACGGTTTCGGGGTCATCTTCTAATGAGGGTATTCAAGGAACTGTTGGTATTTATAATTCATCAGCAACGAATGTGAGTGGTAAGTTAACACTTAAAAACATCGGTTCTCTTAAAAGTGGTACAGATATTAAAACCGCAACGGCTTCAGATGTTAATGGCGGTGTTAAAAATTTAACAGGTTATTTGACAAGTAACGGCAAAGGAGCCAGCGAAACACCGGCTGTTGTTGTTTATAATTCGAATTTAGATGTTGATAATGTTGTTTTTGCCGGTTCATCAAATGGAAATTTGAGTGATCAAAGTGAATTAGGTGGTGCAATTCACGTTCGTAAAGGTAACACAGTTCAAATAACTGATGCTAACGGTAATAAAAAAACGGTGACTGTTACGGGAACACCGGTTGCAAATATTAAAAATTCAAAATTTATTGAAAATAAATCAAATGATAACGGTGCCGCAATTAATACGGACCATGTTCAATTAAATGTTAGCAACTCTCAATTTGTTAAAAATTCGGTAACGGGTCACGGTGGCGCTCTTGATGTGGGTGGCACAACAACATTAACAAATAGCCGTTTTTATAACAATAAAGCTAATGAGCTTGGTGGTGCTATTTTTGTTCATGATTATTCAACTCTGACAAGTCAAAATAACGTTTTCGAAGGAAACAGTGCTTCTAATCAAAATGGTGGTGCTGTTGAAAATACGGGAACTTTAAAAATTAATGGTGATACTTTCATTAAAAATAGTGCAAACGGAACAACAAGCTCCGGCGGTGCTGTTTCAAATGATTTTGTCACGTATTATGATTCGAATAATGTTGCAACAAAATATAGAGGGACAGCTGAAATTAAAAACGCAACGTTTAAAAATAATACAGCAAAAAATACAGGTGGTGCTGTTTATAATGTTGGTACAATGACTTCTCAAGGTTCAACATATACGTCAAATACGGCGGCATCAGGTGGGGCTGTGTCAAATGATACACCGAAAGGACAAACTGTATCAAAGTTTACTTCAACAAATGATACTTATAATAGCAATAAGGCTACTTCTGTTGGTGGTGCGGTTTATAACACAGCAAATGCAACATTTGATGGGGTTACATTCTCAAATAACTCAGCTACTCAAGGTGGCGCTATTTATAACACAGGAACTGTAACATTAAATAATGCTTATAAAACAAAATTTTATAACAATACTTCATCTGGTGTTGGAAGTGCTATCTATAATACAGGTACTGTTACTATCAATAATGCAAGTGATACAATTGATTTAGATTATAACCCACATACAGGTGTTACTGCACCAACGCAAAAAGTACGGTTGTTTGCTGATGGTGAAGATATTTATAACAGTGGCATTATTAATGTGAATAACAGCGATTTGCAGTTGCACTATGATCGAGATTTAACAAAAGGATTTATTAACGTTCATGACTCTTTGACGAAGAGAAAAGTCGGAACTATTAACGTTAAAAATAGCCGAATTGATATTGGTAAAACAATTTTATATGGTGATGCAATCAATTTATATGATGGATCAGAATTATTAACGCATGTTAATGCTGCTTCAGGTAATGAATTTGGTCGCATTCAGGCAAATAGTATTTATGTTTCTCCAAATGGTACGGATATCACAATTATAGTTGCTGCCGGAGAACATTTGAATGAAGGAGAATCTAAGGTTTTTAAAATTTTGGATGCTTCAAATGAGTTAAATGCTACTTCACCTAATGGGTTTAAAAATATCACAGAAAATAAAATGTATGATATTAAATATTTAGGTGACGGTAAATATCAATTATCAAGACCGGGAAAAGAGCCGTCCGATCCGTCAGATCCATCAGATCCGTCAGATCCATCCGATCCGTCAGACCCATCAGATCCGTCAGATCCATCAGATCCGTCTGACCCATCCGATCCGTCAGATCCATCCGATCCGTCCGACCCATCCGACCCATCCGATCCGTCAGATCCATCTGATCCGTCAGATCCATCCGACCCATCCGACCCATCTGATCCATCTGATCCGTCAGATTCTGATCAAAAAGACGATGATAAGATTTGTCCAGAGGCTGGATGTATCCATAATGCTTGGGTTGAAGAAGGTAAAATGGTTGGAAATGAAACAGCTATTCGCGTTCAAAATGTTTTAAATGAGATGGCTCAAAGATTGGGTTGTGATTCTAAAGAATATCAGGATGCTTTAGATGGTATTGCTCCGGATGTTTCTCCTCTTATTCAAGCTCATTCAACGGAAATTACGCGTCGTTTAGCTGCTACTGTTTCAAAACACATGTCTGTTTCTATGGAAAGAACAGCCTATAAACATCGTGGAAAACGATTCTATTACTTTCCTCGCAGACAAGCACATTTATGGGTTGAAGGATTATATGGTAAATCCGAATATGATGCCGATAAAGGTTTTGATATGGATAATAAAGGCATAGCTGTTGGTTTTGATGGTCATGTTTCCAGTAACACCAGAATGGGTATCGCTTATGCTTATACAATGAGTGATGGTGAATCAGTTGGCAGAGATACGGAAATTGATTCTCACACGATTATGCTTTATGGTGAATATAATCCAAATCGTTTTTATACAAATTGGTTAGCTTTATATACGCGATCCAACTATGAAGAGGAAAAGAAAGTATTCTATGAACGTGTGAATGCAGAATATGATGTTGATGTGTTTGCAGCTCAGTTAATGGTTGGTAGAAAAACAGGACCTTTTGTTTTTGGTGATTGGGCAACAGGTGTTATTTCTCCGGAAGCCGGTTTGAGATATACATACATCAATCAACATGACTATACCGATCAAGCTGGACAAAAAGTTGAAGGTGGTAATGGGCATGTATTGACAGGTATTTTAGGCGCTCAATATGTTGTTGGCTATTCTATCTCACCGTCAGTATCATGGTATCCTGAATTTAGAGCTGCCATTACATATGACTTTATTACTCCTGACATGGAAAACTCTGTTACACTTGTGAATGGTTCACGTTATGATGTTGTGACGGAAAATCTTGAACGTTTTGGCATTGAAATTGGTGCCCGCGTTGGTTTGGATATTAACAGAAAAACAGAAGTTGCTGTTGAGTATGAAGGTATTTTCAAAGGCGATTACACTAATCACACCGGTTTAGCCTCCTTAAAATATAAATTCTAAACCGGATGTGGAAAAGGGCGAGTCAAATGGCTCGCCTTTTTTTATGGGAAAATAAGAGATGCTGTTTGTAAAATCTTAACTAATTGAAAAATATTTTAAATAAATCTCTTTTTCATATTTTCATATTCTTTTTTTTATACTATGGTTGTGTTGTTTTTGAAGGAGATTTAATTATGACATTATTTTTTACAGCTTGTTGTTTTCTAATTCTTGGCTATATTTTTTATGGTGCTTTTGTTGAAAAAGTTTTTGGGGCGAATGAGAATAAAAAAACACCGGCTGTTAGATATAATGACGGAGTGGATTATGTTGTTTTACCACCCTATAAGATTTTTTTAATCCAATTTTTAAATATTGCCGGTCTTGGCCCTGTTTTTGGGGCATTAATGGGGATAATATATGGGCCGGTTGCCTTGATTTGGATTGTTTTTGGTTGTGTTTTTGCTGGTGCGGTTCATGATTATTTGAGCGGGATGATTTCTTTAAGATATCGAGGGCAGTCGCTTGTTTTTTTAATTGAAAAATTTTTTGGAACGAAATTTAAATTTTTATTTATGCTTTTTTTGGGCTTCTTTTTAGTTATGGTTGGAGCGGTATTTGCGATGAATCCTGCTGCCATGTTATCTGATGTTTTTAAAGCGAAATTTATCTATTTGATTATCTTTATTTTTGGTTATTATTTTTTAGCAACACTTTTACCGGTTGATAAAATTATTGGTCGTTTTTATCCTTTTTTTGCGGTGTTGCTCATTGGCGTAACCGGCAGTTTAATTGTTGCACTTTTTTTATCAGATTTAACATTTTATCAAGATATAACTTTTTCATCTCAGCATCCACAAGGACAAAGTTTTTTCCCGATTATGTTTGTTACAATTGCATGTGGTGCGATTAGTGGATTTCATGCAACACAATCCCCAATGATGGCTAAATGTATTAAGAATGAAAAATATGGGCGTCCGATTTTTTATGGGGCGATGATTACAGAAGGATTTGTGGCGCTTATTTGGGCAACACTTGGTATTGCTTTTTATCAAAATAGTGAGTCTTTGTCTGCTGTTTTATCCTCTGTTGGACCGGGGGGTGCTATAAAAGAGATTTCTTCATCATTATTAGGCAAAATTGGTGGGAATCTTGCACTTATAAGCGTTGTTGTTCTTTCGATTACTTCTGGTGATACTGCTTTTCGTTCAGCTCGATTGATTTTTTCAGAATGTTTTAATTTGTCACAGAAAAAATTTAAAATGCGCTTAATGGTATCGATATTTGTTCTGAGTGTCGGTATTTTTCTTTCTTTTTTTGATTTAACGTTTATATGGACATATTTTGGTTGGGCAAATCAAATTTTGGCAACGGTAACCTTATTTGTTTGTTCAGTTTATTTGAGAGAAAAGAAAAAAAATTATTGGATAGCACTTATTCCGGCACTGTTTATGTCTGTGATTTGTTTTTGTTATATATTAAATCAAAAAATTGGATTTAATATGAGTTTAGGTTTTTCAAGTGTTTTGTCTCTTCTTTTGACGAGTATTTTTTTGATCATATTTTTTAATGGAAAAAAGAAGATAAAAAAATCGTAAAATTTCTTCTTGCAGGGTAAAAATTTTTGTGTTATCGTCAAAAAAAAGAAGGTGGACATGAACGAAAAAAAAGAGACAAAACAAGAAAAATTTCCTGCGTTAGCAGTAATGAATAAATATGCAAAGGAATCAATTAAGAAGTTGATTTCATTGCAAAATGACGATAAAAAATCCATAAACGGTTCGCGTTTGGCTATGCAAAAAAAGATTATGAGCCGTTTGGAAAAAGAGGCCTCAAAAGGGAGTGCCGTTATGGGGCTTGCGGTTATGAAAGGAATGATTGTAACCGGCATTAATTTTAGTCGTTTTTTTGATTATACGTCCCCCTATATTGATAATCGAGGATTTGAAAAAATCGAAGAATTTGCCATGTTTGAAAATGTTGCTCTATTGATGATGCAATATAACACAATTCAAAAAGCAGATACCATTATGCAATTTATTCGTATTTTGCCGGATTTGAATGAATTACCTTTTTCAACAGAATTATATGATGTTTTAAATGAAACGTCAGAAGGTGAAAAAAGTTTTCAAACAACATTATTTGACCGGTGGAAGCAAGAATATCGTTTAGCTGATTCAGAGATTAAACCTGTTTATTTAAGTATTTTGAAACGCGCAGTTTCAAAAGGATATTCTGGGGCAGCTCTTTGCTATGCAGAAACGATTCAAAAAGAGCAAAAAACAGGGTCTCAATCTGTATTAAAGCTTCTAAAATCTGTTCAAAAAAATCGTTTTTCCTCTTCTTTTGAACGGCAACAGGCTACCAAAAAGATTTCAAGTCAGTTGTCGCTGAGAGCTAAGGAAAATTCATTTGTTCATTAATTATGTAACATATTGACATATAAGGATATTATTTTTTACTTATTATCTTGAATAAGGATAAATCATCGCCTACCTAAAAAAAGGATTTTAAACTTTTTTGGAGGTTACATGGATAAAAATACTTGTTCAAATAAGATATGGTTATTAATTATTTCTCTTTTGCTGATTGTTAGCGGTATTTACGTGTTTTTTAATCCGTTTACGGCATTGTTAACATCAGCATTATTTGTTGGTGTTGTTTTAATTGTTATTGGAAGTGGGTATATTTTATCCTTTTCTAAGGGTGAATCATACGCTATTTTGGCATTAGGCATTTTAGATATTTTAGTTGGTATTTTGTTTTTAACAAATTTAAGTCTTTCGGCATTGACGCTTCCAATTATTTTGGCCTTTTGGATTATGGCGAACAGTGTTGTTCAGTTGGCAATGGCGTTTGAATTAAAAGATGACCCGATGTTCCCGACCAAACCTTGGGTTATTGGAACATTTTTAGGAATTGTATTATCAATTTTAATTTTCATGTATCCAATTGTTGGCACTTTGACGATCACCATTTTAGTTGGTTTTTATTTAATCGGATACGGTCTTTTTGAATTACATCGTTTTATCAAATGTTCTAAAAAATCTTTAGCAAAGGAATAAAATTATGACTTTTTTAAAAACAAAGAAAAGAAAAACATTATTACAATTTTCAGAAACTCAAAAAGAGGCAAGTTATCAAACACTTAATAAATATCTTGTTGATTTTTCAAACCTTTCATTGGTTACCAAACAGGCTCATTGGAATTTGCAAGGGAAGAATTTTATTGCAGTTCATGAAATGTTAGATGATTTTTATGAAATGTTTCAAAAGTATGTTGATATTTTTGCAGAGCGTTTGGTGCAAATGAATTTACCTGCAATTGCAACAGCAGAGCATTTGTCAAGATGCACTTCATTTCAAGAATATCCCTCTGAAATTTTAACGGTTGAAGAGCATTTATATTCATTGCTTGAACGATATAGTCAAACGGCAAATTCTCTTCGTTCAGATATTGATAAGGCTGAAGCTGATGCGGCAACAATTGATTATTATACACAAGCTGTTGAAGAATTAGATAAAGCTGTTTGGTTTATAGAGGCGCATCTTAATTAACTTTTAATTTGTGAAAAAAAAGCGAGGGTTATCCTCGTTTTTTTTATGGATATTTTAGTTTTAATGGTGTATGGTTAATTGGTTATTTAAGGAGTCATCATGAAAACAAAAATAACGATACACCTGATGCATGGATTTATCGGTTGTGGCAAAACAACAATAGCAAAAAAAATTCAAGAAGAAACGGGCGCTGTTTTATTGACACATGATGATTTCATGATTAAAGAATATGGTCGTAATCCGGAAGATTTTTCAAAAGAGCGATTTAATGCGATTGATGAAAAAATAAAATTGATAGCCGCTCGTGAAATTGAACAGGGAAATTCGGTTATTATGGATTATGGATTTTGGGAAAAAGAAACCAGAAAAAAATATTTTAAATGGGCTAAAAATTTAACATCAAATGTTGTTTTCCATGCAGTTCAATGTGATATTGAAACTGCAAAAAAAAGAGCTTTAAAAAGAACGCAGGATGATTTAACTCAATTTGTTATCAACGAAGAAATTTTTTCGGATCGTTTGAAAAGATTTGAGCCGATGACACATGAAGAAGTTGAAGAAGAACATTATCAAGCAAAATTTTATTACACTGACAAATAAAACTAATTTTATTTGTCAGTAAGAGCTTCCATAATGGCTTTTGATAATTGATCTGCGCAAGAAGTTCCTTTGCCTCTACAATCATTGCCTTTTAATAAAGTTGCAATTTCTTTTGCTTCTTTTCCTTCAACTAATTTTGCAATGGCGCATAAATTTCCCATGCATCCACCAATAAATTGAACGTTGAAAATTTTACCGTCTTTGATGTCAAAGCTGATGTTTTGAGCGCAAACACCTTGAGGTGTATATGAAAAATGTTGCATATTTTATCCTTTTGTTGTTTTCTTTATCTTATAACAGTAAAAATAGTACTTTGCAATTATTTTAAAATGATTGACAGTCATATTTTTTGATGTATGAATGAATTATATTTTTTAGGGAGGGGATAAATGAACGAAAAAGAAAAATTTCTGGAAGATTATAGTTCTTGGTCAACTCAAAGTAAATTTGATGATTTTAAATTTATTAAAAGATTATCACCTCAGGATAAAGAACGTTTATTAAATGGATCGCTTGTAAATGGATGGGCTTTTCTGTTTGGTCCGTTTTATTATGTTTATTTAGGGTTATATCGCAGTATTTTTTATATTATTTTAAGTATTTTGTTTTTCACTTTTGGTTATCATATTGGTTTAACTCTTTATGTTTTATTTGCTTTGATTTTAAGTATGCGCGCGAATTATCATTACATTTCTTTTTTGAAGAGAAAAAAGGATAAGTATGCTGATTTTAATCCGGAAGCCGAAACACCCTATTTTAATATTTCAATCAAAAGATTGGTGACGTTATCATTGTTGACCGGTGGTATTTATCTAATGTATTGGATATATCAAAATGCAAAGGTGATGAGAGATTATCAAAAAGATGTGATTAGACCTTTATGGCAGGCAATTTTTATGTCATTTACATCAATTAATGTTTTTCGAGCGATTGCATATTCAGTTAAGTCACTGGGATATGAACAAAAATTAAAACCTTTGGCATCTGCCTGGTTTGTTTTTTTATTAACGGCAATGTATGGTTTTGAATATGAAGGAAAAGAAGGGGTTGCTTTAACGTTAGAGATATTAACGGCAGTTATTGTTATTTATTGGACAATGATTGTTTTAACAATTTATGTTTTTATAAAATACCAAAAAGCAATTAATTTTTATTCTAAAATAAAAAATATTCCGGTGGCAAAAGTGACAGTTTGGGAATGTGTTTTTGTATTCATCGGTTGTTTGTTAAATGCCGGATTAATTTACTCAACAGGCATTTTGATTTATAACTATTTGTTGCTTTGACTTATATTCTTTGAAACAAAAAAGCCTCTCATTTTGAGAGGCTTTTAAATTGGTGGGTGATCAGAGACTCGAACTCTGGGCCCGCTGATTAAGAGTCAGCTGCTCTACCAACTGAGCTAATCACCCTTGATAGGTGAATTTTATACACCATATTGAAGTAAAATGCAAGGATAAAATGATTGGCTTATACTTTTTTTCGTTTTTGAACACGAATTTGTAATTCTCGTTTAATAGCAGATATTTGATTAAGTGGACCAAAAAGCGAGATTTTAAATTCTTTAATAACAATAAAATAACTAATCATAACAAAAATGGCGGCACTGACCCAAGCAATTGGACCTGCATAGCAAATGCCTTCATATCCCATATAGGCGGCAAGAGAAAAAGCCGTAAACCATCTCATAACAAGTTCAATAATGCCGGAAATTAAAGGGATGATCGCTCGTCCCATGCC
Source organism: Alphaproteobacteria bacterium (assembly GCA_017647405.1). Classification (GTDB taxonomy): domain Bacteria; phylum Pseudomonadota; class Alphaproteobacteria; order CAAHEQ01; family UBA3637; genus RGIG4140. Next base: position 36,025 of record JAGCKR010000027.1, read on the forward strand.
TTGTAACGCTTGTCTGAATATAAATATTTGCGCCAAGAAAATATAAAACAAGGTAGTGATTTGGATATAAGTGGTTGATTGCGATAAAATTTCTTCACTGGGATTATTAAGGAATAATGATACCATATTTTTCCCATAAATAAAGGCAATGAGTGCTAAAACAATACTGGTTCCAGAGGCAAGAATAAAACATTGCAAAACGCCTTGTCTGATGCGTCGAAGAAGTCTGGCGCCAAAGTTTTGGGCTACATAGGTTGTAAGCGCATGGCCTAATGATAAAAGAGGCATCGTTGTTAATTGTTCAATGCGGGTAGCTGCTGAAAAAGCGGCAATTGTTCCGGTTCCGAATTGGTTGCAAACACTTTGTACCGTAATGACACCAAGACCGATAATCGAAAATTGAACAGTCATTGGAACGGCGATTTTTAAATGTTCTAAAAGGTATTTAAAGTCAAAAGAAAAATCCTCTTTTCTTAATCGCAACATTGGGTATTTGATTAGCATATATGATAAACATAGGATAGCGGAAATAAATTGAGCGATACAAGTTCCGAAAGCAACGCCGGTGACATCCTGATTAAATTTAACGATAAGTGTAATATTAATAATAATATTTAAAACGGAAGAAAAGATGAGATAGTAAAGAGGAGTTTTGCTGTCACCAAGAGATCTTAAAATGCCGGCTAAAAAATTATAAAATACAATGGCAACAATTCCATAGGAGAGGGTGGTCATAAAGCGACCTGAATCAATGAAAATATCTTCTGGGACATTCATTAATTTTAAAATCAAGTCCATTTTGAAAATTAAAAATAAAAAGACACAAAGAGCAAATAAACAGCTAAGAACAATTCCAATAGCAAATGATTTTCGAACATTTTTAATATCATTGGCGCCAAATCGTTGTGCGGTTATAATTGAAAGACCGTTTGTAAATCCCAAAGAGGTCATAATTGCCATAATGAAGATTGGTGTCATAGCACCGGCAACGGCAAGAGCATGGATGCCTAAATAATGGCCCAAAATTAAAAGGTCTGACAGAATATAAATCTGATGGAAAATATTGCCCAACAAAATGGGTAACATAAATAATAAAATAAGTTTGAGAGGGTTGCCCTCTGTCATGCTTTTCATGTCTTTATCCTTTTACGTAAAAATTGTTGGCAAAGTATAAATTTTTCTTTTGAAAATAGCAATATTTTTTAAAGATTGTTTTAAAAAAATATCTTGACTTTTCAAAGAGATTATGTTTTTTATATTCATTAAGGATGGAAGAGCTTTCTCTGTCGCTGATGTTAGGAAATTTTAAAATAAAGGAAGAAAAAATGTTGAAAAGAATACTTGCAGTTGTATGTGCCGTTTCTTTCTTGAGTGCTTGTGCTTCTCAAAAAGACGGAGCTGATTTATATGGTAATGGTCAAGGCGGTTGGAACGATAACGTAAATATTGCTGATTTGCAAGATACTGCTATGACACAAAAATTCAAAGATGAAAATCAAAATGTTGTTTATTTTGCATTAGACAGTTCTTCTTTGGACGGAGATTCAAAAGCTGTTTTAACTCAACAAGCTGAATGGTTGAAAGCCAATCCACGTGTTTTAGTTGTCATCGAAGGTCGTTGCGATGAACGTGGTACAGAAGAATACAACTTGGCTTTAGGTGAACGTCGTGCAGATGAAGCCCGTCGTTTCTTAGTGATGAAAGGTATTTCATCTGATCGTATTCGTATTATCTCATACGGTAAAGAAAGACCGGTTGTTCCTGGTTCAACTGAAGAAGCTTGGGCTAAAAACCGTAATGCAACAACAGTTGCTTACTAAAAAAGTTTTTCTTTAAAAAAAAGACTTGTTAAAAAAAACTCTTCCTTGTAAAATGAGGAAGAGTTTTTTGTATAAAAGGAACGCATCATGAAAAAAATCATTTTATCTTGTTTTATCTTTTCTTCTTTTATTTCATTATCGGCTTTGGCTGAATTGAAAGTTGATTTATTGAGTGAAAAAGTAACGCGTATTGAAAATGATTTAAGCGCGTTACAACGAAAAGTTTATCAAACAAAAGAAACGCCTATTTTATTGCCGGCTGATAATACCGCGTCTACTGTTGTTGAAGGGAATTTAGAAGATTTATATTCTCGTCTTTCTGCGCAGGATCAGGTTGTAAAAGATTTAACGGCAAAAATGGAGCAAATTGAGTTTAATCAAAAACAATTAGAAGAAAAATTTAATAAAATGAATGCTGATTTAGATGTTCGTTTTAATATGCTTTCAACAGAAAAATCATCTTCTTTGGCGGGGGTATCAACGTCTAAAACCGGGGATAAAGAAGCTTATGATGCCGCTTATAATATCATGAAAAAAGGCGATTATAAAAAAGCAGAGGAAGCCTTTACTTTGTTTATGAAAGAGTATCCGAATTCAACGTTGGTTGGAAATGCAAATTATTGGTTGGGCGAAACCTATTATGCCAGAGGTCTTTTTGAACAGGCTGTTGGAATTTTTGCAGATGGATTTACCAAATATAAAAATAACTCAAAAGCAGCAGATAATTTGTTGAAGCTTGGTTTAACGATGAATAAATTGAATAAGAAAGAAGAAGCCTGCACGGCATTTAAATCTTTGGGAACGGAATTCCCTAAAGCCGATCAAAAGTTAAAAGAAAGAGCAAAAGCTGAAGCAAAGAAATTGCAGTGTAAATAATATGAAATTTGATGACGTATATTTTGAACAGAAAATTTTTGAATTATTACCCGATTTAAAGGAACGCCTTGCTGTTGCTGTTTCGGGTGGATCTGATAGTCTTTGTTTAACATTGATGCTTCATGAATTTTGCCAAAAACAGGGGATTGAATTAAAAGCGGTAACTGTTGACCATAAAATCAGAAAAGAAAGTTCAAAAGAAGCAAAATCTGTTCATTCTTTTTTGAAAAAACAAGGGATAAAACATGAAATTTTAGTGAATAAAGAAAAAATAGGAGACACTAAAATTGAAGAAAAAGCCCGTGAAATCAGATATCAATTATTAACGGATTATTGCCAAAAGAATAATATTCAAACGCTTTTTGTTGCGCATCAGCAAGAAGACCAAATTGAAACTTTTTTATCGCGTTTAGCAAGAGGAAGCGGAATTGAAGGTCTAAGTGCTATGCGTGAAAAAGTTTATCGTAATGGTATTTTGTTGGTTCGTCCTTTTTTGGAAATATCCAAAAAAGAAGTTGAAAAGTATCTGTTACAAAAAGGAGTTGATTGGGTTCATGATCCTATGAATGAGGATGAGGTTTATGAGCGGGTAAAATGGCGTAAATTTTTACCTGTTTTAGAAGAAAAAGGATTGTCGCTTAAAAGTATGTTTTCTTCTACTAAACGATTAACAAGAGCCTCTCAGGCACTTTTTTGGTATCAGGAATCTTTTATAAAAGAGGCGGTTTCTTTTTATCCGGACGGGTATGCACTTGTTGATAAAGAAAAATATTATTTGTTACCGGATGAAATTAAAATCAGAGTGATGGAGGCATTACTCAAACGGATTGGACAATCCGAAAAAATGATTTCGCTTGAGCTTTTGGAAAGATCTTTTTTAGGGGAAATTAAAAAGATGAGTTTAGCATCTTGTTTAATTATTCCTCATAAAAGAGGGATCTTTATTTCAAAAGAACCAAGAAAAATGCCAGCTCCCATGAAAGTTAAAAAAGGAAAAATTGTTGAGTGGGGATGTTTTAAAATTTATTCGGAACTAAATGGAATAATCCAAGCAAAAGCCCCCTTGAAACGCAAAAAAAATATTCCATATTTGGTTCAGCAAAGTTTTGTGTTTTTCGAGCCGGAAAAAGAGCTTGAAAATATTGTTCAGATTGAGTATAAAGAAACCTCAGATTATCATATTTTTATAAAAATGATTAAAAAAAGTTAAAAAAGGAAAGTTTAAATGAAAAAAAAGTCGAACACAGCTGTTTTTTGGCTTGTATTCTTCACTTCAATGGTGTTGCTTGGAACATTTTCGTTCCCAGATGCCAATAAGGGTCAACAAATTGAGCTCTCATACAGTGAATTTGTGAGCTCTGTTGAAAAGGATGATGTAAAATCCGTTGAAATTCAAGGTCAATCTATCACCGGTGAATTTCAAAAAACAGGAACATTTAAAACATATATGCCACAAGAAGCCGGTTTAATGCCGATTTTAAAAGAGCATAATGTTAAAATTAAAGCGTTGCCACTGGAAACTGAATCCGGTTGGTTAATGGCTCTTATCTCATGGGCACCGATTTTGTTATTTGCAGGAATCTGGATTATGATGATGAAACAGATGGCTTCAAGTAATGGTAAAGCCATGAGTTTCGGCAAATCAAAAGCCAAATTGTTAGAAGGCAAAGACAAAGTGACTTTTAATGATGTTGCCGGTATTGAAGAAGCTAAACAAGAGTTGCAAGAAATTGTTGATTTTTTAAAGGCTCCGATGAAATTTCAGCGTTTGGGTGGTAAAATTCCAAAAGGAGCTTTACTTGTTGGCCCTCCGGGAACGGGTAAAACATTGTTGGCAAGGGCTATTGCCGGTGAAGCAAATGTGCCGTTTTTCAGCATTTCCGGTTCCGATTTCGTTGAAATGTTTGTTGGTGTGGGGGCCTCACGCGTCAGAGATATGTTTGAGCAGGCAAAAAAAGAAGCTCCATGCATTGTTTTTGTTGACGAAATTG
>JAGCKR010000028.1 GCA_017647405.1 Alphaproteobacteria bacterium
CATATTATAACTTACGTTTAAAAATGAACGCTGGTGAAAAGCTTCAAAAAAAAGAAGAAGAAAAATTTAAATCCATGAATTTTATTTGTGCAGATTTAGAAAGTTATTTGGTTCAAAATAAATTAAGAGCCGTTGAAAAGATGTTTTTAACATGTGGGGAAGGGCGAATTCTTTTTACTTCAAAGAAGGTTCAGTCTTATCTTAAAAATATTTTATAGGGGCTTTAGGAAAAACAAAACGAAAGATAAGAGTTATGAAAAAATTTTCAACACAAGATAGAATAACACAATTGCTTGTTTTAGAAACAAACCTTTTAAATTATCGGATGAAAGAGTTTGCTGTGTTTGTTCAAGCTCAAGATGAGGGAAAGGTTTATCAAGACTTATCTTTTGCCCTTGGAAAAGGATTGTTTTCAAAAAGTGATCATATTCATGGATATTTAGATAAATATCATCCAGAAATTAAATCTGTTAAGTTAAAAGAACAAGCTGCCACTATTTTAAATTTAATGAGCCGATCTAGCGAAAACGTTTGTCATGCGGTTTCTATGCTTAAATTTAATTATGAGGCTGAGCGATATAATGATCCAGATCTTTCAATTGAACAAAAAAAAGAAATTGAAAAAAAATATGAAGAAAACAAAAAGATTTATATCCATGTTGAAAAGAAAATAGATCGCTTGCATGAAGTTTTGTTGCATCCAGCTTTAGCAAGCGAAGATGAAAAATTGCTTTTAGCAGTTATGGATAATAGAATTCAAAAAATTATTGAAGATGTTTATTTGAAAATGGAAGGAAAAGAAGGCAACGGTGCCAAATTTATTCCTTTAACAGAGGTTTTGGAAGTAACGAAAGAATAAGGGGAACAAGATGAACGTTGAAGAGGCAAAAAAAATATTAGATTTATATGTTGAAAAAATAAGGTTTGCTAGAAACCTTTGTCTTTATGATGTTGCTTATTTATCTGGATCAGATGAGAAAAATTTTAATTACCCCGCATTTTTTCAAATTTTGCAACAAGGTGGTTTTTCATCAGATAAAAAAATCAGCGACTATGTTCAAAAAAATTATAAAGGGTTTGATAAAGAAATTCGTGTCAAATTGGCTCAAAAAATTAAAGAAACAACAAGATATGCTCTAGAAGAACAAGGTGCTTTATCTATGGATTTTAGCACATTGACTCCTGAAAAATTTGAATCTGTGATGAATGGGATTTTAGATTATGTAGATGCATTTGATTCTAAATATGATGAAAAAGATTTAAATAAACTTTACGGTATTCATAACAAGGTTGAAGGCGCTTTAGCAGGAAGAGAAGAATATAAACTTGAAGAAGCCCAAACGGAATTGATGATCGCTATTTCAAAAGGCGATTTCAAAGAAGTTGCCAGTCGCTTAAAGGCGCTTCCTCATGCTTCTTTTGTTGATAGATATGGTCAATCTCCTTTAATGCTTGCCGTTGAAATCAAAAGATATGATGTGATTGATCTTCTTGTGAATGAAGGGAGTGTTTCTTTAAAAGATGAAAAAACAGCGCAGTCTGTGTTTCAAACGGTTTTATCTCAACGTCATGAAAAAAATGGATTTAATGTTGCTCGTCTTCACCATTTGTTAGATTTAGGTTTAAGCGCAAATGTTGATGTGGATGGGATGACACCATTAAAACACATGATTAAATATGGTTCTTTAAAAGATGTGAAAAAAGTTCTTGAAAAACATGTGAGTATTGATGAAAATATCAATAGCTTTTTTGAAGAAATGCAAGAAAGAGAAGGGATGAATTTAAAAGAACTTTCGCTTAAAAAAGAATTGGTTACAAGCCAAATAAAGGATCAAGAAAAAGTTGAGCCAAAAGAAGAGGAGATTGTGCAAGAAGTGGGGGATGAAAAAATGGAAAAAGATCCAACACAACAATTAAAAGAAACTATTGAAAAAACCATAAAAGAAATATCTGATGAAGAGGCATCAAAATTAAAAGAGATTTTATCAAAAAAAGGAGCGGATATGAATACAAATGAAAGAGTGAATGGAAATGCACCAGAAACAGATAAGCTATCTGAAGAAGAGAAAGATGTTTTGACTCAAGTTCAAAAAAATAAGATGCTTTTTAATGCGATTAAAGCATTTGACTTAGACTTAGTTAAAAAGGCCGTTGATGCTGGCGCAGATGTGAATGCTTCTTTGCCAGGAAAAACAACACCATTAATTCTTGCTACTCTTCTTACATGGAATAATCCAGATGAACAAAAAGTATTAAATCTGTGTAAAATGCTTATTGAAAAAGGCGCTGATGTGAATGCTGTTGATTCTAATGGTAACAGCGCTTTAATAAATGCGGCTCTTGGTTCGAAAAATGCTGTGGTGGAAGAGTTGCTTGCTGCTGGGGCAGATGTAAATACTGTTGATCCTCGTAATAATAATGCTTTAACGTTTAGTGTTGGTTTAATGAATAAACCTCTGATGCAAAAATTGCTTGAAAAAGGGATTAATCCGAATGTAAAAAGTAAGATAGGCAAAACACCGCTTGATTGGATGTATGAGTATCTTGATGAAGTTAAAGATGAGTACAAAGGCGAGGCTGAAGAAATGCTTAACTTATTGCTTCAAGCTGGCGCTAAGAGAGGAAAAGATATACAAGAACAAGGAAATGATACACAGCTGAATAATGATGTGAGTGCACCAAGACCAACAATTAACGGTGGAAATGAACAACAAACCGTGTATGGCCCACAAGGAGAGGTTTTAGATGGGGAACCTGTTTCTCCAACCGTGAGATTAGGTGAGGAGCAAGAACCTCAAGATACTTCAACGCCGGCTCCAGCACCAGCAACGCCGACACCAGCAGGATCAACGCCAACTCCGGCTCCAGCTCCGGTGCCACCAGCAGGGCCAACTCCGGTGCCACCAGCAGGACCAACTCCAACTCCAGCTCCGGTGCCACCAGCAGGGCCAACTCCGGTGCCACCAGCAGGATC
>JAGCKR010000029.1 GCA_017647405.1 Alphaproteobacteria bacterium
GTTACCATTGTTTTATTTCTTCTGGCAGCTAAAAGCGCAGCTTCATTAACTAAATTTGCTAAATCCGCCCCTGAAAAACCTGGTGTTCCTCTTGCAATAAGAGGTAATGAAACATTTGGTGCAAGTGGCACTTTTTTAACATGAACGTTCAAAATAGCTTCACGTCCATTAATATCTGGATTTGAAACAAATTCAGGTATCATCTTAATTGCTGCTACAAACAGACCGGACGTTTTGGATCCTGCTCTTTTAAGACCTGGTCGTTTTGATCGTCAGATTGTTGTTTCTAATCCGGATATTAATGGGCGTGAAGCTATTTTAAATGTGCATGTGAAAAAAGTACCATTAGCACCAAATGTTTCTTTACCTCTTATTGCCAGAGGAACGCCTGGATTTTCCGGTGCTGATTTGGCAAATTTAGTGAATGAAGCCGCTCTTCTTGCTGCCAGAAGAAATAAAACAATGGTAACGATGCAAGAATTTGAAGATGCCAAAGATAAAGTGATGATGGGGTCTGAACGCAAATCTCTTGTGATGGATGAGCAAGAAAAGAAAATGACGGCTTATCATGAAGCAGGGCATGCGATTGCATCTCTTCATTTACCTGAATCCGATCCGCTTCATAAAGTGACTATTATTCCACGGGGCAGAGCGCTCGGGGTTACCATGCAATTACCTGAAAAGGATAAGTATTCTCAAAGCATGACTTACCTTAAATCAAGATTAAGTATTTTATTTGCCGGTCGTTTAGCTGAAGAAATGATTTTTGGAAAAGAAAAAGTTTCAACAGGGGCCAGTAATGATATTCAAGTTGCCACAACGATTGCCCGAAAAATGGTAAGCGAGTGGGGGATGAGTGATGTGATGGGACCGATTGCTTATGATGAACCGGAAGGCGAAGTCTTTTTGGGCTATAGCATTTCTAAGCGTAAAAATGTGTCTGATTTAACAGCTCAAAAAGTTGATGAAGAAATCAGAAAAATTATTGATGAAGCTTATCAAAAAACGCGTCAGATTTTAACGGATTATAAATCTGAATTGGATGCATTGGCTTTGGGGTTGGTTGAATATGAAACTTTGTCAGGTGAGGAAATTAAAGACTTGCTTGAGGGTAAGGAAATTCGTGTGGCAACATTGACTGAGGCACAAGCCAAAGCAAGAGCAACGGTTCCTTCCGTGGGGGATGTTTCGGAAGAGGTTGAAGATAATGTAGATATTACAGAGCTCTTTAATTCAAAAGAAACATTAAAACCAGTTGTGAAAAAACCAATAAAGAAAAAGCCAAATAAAAAGGCAGAGTAAAAATGAAAGGCGGTTTTAAACCGCCTTTTTTGATTTTAAAATTTGATTCAAAAAGGAAAGTAAAATCACATTCAGGATAAATAATAAATACAAATCAAAACTAATAAAGATAAAACCGCCAAGTGCCGTGTATAGATTATACATAAACTTGACGGTTTTGCTTTAGGGATGCCTTAGGGCACTATTTTAAAACTTCTTAAAATTTCCATTCTAAACGGATCATACCTGAATGATCAAGATATTCTTTTCGATAGTTACCGTTATATTCAAGTTTCAAGGTGGCGTTGTCGCCTAAATCCATCCCGAACCCGGCAACAACCGTTGTGCTCAGTCTATCAAGCGCTTGGCCTTGGATGGTATAGGTTGCGCCA
>JAGCKR010000030.1 GCA_017647405.1 Alphaproteobacteria bacterium
ATGGTTGCTTTGTTTTTTGCATATATCTTGAGCAACTCTTTGCCATTTCAACTTGCGGAAGTTAAAAGAGCGATTGAAAGAGGGATTTATTTGCCAGATTATATCTCAAGAAGAATTAGCCCTTGTGATTATGTGTTTAATGGTGATGGGCTGATGTATAATATTTTTGGTAAAGACCCGCATTATTATTGGCAACTTATCGGTCAGCTTGATGTGGTGGGCGAAAAAACAGGTATTGTTGATAAACCTGATATAAATAAACTTATTGAGTATTATAAGCCTCGTTTTGTGTATGGTAAAAACTATTTTAATAAATTTGCCGAAGAAAGCGGTAGAAAAGAAATTGTGCATTATGTTGATATGGGGTTGATTGAAAAATATTACCAAGCAACGCCGTTTAATCATATCTATGAATTAAAGCCGGAATTTGTGAAAGCTTGCCCTATACAAAAAAATTAAAAATAGTTGAAAAAATACGTTTTTAATATTATAATGGAAAAAATGAAAAATATAGAGTAAAAAAGCATGTTTGGAAAGCTTGAACAACAGTTATTTCATCACGTAAAAACAGGTAGCATTATAAAGGTTAAATATATGGTGCGCCTTGGTGCTGATTTGAAGGCAAAAGATGATAACGGGTGTTCTGTTTTGATGTTTGCAAATAATGTTGATGATATTAGATACCTTATCTTAAAAGGGGCGGATGTTAAACAAAAAGATTTTTATGGCAGAACGGCGCTTACGTATGCTAAAAATGCGGAATGTGTCAAAGAATTTGTGCGCCTTGGGATTGATGTTAATCAAAGAGATTTAGTCAGAAGAACGGCTTTAATGTGGGCAAAAGATGTAAATTGTATGAAAGCTTTGATTGAGTGTGGGGCAGATGTTAATCTTAAAGATATAAATGGTATGAGCGTTTTGATGTTTGCTAAAACAAAAGAAGAAGCTTTGCTTTTGCTTGATAATGGTGCAAAGGTTAATGAAGTTAACGGATATGGCAAAACAGCGCTTATGATGGTTGATAATGAAGAAGTGGCAGAGGTGCTTTTAAAACGTGGGGCGGATGTTAATTTTGTGGCTGAAGAAAGCTCTGAAAGTGTGCTTATCTTAGCAATTAAAGAAAAGAAAGATTTGGCGTTTATTGAAAAGTTGATTAAAGCGGGGGCGGATGTTAACTATCAAGATAAAGATGGCAGAACTGCGCTTATGTATGCTAATAACAAGCAAGAGGCGGAACTTTTGTTAAAAGCAAATGCGAATATTAACCATCAAGATAAAAATGGCGATAGTGCTTTAATGAAAGCTTCTGATGTTGGGGTGATGAAAGCACTTATTGAGGCTGGTATTGATTTAAATATGCAAAATAAAGATGGTGAAACGGCGGTATTTATTGCGGCAAAAAATAAAGATTGGCAAAAGGTTAAGTTGTTGATTAAGGCGGGGGCTTTGCTTTCTATTAAGAATAATCGGGGGAAGCATATTTTTAACTCGTCAAGGGAGGTGGGGAAGGAAGTGTTGAGGATGTGTCGCGAATAATCTCTATATTGTAGGGTGCGTATTAGGGGTGTGTATAAGCACTGTCATATAAGCGTCGGCGCTCGCTCATGTACCTCTCTTTGTACACCACGCTCACGGCGCCACTTATAGCATAGCACTTCTACCCACCATTGCAACGGCGTTAGAGAAAACGCCGTTCGGTTTTAAAGGGGGCGTGTATAAGTACGGGCATTTTTTTGCGAGGATGTTTTTTTTGCCTTAATTGCTTCGGTTCTAAAGAGCCTCGCAATGACGAGGGAGGGGCGTTCGGTTTTAAATGGGGGGCGTGTATAAGTGCGGGCATTTTTTTTTGGGGGGGGA
>JAGCKR010000031.1 GCA_017647405.1 Alphaproteobacteria bacterium
CATCTGTTGCTTGTGCAAGCATTTGGCTGGCCAACGAATTTTATATCCGAAATTATTGTTGCAACACCAATTTAATTTTAAAAAACGAATTACCTAAAGGCGTTATCTTACCCAACCTTTCAAAGAAAAAACAACATGAGCGCACTTAAAAACAAGAGGATAAAATGAATACCAAAACACTCACTTCAAATACTCAAGAAAATTTTTGGAATGATGAAAATAAATCAGCATTGCAAAAAAATTTGAATGATATTTTTGCCGTTAAACCTTTATGGGAACAAAAAATCGTGAAAGAAGGATTGGCGCTTCAAGGATTGGCACTGATTGGTGCCCTCATGGTTCATTCTTTCATGAATGATAGCTCTCAATTAAACAAAAACTTGGTGTTTTTGGCAACGGCGTTATCAAGTTCACTGGCTTATTTAAGAATGATGCGCAAAAAAGAAGTTTTAAAAGAAACGTTATCTGCTATTGGTATTTTTTCTTTCTTTGGAGAACAAACAACCAAAACAAATCAAATGCAAGAAAAAATTAATATCATTAAAGCTTCAGAACCAATTTTAACGCCTGATTATGCAAAAGTTTATAAAACAACAAAAAGAATGGCCCTTTTATCTGGGGTTGCTTTAGGCGCTGGGTATTATTTTGATAAAATTGCATTAGAAGCAGGATTATTGGCTAGTATTGCCATTTTAGGCGTTTGCAACGCTTATGATCTTTTGCAAGCAAAAAGCTCTGTGAAACGCATAGCTAAAGCCTTGCCAAAAGGCGTGAAATTACCTTGTATTGAAAATCAAAGAGGATAAAATGCCCGAAACAAATTTACAACAACAAGCTGATGCGCTTTATCAAGAAGCCTATTTACAAATCAAAAAATTAAAAAGAATTAAACGATATAAACAAGCTTTGTTTGGTTTATGTGGGCTTTTATTATTAGTTTCACCAGCTCAAAGCACAAAAGAAAACGCGTTAGCTTTCACGTTGCTTGGCGCTTGTTTGGCGCATGCTTCGCTTGATTATCAACGAAAAAAAGAAGAATTGGAACATGATATTTTAATTCAAGTAAAATCAAAAGAAGTGCACACACCTGATTTTAAAAATTCAAGTGAAGAAATGATTAATAAAAATGAATTTATGATTCATTTGGAAGAACAAGGCATGAAAGAACGCAATATTGCCCATTTCAGCGAAATGATCAGTGGCCCTGTTTTATTAGTGGGATATATGATGGATAAAATTCCTTGGCAAACAGGTGCCTGCGCTCTTGGTTTGATTATGAGTGCCAGCGCCTATTGGGGAAAAAATCATTTTAAAAATTTAAATACCGTTTTAAAAAATTCATTTCCGCAACACCTTCAATTAGATTGGCGCGAAAAAGAAAGAGAATAAAATGACTCAGAAAAAACAAGAAAATCTTTCTTTGCAAATAAAAGCAGATGAGCTTTATCAAGAGGCTCAAGAGGAATTAAAAAACAAAAAAAAGAGCCGCGATTTCTTTTTCATCCTTCTAAGCATGCCTAGTATTGCTTTTTTGGTAAGCCTTTCAGATAGCTCTGCCAAAGAAAACATCCAGGCTTTTTGCATTCTTGCTTCTTTATGCTTGTTAAACAGTGTTTCATATCAAAAATCAAAAGCGGATATTGAATGCCAATTTTTGTACTCAATAAAAAATAATGAAAAAGCAACAAAAGAATATAAAGAAAATGAATTAAGAGTGAAAGAAGGCTTTAAACTCAGAAATGAGGTGAGAAAAATTGAGGCTAAAAATATGCTTGGCTATTTGATTGCTTTTGGCGGTTTGTTAACGCTAACAGCTGGGGCAATCAGCGAAAAAACAACATATCCAACAAGCATTATTGCAGG
>JAGCKR010000032.1 GCA_017647405.1 Alphaproteobacteria bacterium
CGAAATTGGTGAAGAGCTTGCTGTGGAAGACCCTATTGCCAGCGTAAACGGTGAAGAGCTTGCTGTGGAAGACCCTAATGCCAGCGAAAACGGTGAAGAGCTTGCTGTGGAAGACCCTAATGCCAGCGAAAACGATGGGGTAGCGGATACCGATGCGTTTGTTCAAATTGATGAAAATCAAGATACCGCGCAAGAAGAAGAGCAATCTGAACACATGGGATTAACGGCAACTTTGGCAAATGCCGGCAGAAGTTACACAAATCAACCCGCCGGTAATCAAGTTTCAGTATATACGGGCAGAGTTTAATCTCACGAGAGTTTAAACCGCTTTTCCTGATAAAAAAACCGCTCTTTGAAGGAGCGGTTTTCTGATGATATCAGCTTTTTAAAGTGTTAACAATTTATGCGAAAAAGCATAAAGCGCAATCACCGCCGTGGCAATAATAATGATACAAAGCCCTTTTTCAGATTCCGTAAATATTTTTAAAGAATCAGGGGCATCCGAATCCGCCCAAAATGTTGCGCCTTGTTCATGCCTACTCATCATATAAAGCGGAATGCCCAATGCAATAAAAATCACCGCCATTAATAAATATGAAAGACCGGCCGCATAAATAAGCCATAAAGCATAAATCGAGCCCAAAAATCCCGTTATTAAGGCCGAAAACCTTGAAATGCCCGCTTTGGAAAGAAATTCATGGTCTTCGCAAATTTTCCATAAATAAAGCGCGCTCATGAAGTATGCCGGCAAAACCATGACGCCGGTGATTGAAAGCATGGTATTCCACGCATTATTTGAAAAATAAACAAGGGCCATAACCAATTGCATGATAAAACTTGTTATCCATAAAGAAACATTCGGTGATCCGTTTTTGTTTTCATCTGCAAAAACTTTTGGAAAGGCACCATTTTTTGCCATAGCATGTGGCATTTCGGCAACAATCATCGTCCATGAAAGCCAGCTGGCCAAAATGGCAACAATCATGCCCACGTTCATTAAATAAGCACCGCCTTTACCAATCACATGCTCCAACACACCGGCAGTTGACGGATTGGGGATTTTTGCTAATTCCGCCTGACTTAATAACCCGAATGGTAAAACTGACAATAATACATAAATGATTAAACAGCCCAAAAAGCCAACAAGCGTTGCTTTTCCAACATCGGCTTGATTTTCGGCTTTATCTGATAAAACAACGGCCCCTTCAATCCCGATAAACGCCCAGAGCGTTACCAACATCGTGTTTTTAATTTGATTGACAACAGAGCCAAGCTTATCATCAATACTCTGCCCCCAAAAATCAAAATCAAACTTATCAAAGTTAAAAACCGCAGCCGAAATAATGATAAATAAAACAAGAGGGACAATTTTGGCAATCGTGACCACTAAGTTGATAAAGGCGGCTTGTTTCACACCTCTTAACACCAAAAAGTTAAAAAACCAAATTAAAAGCGATCCGCCAATAATGGAATTTAAATTATTGCCTCCCTGAAATGTGCCAGGGAAAAAATAATTCAATGCATCCATGGTGATAACGGCATAACCGACATTCCCAAAAATTTGACAGAGCCAATAACTCCACCCGATGTTAAACCCCATAAAAGGGCCAAACCCTTCCTTGGCATACATATAAATACCGGCAGTTAAATCAGGTTTCACATTGGATAAAATACGAAATGTATTCGCAATAAAATACATGCCGATACCGGTGATCACCCAAGCTAAAATAACGGCACCGACTGCCGCACTTTGCGCCATATTTTGAGGCAATGAAAAAATACCGCCCCCAATCATTGAGCTGACAACAATAGCCGCCAACCCGAAAATGCCCAGTTTTGAAGAAACGGGCGCTTTATTTATATCACTCATGTTTTCTCCTTATGAAAAAAGGCAGTTTTTTAATCAACCGCCTTTTTTGTTTCTTTATCGTTGAACAGCGGGCGCATATTCAAAATTTAAAAATCCAAGCGCCGTTAAGGAATAAGCAAATGATTGCTCAACATTCACAAAATTATGGAAGAATTGAAAATCTGAGTGCTGCTCCACATCTCTTAACATCAGTTCATGATTAAGCGATTTAGTCAGCCACATTTCGGCATGCGCTTTGGCGATATCATCATCAATAAACGTGTCAAAATATTCAACATATTCGGCTGCCCAACCGCCAATAAAGTTGCCTTTTTTATCTTTTCCCCAACAAATGCCAACGCCGGTGGCAATGGCTTTATGATCTTCTCTTCTGGCACCGTTCCCTGCCATAATCACTTCCAAAACAGCACCGTGTTTGAAACTATCTTTCACTTCATCAACGCTAACAATGTTGCCAAATAATTCCGGTGGCAAAACAGATGTATATGGCACAATATTGAAATCTTGAATTTTGGCATCCAATAACGCAGAATCATAACAAAATGTTTCAAACGGTTGTGGCGGAATGCCATCTTCTGCCTGCCCTGAACCGGCGGTATGAAATGCAAGTGTTGGATATCTTGTTCCGACTGTCATTTTTTTTTCCTTTCAGTTAAAAATTTTAAAATTCACAACACATGTGATATAAGCTGTTTTCTTTTAAAATCAACAAGATACATCCTTTCGTTGAGATTGATGAGGATTTTTAAAAGAACCATATCCAAAGAGTAAAAATTTTTTATTTCAACCAATTTATAGGAGAAAAAAATGAAAAAAATTTTATTATCTTGCTTTGCCGTTGCCTGCTCTTTTGCCGTTTTAAATGCTCATAGCGAAGAAATCAAAGGAAAAGTTGTTTCCAAAAAGGGAGATTTAATCCACGTTCAACCAATGAACACGCAACAACCAACAGAACTTAAAATGACAGATAACACAAAATATTATACGAAAGAACAAAAAAAATCAGCTGATTCAGCCGAAGTTGACGTGAATGAATTTGTTGAAGTGATTTATTCAATGGATCCGGTAACAAATGAACCTGTTATTGATGAAATCATTGTGATCGATATGGTGGATTAAAAAATAAAACAAAGAAACCAACTCAAGTTTTCGGCTTGGGTTGGTTTTTTCATTAACCGTTTATTCTTTTTGCCTTAAATGACGATTGTGACGCAACCGATTGGCCGGTGGAACACTTGATTTTTTCACCCGATGAGTGCGCCTGATCTGGGGCTGATGATATGAAGAAGAACTTGTGTCAAGATATCCATAAACCGCCCATGAAAAACACACAAACCCCATCACCATGCCGGCACTTAACCCACACATAATTAATAACTCTTTGTTCTCTTGTTTTAATTCCCCGTTCATCAAGCATCCTTTTTTAAGAAAAGGAAGATACCTGATAAAAAAAAGAAAGTCAACACTTGTCCTAAAAAAAAAGAGCCCTTAAAAAAAGGCTCTTTCTAAATTAAAAAAAAGATTATCGTTCATTTTGAAAAGATATATTCATTTTGCTGATCTTTTGCTCTTTTCTTGAAAGAGCTTGCGGTTTTAAATGCTGAACTTCCCGCAAAAATTCAGGCTCTTGCCCTTCCCGTTCAAGCAAAATTTGCATCATTTCGGTCACATTTTCAATCAAACGCTCTTTTGCGGAACGAATTCTTGATTTCATCCGCGGTGTTTGAAGCGTTGTTCTGGAAGATTGACGATAAATTCCCGTTAACGTGCGTTGAGAATGTTGAGATAAAAAGGATTCTGCCCCGTCAATTAAACGCAAATTTTCAACCATTTTTAAGGCAACTTCCCGTGTGGCCGCCTTTTCATCATCAGTCATCTCAGCCGTTGTAATCAACAGTTCATTATTCAAATAAATGGCAAAATGATCTGCCGAATCAGACATGGAAACTTTATAAACATCCCCATCATTACATTCAAGCCTTGTTTGATAAACCTTTAATCTTTCTTCCAACGCATTGGTCGGCGTTTTCATCCCCGGCTGAAAAACCACTGTTTCGCTAACCGATTGATTGATTTTTTGATCTTCGACTGGTTGCTTGCTCACCATATCATCACATGATGCCAAAAAAAGACAGCTCAATGTTAAAAGTTGTTTATTCATTTCGTCTCACCTTATAAAAAAGTTATTAAAATTTGACGGTATTTTATCATAGCCTCCTTATTTTGTCAAGATATTTTATTATATAAATAAAAATTTAGAAAATATTCTCATTATATAAGAAAAAAAATCATTTTCATCCTTGACTTTTTACAAAAATTTC
This sequence comes from Alphaproteobacteria bacterium, assembly GCA_017647405.1. GTDB lineage: Bacteria > Pseudomonadota > Alphaproteobacteria > CAAHEQ01 > UBA3637 > RGIG4140. The sequence continues at coordinate 4,192 of JAGCKR010000032.1, forward strand.
AGTATAATTTAACCTCTTTTTTTAAGGATAAATGCATCAGGACAGGAAAAAAATGATGGAACAGGAAAAAACAAAACTCGTTCAAAGCGAAATTGACGACCGAACATCCTTTGCCAAAAAAGCTTATTTGGTTGGAAAAATATATGCCTCTTTAATTGGATCTCTTGCTTGTTTGGGGATGCTTACAACACTGGATACGCCTTTAAAATCAACAAATGATAGACTTCAAGCATTGGCTGGCATTTTATGGCTTGGATGGAGTTTTTTAAAAACATCTAGCATCAAATCAAATATGGAAAATAGATTAATGCTTCATTCCCTCATTGCCAATGAAAAAACAAATCTTGATCCTGAACAAACATCAGCAGTTATTAAAAACGCTCAAATTGTCGGCATTGCCGGTGGCGTTGGAAATCTTGCCGTTGTTGCAGCAGTTGTTGCACATGGCTTGGGACACATGAGCAGTGGTATGGCCTGTTTATCCGGCACCGCCATTTGTTTGGCCAGTGAATTTTTTGCAAAAAATACGCATAAAAACAATAATCTTTTTTTAAAGGCTCAAATGCCCAAAGGTGTCTCTTTGCCGGATTTAACCAAACGAAGGGAAAAAGAATAAGGTATGCAAACAAAAACATTAATCCTTACCCCACAACAAGAGTCTTCTTTTTGGACGCGCGAAAGAAAATTTGCTTTGCAAGATGAGCTTGATCAAGCTTTTCAAAAAGAAGCCTATTGTGAAAAAAAGTGCAAACAAGAAGGGCTTTTGCTTCAAGGGCTTTCCATTTTGGGGGCGTTGCTTGTTTATGCGTTTAACAAAAACTCTTTTGATTTAAATGCGCAACTTTCTTTTAGCGCCATGGTCAGCGGTGTTTTACTGGCGCGATTACGGCAGGCAAGAAAACAAGCCATGATTAAAGAAGTTTTATGTGCCGACGGCATTTTTTCTTTTTTTGGAAAAGAAGGAAATAAATTAAAAGATATGGCCGAAATTGAAAAAACATATCAAGAAGCCGATAACATATTGGACTTTATGTTTTTTAAAGCTTATACCCCCACCAGAAATATTGCGCTGATTTCATCCGGAATTTTGGCCGGTTGCGCTTTAACGGATCAAATGAGCGCCGGTGTTGCTTTATTATCCGGTGTCTCCCTTTTAGGGTTGACACAAGCATATGACCTGATCCACGCCAAAAGATCCATTAAAAAAATCAAGAAAGCTTTGCCATTAGGCGTTTATTTGCCACGCAAACAAAACGAACGTGCCTAAAATAAAAAACGGATAAAACACATGGCCCAACAAAATAATGAAACATTAAAACAATCTTTACAAGAAACAGCAGATAAACTTCATCTGGTGGCACAAGAAGATTTGAAAAAAGCAAAAAATCACAAAAAAATCAACTATGGACTCACTTCAATGGTTGCTCTATGGTTACTTTTATCTGATAAAAATGCAACTGAACACAATCCGTTACTTTCGTTAATGATTATCGGCAGTATGCTGGCTTATACCCTTATTGATTATAAAGAAAGAAAAGAAGCATTAATGAACGATGTTTTATTCGGCACAATCCAAAAAGCGGTTAATAGTCCCGAATATATGGCACAACAAAACGAGAAAGATCTTTATGAGCATTTAGCCATCAGCGATAATATGATAAAAAGTATTCAACAAAAAAGATTAGCTGCTTGGGCCTCTTTGGGCAGTATATTAACCTTAACCGGCGGATGCTTGTTGGATAAAATATCCCTGCCAACGGCAACATTAGCCGGTTCTTTGATTATGGCTTCTGGGGCCTATTGGCATAAAAACTTACTGCAAAATTTAAACAAACCGATAAAAGAAAGATTATCCCCCCTTGTGCACTTTAAAGATCTTTCATCCAAAGAAAGAGGATAAAACCATGCAAAATAGATTTGACTTCGAACAAACAGACACCTCCTTTTGGAATGAAGAAACAAAATCCAAATTACAAAAAAATTTGAATGATGTTTCCCTTATTAAGCCAATAAAAGAACAAAAAATATCCAAAGAAGCGTTAGTGCTTCAAGGGTTAGCCCTCTTTGGGACATTAGCTGTTTTTGCCTTTACGAAAGATAGCCCCTCTTTTAATAAACAGTTAGTTTTTATGGCCACGGCATTCAGCGGATCTTTGGCTTTTTTAAGAGGCCTCAAAAAAAAGGAAATGTTAAAAGAAACATTAACGGCGATTAGCATTTTTTCATTTTTCGGCGAGCAAACGTTACAAACAAAAAATATCAGCGAAAAACTGGATATTATCAAACAATCTCAACCGATTTTAACACCGGATTACATCAATGTTTATAAAGTATCCAAAAGAGCGTCTCTTCTTTCCGGCATTGCCTTAGCCGGTGGCTATTATCTTGATAAAATCAGCCTGGGTGGGTCTTTATTAGCCGGCGTTGCCATTTTAACAGCCTGTAATCTATATGACCTGATGCAAGCTAAAAATTCCATTAAACGCATTTCAAGTGCCTTACCAAAAGGAGTGACTCTGCCGTTTTTAAAAGAGGAAAATCAACGAGGATAAACATGCGTAACATAAATCAGGAAAATACCAAAGAAATATTGCAAAAAACCGCTGATGAATTGCATCAAAAAGCCCAGCAAGAACTGAAAAAAATCAAAACAAGAAAAGCATTTGATTATACGTTAATCGGGTTATGCAGTCTTTGGTATATTCTTGCAGCTGATAATTTTGAAAATAAAAATACCTTATTAACACTGATGCTGATTGGCACCATGATTTCATTTATCGGCATTGATTACAAACAAAAAAAAGAAAAGCTGAAACATGATATTTTATGGGGAACCATGCAAAAAGAAGTTGAGCTTAAAGACCATATGACGCAAAAAAAACAAGACGAACTTGAAGCCGATTTAAATATCAGTAATAACGAATTAGCCGGCTTTAAACAACGCGGGTTAGCTTCAACGGCCTTGTTAGGCAGTTTATTAACTTTAGGAGGCGGATTTATTGCCGATAAGCTTTCTTTACCAACGGCAACATTGGCCGGCTCTCTTATTATGACGGCTTCTGCCTATTGGATGAAACAACATTATCAAACATTAAATCACCCTTTAAATGCAAAATTTAACAAAATGATTCAGTTAAAAGAACTTGCCTCCAAAGAACGAGAATAAAATGACCCAACCAAAGCAGGAAAATAACATAATCCAATCCAAACAGGAGGATAAAAATCTTTCTTTGCAAAAAGAAGCTGACAAGCTTTATGCTTGGGGGCAAGACGAGTTAAAAAGCAAAAAAACAGGACGAGAAACCTTTTCTTTATTGTTACTTATTGCCAGTGGCTGTTTTGTTGCCTGCATGGCAGAACAAACCGTTAAAGAAAATGCTTATTCTTTTGGCATTCTTGCTTCTTTATTTATGCTTAATTATGTTTCATATCAAAAATCAAAAGCAAATATAGAACGCCAAGTTTTAGGTTCAATCAAAAATAAAGAAATGGGCACAAAAGAATATAAAGAAAATGAAGCAAGATATAAATCTGACTTTAAACTTTTAAATGATGCCAGAAAAATTGATGCCACAAATATCCTTGGCTTTTTGATTGCACTTGGCGGTCTTTTAACCCTTACCGGTGGAGCAATAACAGAAAAAATCACCTATCCGACAGGCATTCTTGCCGGTTTAGTTATTTGTTCTGCCACAAATTATTGGTCAAAACATAATATTGAACATATAAACAACAGATATAAATCAAACTTAAATAAAATCATTAAATTAAAATCACTTGAAAAAGAATAGGAGACTTTTATGACAAAAAGATATAGTAAAAACCAAGAATTATCCCTTTATCAGGAAGAAATTTTAAATCAAAAAAACTCTTTACAAACAATTAAAAAGGAAGAGGAAAAAACATATTTCCCTGATTTATTAACACCTTATCAAAGAGCTATCTTGCGCGGGGAAACACCAAAAGAAGATGAATTTTTTAAAAAAGATAAAAAAACCTTGCACAATAATCTTCTTTTATGTTATATTGCCGGTATCCTTGGAGCAGCAGGCTTAACCGGATCGGCAATTTTGATTGCAAAGGGCAAATCCGTTTTTCAAAATAATGCGCCATCAATCACGCAACAAGCGCATGAAAGATAAGGAAGAAAAAATATTTAAATAAGGTATATCATGTCGCATCTTAATCATTATCAACAACAAGGCCCTGTTGTATCTGACGGACCTAAAAAAGACAAACATATCAATCCGCTTGACTCTCTTGGTCATTTAATTAAGTATGCGACTGATAAAAAAGAGGCTCTGCTCGAAAAAAAACAACCTGCCCCCTCTTCTCTTTATACTGATATAAAGGTTTGGGGATATTGCGTAGCTATCTTGGCTTCATTTGGCATCATGGGATATAGCTGTTCGCAAGAAAAAATAACGTCTCAAACAAGTTTAAAAAATAATACTTCATTGAATTTAAAAACAAAAGAACGGATAAAAGAATGAATTTAGTTAAAGATGATCTTTCCAGCATTATTGAACATGGCGCTCTGATCGGTGGATTGGGCATGTTGTGTTTCATCGGATGGTATGGATATAACTTAAACGCAAACAAAGAAACAAAAAAAGAAAATAATGCGCCCATTTATCATGCGGTTACGCCTCAAAAAATTCAATCAAAAGAGCGAGCAACCTCTTATGCTGCACAATATATAAGGCAAAAAGATTAAAAAAGGAAAGGATTTCTGATGGGGAGTAAAGAAATAAAAGCCTTAAACGAAACAACAAACGAAAATCAAAAAAAAGAATCTTCACTATTTAATAACTATTCATATGAAGAATTATTAAATGAAGAAGATGATAAAAAAAATCTTACAACCGGCGAACGGGTAAAAGATTTTGTTTCAGATCATTCTGATAGTTTTGGCTGTCTGACTTTTTTTATCGGCTTGGCACTGGCTTCTTGGGGCATTTATGAAGTGCACCATTATTTTCAAGACAAACAATACCAACAAGAAGTTGCTAATCAACGGGCGTTAGATGATTCAAACAAAATGAATTCTTTATTTATGACAACGTTGCGCCCCTTGGTCCCCAAAATGACAAGAGAAAACGCTCCCAGAGTTTTAAATGCCGTTAAACATCTTATTTTAATTGAACATCCTAATACCGATCAAGGCTTGGATCTTTTATGCAAAAAATATGAAACGGAATATTATAAACACGAGAATAACTATGAGTTTGAAACATTTTTAGCAATTAAATCCAGAGAAGACATGATGGAAAAAGTGAGCAGAATCACCTCTTCTTGCCCTTCTCCGTTAATTATTCCACAACACACACGATAAAAAAAATATTTTTTTGTTTCACGTTCTTGCAACTTCAATTTAAATTTCATATACTTGATTTTAAAAGGAGTTTTTTATGCAAGAATATTCTTTATTGACCTTATTATTTTTTCAAGCGTTCTTAATTTTTTTAAATGCCGTTTTTGCCTGCACGGAAATTGCCGTGATTTCAATGAATGACGGAAAACTCAAAAAAATGGCGGAAGACGGGCACAAACGCGCCCAAAAATTATTGGCACTGACAAAAGAACCTGCCGGCTTTTTGGCAACCATTCAAGTGGGTATCACTTTGGCCGGCTTTTTGGGGTCCGCATTCGCAGCAGATAACTTTTCAGACCGCATTGTTGCTTTTTTAATTGATTGCGGGATAACGATTTCTGTGCAAAAACTGGATGTTTTTGCCGTTCTTTTAATCACGATTATCCTTTCATATGTCACCTTGATTTTAGGTGAACTGGTTCCTAAACGCATTGGCATGCAATATGCTGAAAAAATTGCTCTTTTAATGGCTTATCCCATTTACGGCATTGCCAAAGTATTTTCTCCTGTTGTTTGGTTTTTAACCTTTTCAACCAATTTGGTTTTAAAATTATTCAATATTAAAGATCAAAAAAATCAAAATAATGTTACCGAAGAAGAAATCAGAATGCTCATTGATATCGGCACACAAAACGGCACCATTGATGCAGAAGAAAAAAGCTTGATTCATAACGTTTTTGAATTTGACGATAAACTTATTTCAGATGTTTTAACGCATCGCACGCAAGTTAAATTTTTAAATATTGATGATTCAGTTAAAATTTGGGAAACAAAAATGCTTAAAAGCCGATTTTCCGTTTATCCGGTTTATAAAAAAACACGGGATAATGTGATCGGCACCATTAAATTTAAAGACTATTTCAAAGAAAAAGGGCAAAAAAAAGAAGAACTTATTAAAAAAATTTTAAAACCCGTTCAATTTATTCCGCAAGGATTGCATATTAATGACGTTTTTAAATCCATGCAAAAATCAAGGAATCACTTTGCCGTTACCGTTGATGAATATGGCGCTATAACGGGTATTGTAACCATTTCCGATTTATTGGAAGAAATTGTTGGGTCTTTAAATGATGACTTATCCGCACCGACGGAAGAACCTCAAATCAAGCAAGTAGCTGAAAATGAATGGATTATTCAAGGGGTGACGTTGATTGAAAAAATTGAAAAAATGCTCAAAATGAAATTTCCACCGGAAGATTACAGCACTGTTGCCGGATTTATTTTATCAGCGATGACAACGCTACCAGCTTCGATGACAGGGGTTAAAGTGCAATTTGAAAACATTTATTTTGAAGTTTTGCAGGCAACTGGGCATAAAATTGAAAAAGTTTTAATGCGAAAAGAACCTTTAAGCACTGACACAGAATAAAAAAAAACAATAAAAACAAGGAATAATAAAAAAGATAAAAAAAAATAAAAAAAAAGCAAAAAAAGGATTGACAAGGATAAATTTTTTATATATATTAGCACCTATGTTGAGCGGAACATGAGTGCGTAGCTCAGCTGGTAGAGCACCTGACTTTTAATCAGGTGGCCCTGGGTTCGAATCCCAGCGCGCTCACCATTTATAAAAACACCACCCTTTATGGGTGGTTTTTTTATAAATAGTGTGGTGTGCGGGGGTTAAGAACCCCGATGGTTCGGTGAGCGAAGCGAATGACAGCTTTAGCTGGCCCCGAGTTAACGAGGGGTGAGCAATTTATTGCGAACAATCCCAACGCGCTCACCATTTTTAAAGCCACCCTTTATGGGTGGTTTTTTTTATGGGGAGCGCTGGGGGATGAGGACCCAGAGGGTTCGGCGAAGAGAGGCGGACAAAGGTCGCCGAACGAAGAGAGCTTGTTTTTTCTTTATGAAAAAAAAGCGTCCCGCGGATTTATGAAATAAACCAAGGGATAAATTGTGCTTTAGCCAATTTACAATCCCAGCGCATTTGATGGGAATTTTATACTCTATCCCATTTTTAAAGCCACCCTTTTGGGTGGTTTTTTTATGGGGAGCGCTGAGGGATGAACTTACTCTGGACAATCTGGCGTTACATTATAAAGTGATTTATCATCATCAACAACCCACACATTCCAAGTTAAAAGCCGAGGAATGTTATTCAAATCAAACAACCCAAAAAACCCCCATATCAAATTTGTATGCTATTTTTAATTTAGACGTATGGCACCCTTTCTTTTTTCCATAAACAAAAGCATTTTTTGACTCTTTATTCATAATTCGCAAATTTGCAGTTTTTCCGCATCTTATTACCTTAAAAAAAATAGTTAAATCATCAATTCAGGTGATAACAGAGCATAACTAAATCTTGTCCCAAATTTAGGACAAGATAAATCATCATCCATTAAAACACTAAAAAAAAGACAATTTAAAAAATTGTCTTTTTCATAGGTTGTTATCTAAAAAAAACTTCTGATACTTAAAGCATTAAATAGAAAAAAGCTTATTTTCCTCTCCAAGCATTTGCCACTCGTTTTAAAAACGGCACTTTGGGTTGTTTAGCGCGTTCGGCTTCTAAAAAGGCCAAAACTTCCGGCACATAACTATTTTTCAACATTGAAAAACTTCGCCCCAAAGTGAGAATAAAATCATCACCATTATTATTTTTTATCTCTTTATCAGCCCGATGTTCAAGCAAACACTTGATTGCCGGCCAATTACCATTTTCTGCCGCCATTAAAAGCGCCGTATCCCCTAACTTACTTTGAGCATTCACATTCGCCCCATTTTCAATTAAAATACGTATCATATCCGTATCATTTCTCAAAGCGGCACGCATTAATGATGTATATCCATTTTCTCCTGCCGCATTCACATTCGCCCCTCTTAAAACCAATAAATCAACATCTTTTGCCGTTGCATAACAAATTGCCAATTTTAAAGCAGACATTTCATCATTATTAACCTCTTCAATATCCACTTTTTTATCCAACAATGGATCAATCAAGGCCGAATATCCATTTTTCACAGCCAATAAAAGCGCCGTATTCCCCTCTGAATCTTTTTGATTCACATTTGCACCGGCTTCAATCAAACACTCAGCTATTCTTAAACGACCGTCTTTAATTACCTCATCCGGACGCTTGCCGATTACATCCTCTTTTGCAGTTAATTTCTCAACATAATTTGTTTTCACCGGTTGCAACGCTTTATGCAATAAAGTGGCATCTGCATTTGGAGTCAAATTCACTTTTGCCGCTACAAGCGATTCAATAATGCGATCATATCCTTCATCAATCGCTTTTAAAACATATTCTTGAAGGCGCGGTGTATCAATATTCTTTCTATCAAATGATTTTAACAAAGTGACAAACATATCACCATCATTTTGCAAAAATGCCACATCCAAAGGCAATAAACCCACTTGATCCGGCTCATTTAAATCTGCACCCAATGCCAACAAAGTTTGCGCCATTTCACTTTGACCGGAACGAACGGCTTTTAATAATAAGGTATCGCCCGTTTCATCTTGAAAACGAATATCGCCACCCATTTTCACAAAATCTTTAATGCCTTTTATCTCATTATGAGTCACTAAATAATCCAAAAATGAACAAATAGCCGGACTATTAATATCCCCTTCGGTCACATCTTCCAAAACCCTTTTAAAGAATCTTGTGTTTTTCGTCTGATACGCCAAAATGAGCGCATTATCTTTTTCATTTATCGAACAATCCAATCTGGCCCCTTTTTGAAGCAATTCCTCATACTGTTTTTTATCTTGTTTTTGAATCGCCCGTTTTAATGATTCATCTAACACATGCATTGTTTTGGCCGTTTGCGCATTACCGGCACGCAATACATCAATAATTATTCTCATTTGACGCGGATCACGTTCATCTTTAAATTCAGCCCAAACGTCTAATGCCGTTCTATCTCCATGCCCAATGGTATTTAACGGAGCGCCATGTTCATAAAGTAATTTAAATGCATCCCCTGCTCCACAAAGAATAGCACTGATCAATGGCGTGAAGTCCCCTTCTAAGGGATGAGAAACATCCAAACCATTTTGAAGCAAGTTTTCAATTTTTTTTGTATCATTCACTTGGATAGCATCAAATAAATCATTAAACATTTATCTCTCCCAAAATTTTGTATGTGTTTGATTGACACTAACATATCTTTTTTCTTTAAACAAGTAAAATTTTTAAAAAAAATCATAGAGTTAAAAAATTTTTCAAAATAAATCAAATATATAAAAAATATTCTTATTTTTCAAACAGTTATGGTTTACAAAAAAAGAACCTTATTTGCTTGACAAAAGTATATAAAAAAGAGTATGTTTTTTAATAGGTATTTTTAATCAACAGATGGATGGGATCCGAAAATGAAATATTCAAATACGGCTTTAAAAGAACTTAAAAAAAGATATAAAAATGTTTTAATTAAATGCGCTCTTATAAATATGGCGGTTTTTATCGGGTTTTCGGCAACCTCAAGCGCTGAAACAATTAATGTTAGTTCAGGCGAAAAATATACCGTTATAAAAGAAACGACTCTCAGCCAAAATCACAATATCCAAGGGGGAGCTATTAGCAACCATAACGGAACAGTCATCATTGAAGACGGGGTTGTTTTTAAAGAAAATTCTGCTGAATCTGCTGCCGGAGCCATCAGCAATGTTTCAGGTGCCGGCGAAAAAGCCTCTGTGACAATCGGAAATAATGTTAAATTTCTTTCAAACACTATTGACACCTATGCGGCCGCAATTTTGAGCCAAAATGCAAATTTAACCATTGGGGACAATGTTGAATTTGATCAAAATAAAAACGGACGAAAAGGGGCGGCTCACTCCGGGGGAGCCTTAGCCATTGATTCCAACACCGGAAATGACACACCAAGTTATATCGTTATCGGAAACAATGCAACATTCACAAAAAACGAATCCACCAAAAGTGCCGGCGCTCTTTATATGTATGAAAGCTATGGTGAACTTTCTTTAGAACTTGGAAGTGATTCTTCTTTTGAAGGGAACAAAGCGGCCGTTAACGGAGGGGCGATCGGCATTTATGGCGCAAGCGGAACAACAAAATCAGGGGTAAAAGGCCTTTCAATCGGTAAAAATGCCACTTTTACACAAAATATAGCAACAAGTGGTAGCGGGGGCGCCATTTATCTTTCCGATTTTAACGGGCATACCGCTTCAATGACAATCGATGACAATGCCTCTTTTACAAATAACACAGCCGGATCAACCGGTGGCGCCGTTTATAATGGCGGAACACTCACCTTTAATGGAAAAACAGTGTTTAAAGGAAACATGGCCAATGGGAAAGCCAATGATATTCATAACGAAGGCACGGTTACCTTTAACGGTGATGTAACTCTTGATGGCGGTATTTCAGGAAGTGGGGATGTAACCTTTAAAAAAGGCGTTTCTTTAACAGCCGAACTGAAAAAAACAACGATTTTAGCAAGTTCCGTTACTTTTGAAGGCGAAAACACCATTAATTTGACCGTTCAAAACGGGTTAGCTGATGCCGACTATGATTTCATCAGTGCCACTTCATTAACGGGAGAAGAAACCGTTACAATCGCTGAAAACGGACTTTATAATTTATCCATTAAAGAAAATGGGAAAATCAGGGTCAGCACAAAATCAGGCGAGGAAATTAAAGAGGCCTTAGGCGAAGAAGTCAGCACACAAGAAGCCGATGCTATTTCAGCCATGATTCAAACAAACGGGAATTCAACCGATAAAGGAAACGAATTAACCACTCTTATTTCAAACGCCATTCAATCAGGAGATACCTCAAAAGCCATTGAAGCCATTAAGAAAACAGCTCCGACAACAGCGCAAGTTACCCAAGGCGTTGCCAAAGAAGCAGCTGGCACGGTTGCTCGTTTAGCCACCGGCAGAATGGCCGCTGTTAAAGGCAGATCTGGCGGGGATATCACTGAAGGTGCCGGCCTTTGGGTTCAAGCTCTTTATAATCACACAAAGCAAAATGCCACATCTTCCTCAGACGGATTTAAAGCCGATTCAGAAGGCCTTGCTTTGGGTGTTGATAAAGAAGTTTCCGATAAATTAACGCTTGGGTTAGGTTATGGCTATATGCAAACAGAAGTTGACTCTTATGGTAGAGAAATGGATGTTGATGGACACAACTTCTTCTTATACGGCAAATATCAGCCAAGTCAATGGTATTTAAGCTCCGTTTTAAGCTATAACTATTCCAAATATTCGGAAAAGAAAACTCCAATGGGCATCAGTTTAAGAAGCGAATATGATGTGAACTCATACAGTGCTCAAATGATGACAGGATATGACTATAAAAATGGTTGGACGCCTGAGGTAGGTCTTCGCTATTTGGTTGTGGATGCTGATTCTTATTTTGATGGGATGCAAACCGTTAAAGCAGATAAAGATGATGTGTTAACAGCTGTTGCCGGCATTAAATATGAAACATCAGTAAAAGCCAAATGCATGACAATTAAACCACATGCCAGACTTGCCCTTACCTATGATGTGATCTCCGATAATGGCACAGCAACTGTTTCCGTTTTAGGTGGCGGTACTTATCGCGCTGAATCCGAAAGATTGCATCGCTTAGGTGCTGAAGCTGATTTGGGCGTCACCGCAACGGTTAATAACGTTGACGTAACGCTTGAATATAACGGCGCTTTCCGTCAAGATTATAAGTCACAAGGCGGTATGTTGCGTTTGAAATATCATTTCTAAATCTAAAAAAAAGAACAAACTCCCCTGATTTTAAGGGGAGTTTTTTTTAGCTAATGAATAGCCCCTACTCTTTTTTTATTCCGATATATTTTATACATCTTTTCTTTTAAATCTTAATAAGTTATTTAATTTTCTTAAAGCATTACTTTAACACAAAATATCTTAGTTATTGTGCTAAAAAAAGATAAAATACCGACATAGATAGATTGATTGGTTGAGTAAATGACGGACGGATTGTTGAGCCGATTGATTAGCTGAAAAATAAGAAAAAAAACACGAGGAAGAGATATTCCCGTTGCATGCGCGGTGGTGGGTTGCGCATGGAGGGTGGCATGAGAGTTGTGTGTGTGGCTCGTGGGGGCGCTGTGAGTGGCATGGGGGTTGAGTGTGGGTGATGGGTGGTATTTTGGAAAAGTGTGGACTTTTGCGCTCGAAGAATCGATTTTCAAGGTGATTTTAGCCCCAAAAAATGGATTTAAACCCGAAAGAAGAGAGAAACGTTTAGAAAAGAGAGGCGAAAAGAGGTTGGCGTTGGTGCGAGATAAACCGTTATGGTTGGTGATCTTTGAGAAGGATTTGAGAAGGTGCTTTGATGGTGGCAGGATTTGGTGGGAGTTGTTTGTGCCGATGATGAAACTGTTACATGATGAGGTGCCATACTCGAAAGCCGGTTAGGTGCGTTGGTGCTGTGAGTGGCATGGGGGTTAGGTGCGCTGGGGCTGTGAGTGGCGTGCGGATTGGTGGGTGGCGCACGGAGGGTGGCGTAAGAGTTGTGTGTGGCGCGCGGATTGGGCGTGAGTTGGGTGTGGTGCGTAGAGAAGTGCATGGTGGTGGGGGATATTTTGGAAAAGTGTGGACTTTTGCACTCGAAGAATCGATTTTTAAGGTGATTTTAGCCCCAAAAAATGGATTTAAACCCAAAAGAAGAGAAAAACGTTTAGAAAAGAGAGGCGAAAAGAGGTTGGCGTTGGTGCGAGATAAACCGTTATGGTTGGTGATCTTTGAGAAGGATTTGAGAAAGTGCTTTGGTGGTGGCAGGATTTGGTGGGAGTGGTTTGTGCCGATTATGAAACTGTTACATGATGAGGCGCCATACTCGGGAACGAAGTTAGGTGCGCTGGTGCTGTGAGTGGCATGGGGGTTGGAGCGCACGGATTGGGTGTTGTGAGTAGTGGTTTATAGAGGGGTGGTGCTGTGAGTGGCATGAGGGTTGGAGCGCGAGGATTGGGTGTTGTGAGTAGTGGTTTATAGATGGGCGCGCGGTAAGTGATGCGCACTGAGGGTGTCATGGGGGTTGGGAGTGTAGTGTCCGTTGCATGCGCGGTGGTGGATAGCACTGAGGGTGGCGTGAGAGTTGTGTGTGATGCGTGGGGGCGCTGTGAGTGGCATAGGGATTGAGTGTGGTGACACTAAAAAATAAAAGCTCGTGCTTAGCTGGTGAAAATAAAACTCAGTAGAATAGAAAAAGATCTAAAAAAAATGGGTTATAAAATAACAGTAAAAAACAAAAGAGGATAAAAAAATATGGTGTAGCTAAATTTCCACACCATATCTTCTTTATATTGCCAGCGCTTTTTTATAGATAAAAAGCGTCCAAGTATTACTTTTTGGTCACAATAAAAATCAACCCTTTGATTACGTCCGTAATCAAAACAGTATCACCTACTTTTAAGTCGTCATCTGTTTGAGCAAGCCAAACGCTATCCCCTACTTTGACTTTTGTTTTCCCGTCAACAACATCTTGCGTTAATGTTGCCATTTGACCAACATAAGATCCGGCCAAATCGTTCAAATTTTGATGCGTTGTTGTTTTTAAGAAATTCTTTTCCAGTTTTTTATAAACAAACAAGCCAACACCGGTAAACACGCAAGAGGCAACCGAAAATAAAATTAATTGCCATGAAATTGTTGCCGGTATTAATTCAAAATGAAGCGCAGCTGAAACACTGACCCCTGCTAAACCAAACCAAATAAGATAAACCCCTGGCGTGAATAATTCCATCAACACCAAACATAATCCCAAAACACCCCATTCAATATATGACATTTTTTATCCTTTCTTTGTTGTTGATGACTGACCTTTTCCCAAAACATCTTTGGCAATTTCGGCAATCCCTGCAATAGAACCCATCACATTTTGCGTTTCAAGCGGCAACATAATAAGCTTTTGATTTGGCGAAACAGCAATCCCTTTTAAGGCTTCAATATATTTTTGACCTAAGAAATAATTAACCGCATTGAGGTTCCCATGGTTAATGGCATCGGATAATGTGGCCGTTGCCGTTGCTTCAGCTTGCGCAATGCGTTCTCTGGCTTCAGCCTCTCTAAAAGCTGCTTCTTTCTTACCTTCTGCCGCCAAAATCAGCGCTTGTTTTTCCCCTTCTGCACGCAAAATTTCAGCTTGACGCAACCCTTCGGCATCCAAAATGTTGGCTCTTTTTTCGCGTTCCGCTTTCATTTGACGCGCCATCGCATCAATTAAATCATGTGGCGGATTAATATCTTTAATTTCAACACGCGTGACTTTCACACCCCATGGAACCGTTGCTTCATCCACAACCGAAAGCAACTTATGGTTAATCACATCACGTTGAGAGAGCAATTCATCAATATCCATCCCCCCGATAACCGTTCTGATATTCGTCATCACAAGATTTGAAATGGCCAGTTGCAAATGGGCAACTTGATAGGCGGCTGCCACCGTATCTTGAATTTGATAAAACAAAACACCATCCACACGCACCATGGCATTATCTTTGGTGATGGCTTCTTGCGTCGGCACATCAAGAACTTGTTCCATCCGATTAATGCGAACGCCAACACGTTGATAAATCGGCCAAATCCAGTTAAAACCTGGGCGAAGCGTTCTCACATATCGACCTAATTGTTCAACGGTATATTCATACCCTTGGCGCACAATCACAATCCCTTTAATCAAATATACAACGATTAAAATAGCAAATGTAAAAATAATTTCAGACATCTTCTCTCCTTTTTTATTTTTTGTTCAATCGAACCAAATAGGGTTTATAAATTTTATCCCGACTTAACGTATGCCCCAAAAACCATGCTTTAATAAAGTCCGCCGTTTGCGCAGCCACTCTTTCTTTTTGAGGATCTTTTTTCGCGTCTAAAAACTCTTTTTTAAGTTCATTAATATGAACAGCAAATTTTTGATGACTTTCCACATGACTCATCACATCCGGAAAAACAATCTGACGCATAATCATTTCTTCATGCACAAAATGGCGCTCCATGTAGGCATCAATTTTTAAAAAGATGTCCCCAAAAGCATTCAAATTTTTTTGCGCCAACAAAACATAGGCATCATTAATAATCTCAATAAAAGATTTATGCTCATTATCTAATGGTTCATAGCCCACAGTCATGTTGCTTAACCAAAAAATTCTTTTATCCATCCCCCCACGGCTCCTTTTTAACTATACATTAAACAAGAAGTGAACAACATCACCATCGGCCATTTGATAGGTTTTGCCTTCTTGACGCAGTTTACCGTTTTCTCTGGCCCCTGCTTCACCGTTAAATGCCACATAATCATCGTACGCCACCACTTCGGCCCGAATAAATCCACGTTCAAAATCCGTGTGAATAATACCGGCAGCTTGCGGTGCCAATGTGCCTTTACGCATTGTCCAGGCATGCACTTCTTTTGGCCCACAAGTGAAAAACGTTTCAAGACCTAAAAGCTTATAACCCGCTTTAATAATGCGGTTTAACCCCGTTTCTTGCAACCCAAGCGTTTCTAAAAACTCTTTTTGCTCGGCTTCATCCGTTAAAGAAGCTACTTCCGCTTCAATGGCCGCTGAAATAATCACGCTGGAATTACCTTGCTTTAAAGCCATTTCTTCAACTTTTTTGGAATACTCATTCCCCGTGGCGGCACTTTCTTCATCCACGTTGCAAACATAAAGCACCGGTTTACCCGTTAATAAACAAAGCTGATTAAAGATTTTTTGCCCTTCTGCATCATCCGGTTTTGCAAGTCTTGCCGGCTTGCCATCACGAAGCATTTCAAGCACCGGTTGCATCACTGCCACAAGCGCTTTTGATTCTTTATCACCCGTTTGTGCTTTTTTTTGCAATGGCACAATGCGTTTTTCAAGGCTTTCCAAATCAGCTAACATCAATTCGGTTTCAACCGTTTCAGCATCCCTGATCGGATCAACCGACCCTTCCACGTGCACAATATTGCCATCATCAAAACAACGAAGCACATGGATAATGGCATCAACTTCCCGAATATTTGCCAAAAATTGGTTACCTAAGCCCTCGCCCCTTGAAGCGCCACGCACCAACCCTGCAATATCAACAAATTCCAGTTGAGTTGGCACAAGTTTTTGAGAATTATCGATTTTTCTTAAAACTTCCATACGGGCATCCGGCACCGCCACACGCCCGACATTTGGTTCAATCGTGCAAAAAGGATAATTTGCCGCCTGTGCCTGAACCGTTGAGGTTAATGCATTAAACAAAGTTGATTTTCCCACATTCGGCAAGCCGACAATTCCACAATTAAAACCCATTTTCTATCCTTTCATATATTTTTTTTGAAGTTTATCTTATCCATAAAAAAAAAGCAACCAAAAAATCCGTTTGATTGCTTTTAATCTTTCACTTTCGGCGTTTTAGCTGACTTTAATTTTTATCTTCATTCGGCTCTAAATATTTTTTTAATTTATTAAAAAGTGAAACACATAGCAGAAGAAAGAAACTCATCGGATTATTAGCTCTTGGCATTTCTGCCATAAAAAGAAAAACAACCCATGCTTTTTTTAAACCGTTCACATAAAGATTTGTGCTTTCAGCTTGCTTTTCACTTTCTTTCCAAACATCAGATATAATTTTATTCCACCTTGTTATAATTGGAAAAACCTTATGAAGCCTTATCAATTTCAAAAATTTCATCAGTAATAACAAAAATAGATGAAATAAGAATATAACAATGCATAAACCAAGTGAACCAGCTAAAAACCCAAAAGCAGATGTTGGTAAATATCTTTCAGACGAGTCTTTTAAAAAAGCGGACATGCATAAAACAGCCGCCATGCCTAAACAAATGAAAAAGGTTCGCACCTTTAAAACAAAAAATAAGATAAATGTTACCAAAAAAATTAAGATCTTATATATTTTGCTACTATCAAAAACATCATAAAAAAGAGTCTTTAAAATAACATCCATTGCCACGACATATAAAATAATGCCAATGAATATGTTCATCAGTTGTTTGAATTTATGCATTAAAGTTCCCCCTCCCCAATATTAAGATAATTATTTAACTTTATTCATAAAATTTTCAGCATCCTTTTTTAATAGAAAAGGAATTTTATCAGCAATTTTAATAATCAAATCATCCAACGTTTTTTTATCATTTTGCTCAAATTTAGATAAAACCCAAGAAACAACCTGTTCTTTCATTTGCGGTTTTCCAACCCCCATGCGAACACGATGATAATTATTGCCCAAATGCTGATCAATGCTTTTAAGGCCATTATGGCCCCCACTGCCCCCGCCTTGTTTCACACGGATTTTCCCAACAGGCAAATCCATATCGTCATGAAAAACAATGATATCTTCCGGTTTGATTTTATAAAATGAGGCAACACTTAAAACGGATTCTCCCGATAAATTCATATAGGTTGATGGTTTTAAAACCATTACCTTTTCGCCTTCAATCACACCCTCTGTGATTTCCCCCTTAAACTTTGACTTAAATCCGGAAAAGTTATAGCGGTGGACAATTTCGTCCACCGCCATAAACCCTGCATTGTGGCGGGTTTGTTCATATTCTTTTCCAGGATTGCCCAACCCGACCAACAATATCATTTTTTATTAGCCTTGAGCTTCGTCTGAAGATTGACGGCCAACGATTGTGGCAACTGTGAAATCTTCACCAGCTGTTAATTTAACACCAGCAGGCATTTCGATTGAGAAAGCTGTGATGGATTGACCCATTTGAGCTTTTGCCAAATCGATAACGAAAGCATCAGGGATTGAATCGGCTTTACATTTAACCGTAATCGTTCTGTGAACAATGTTCAACACACCACCCAATTTGATACCTGGGCATGTGGCTTCATTTTCAAAGCGAACAGGAACATCAATTGTTAATTCGGATTCTTTAGAAATGCGCAAGAAATCAGCATGAATCGGACGCAATGAAACCGGATGTTTTTGAATATCTTGGCACAAAACAAGATGACTTGTTCCATCAACCATGATTTCATATTGACGAGTCCAAAGACCTTTTTTACCCATTTCGGCAACCAATACTTTTTCTTCCAAAGCGATCATCAAAGGTTCTTTTTTATCTCCATAAATAACGGCAGGAACGAACCCTTCACGACGTTTTGCGCGAGAGGCCCCCTTACCAGCTTTTTCACGTTTAATAGCACTTAATTGTGTTGCTTTCATAATTTTTTCCTTTATTAAAAAGTTACTTCAAAAAAAGACAATCCTCCAGGGGTGAATTTGCCTTTTACCTATAAAATTTTTATAAGCCGTTATTTTATACTCTTTTTTTTTGAAAAAAGCAAGAAAAAATTTACTTATCTTCTTTATTTCTTTACCTCTTAAAATATTTATATTTTATTTGAAAAAGTTGCTGAAATATGATATATTATTTTGCATCTTCACTCACCAAGAGAAAAAGGCACTCTTTTATGGCTATCAAACTTTCTTTTTTAGGCGGTAACAACTATTCGCGTATCGGCGCCAATACGCATCTTTATGAAGAAATAAGAAACGGACAAGTAAACAATCGCTTTTTAATTGATTTTGGCGCCCTCTTTTTTAATGACGGGTCAAAAGATTTGAAAATCATGCCGGATATCATCAAATATTTGGATTATTGCCCAACAAAAAAAGAAAGAGGCAACCCGCTTTTTAAATATTTTCGAAAAGAAAAAGAAAAGCTTGCTCTTCTTGAAAAACACACTTCCTTAGACGCTATTTTTTTAACGCATATTCATGAAGATCATATCGGCGGATTGGTTCAGCTTTTAAAGGCCGGTTTTTTGCTTCCTCCAATTTTTGCCTCCAAAGAAACACTAGCCGTTTTAGGGCGCCTGCTCATTGAGCAAAACGTGCCCGAACTGCCGGAACTTATTCCGATTAACGGGCAGGTTCATTTAAATAAAGGATTAATCATCACCCCTTTTCAAGTTTCGCATACTGCTGTTGGCTCCTTTGGGTATCACATTTTAAACAAAGACGCCGATGGAAATGAAACAGGCATTTTGGAAATGGGCGATTATAATTTTTCAGATACACTTCTTTCAGAGAAAACCCCTCTTCCCGATTTTTTAAAAGACAAAGTTGTTTTCGCTGTTTTATTAGATTCAACCTCCACAAGCAACGAAACCATATCCCCGCTTTCTTTTCAAACCGCCACACAAAATTATGCTTCTTGCATGAAAAACCATGACGGACGCATTATTTCAGCCACCATTTCACGCAGTCTTGAAAACATGGCAAGCATTTTAACGGCAGCCAAAGAAACAGGGCGCAAAGTTTTTATTGACGGGTTTATGCAACGCCTTGTTTATGATGAACTTCAAAAACAAAATAAGTTAGACCTTTTTGCCGGCACTGTTTTTAATCATGACGAGGTGAGCAAAGCGGATATAAAAACCTTTTTAAGCGCCACCCCATTTAATAAACAAGTGATTATTTTATCGGGCGCTTTTGCAGAAGGCTTCATCCATAAAGGCAACACGCATCAAGCCGGTCTTGTACGCTTAGCAAATGGCTCGCACACAGGTTTTAAAGTTTCGCCTTCTGATTTAATTTTGCTTGGCCAACGCGCCATTCCGGTTGAAGGCATTTTAGAAGATATGCAAAAAATGGCTCAAAAACTGGGGGCACTCAATAATAATAAAGTGATTCAAAATGAAACAGCCTCTGCTTTTTCACTTGGCAATTTTAAAATGATGCCCCTGCAACGCACCGGCCATGCCACCAAAGAAGAAACAAAAGAGCTGGTCAATCTTATTTTAAAAGCGCGCACCAATAAAGAAGAACCCCTCACCCTTCTTCCCGTTCATGGGGATGAAAAGCAATTAGAGGCAACTAAAAATATTGGAAAAGAGCTTGGCGTTCAAACGGTTATTTTAATGAATAATGAAAGCGTAACGCTTGAAAACGGCTCCTTCATTAAAGCGCCCGATACCCCTGCCCCTTATTATTTATGCATTCAAGAAGAAGAAAACACAGGTAAAACGAATACATTTTTTAAACTTTTTCTTTCTGAATTTAAAAAAGAGGAAAATGGGAAAATTTCTTTCATTCCAAAAGAAATGCTTTTAAATAAAAGTTTAGAAATTATTGAAAACAAAGAGAAAAATAAACTGATTCATTTTCAGCGCCTTGCCCTTCAAAAAAGAGAAAGATGCTGATTTAAATCAAAAAAAACTATTAAAAAAAAACCGAAGAGATGACTTTTCGAGGGGATTTTATTGCATCACTAAAAAAAGCTTTGCCTATTTCCTTTCACGAGAAACTGCATTTGAAGGCATCAAGGATTTTGGCGCTTGATTTGCCACAAAAGTATGCGTCACCGATTGATGAAACAGTTTCTTTAACTTCAACAAAATCATTTACTTCTATAAAAAAAGGAGCTTTTATAAAGCCCCTTTCCTTTTTTATTTTAAAACAACGCGAAGGA
This sequence comes from Alphaproteobacteria bacterium, assembly GCA_017647405.1. Lineage (GTDB taxonomy): Bacteria > Pseudomonadota > Alphaproteobacteria > CAAHEQ01 > UBA3637 > RGIG4140. Next base: position 24,934 of record JAGCKR010000032.1, read on the forward strand.
AGTTTTTCTTCCCTTTACGCAAAAGCAAGATGCTTATAAAGCCATCTGTTTGTTAAACAAGGATTAAATAAGATAAATATAAAACCATTTAAAATATGATATAAATGTATTGACAACAACATTTTTTTTATGCTTATGTGGTTATAGGAGGTTTCGTTATGAATAAATTTCTATTTATTGTGTTTGCTTGCTTGACGATTACAGGTTGCAACTCTTTTATGTGTGAGTTTAAATCTCCAAATGAAATGACAGATAGAGAGTTTGAACTTTGCAAAGCAGAGGCCACTTCCACAGATATTTATGTGAGATAGACATTTTAAAGATATTTTATCAATCATTTTATAAAAAGAACAAAAAACAACTACACCATAAAAAAAAGGGGCTTTAAAGCCCCCTCTTCTTATTTTAAAACAACGCGAAGGAAGTTTTTCTTTCCCTTTCTTAAAAGCAAGAAGTCTTTATTTTCTTCTTTCACTTTTAAGGCATCTGTTTGCGAAGTAACTTTTTCATCATCAATTGTGAGCCCACCTTGTTGAATCATACGGCGCGCTTCGCCTTTGGATGGGAAAAGCCCAACCTCAACTGAAAAATCAACGGCATTCACACCAGCTTCAAATTTTGCTTTTTCATATTCAACAGTTGGCACATTATCCATATTCACACCGCCACCAAACAAGGATTTGGCTGCTTCAACAGCATTATTGGCTTCTTCTTCACCATGAACAAGCTTTGTTACCTCATAAGCCATGCGCTTTTTGGCAGCAATAATATCCGTTTGGCAAAGGTCAACAATTTCAGCTGTTGGGATATCCGTAAAGAGTTTTAAAAGCATTTCTGTATCTGCATCCGCCGTGTTATAGAAATATTGATAGAAGGCATAAGAAGTTGTTTTATCACGAGCAACCCAAAGCGTGCCGGATTCTGTTTTACCCATTTTCTTGCCTTCTTTCGTCATCAAAAGCGGACAAGTTAAACCAAATGTATCCGGTTTATCAGATGTGGCATTGCCTTCATCATGGAAGTTCATTTTACGGCTCAACTCTGTACCTGCCACAATGTTACCCCATTGATCGGAACCACCAATTTCAAGAACACAATCATATTTGCGGTTTAAATGAACAAAGTCATAAGCTTGCATCAACATATATCCCATTTCAAGGAACGTTAAACCGCCGTTTTCTAACCGTTTAGAATAAGCATCAGAAGCAAGCATTTTGTTCACATTAAAGTGCGTTCCAACAATGCGCATAAAATCAACATAGTTGAAACTATTAATCCATTCAGAGTTATCCAAAATCAATGCTGCATTTTCGCCTTCAGTATTGATAAAACGAGCAGCCAAACGCTTTACTTCGGCAACGTTATGAGCCACATCTTCTTTCGTGAGCATTTTGCGCATATCAGATTTACCCGTCGGGTCGCCAACAAGAGCCGTTGCCCCACCAACAACCAAGATCCCGCGGTGCCCTTTGCGTTGCAAGTGGCGGAACATCATTAAAGCAAAGAAATGCCCGATATGAAGACTATCCGCCGTTGGATCAATACCCAAATAAAAGGTGATTTTCTTATCAGAATTAAGGATATTTCTGATTTCCTCTTCATGAGTTGATTGGTAAACATATCCACGTTCTTTTAAGTATTCAAAAAAATTATCAGACATTTTCTTTCCTTTTGTTAAATAAAAACTTTTTAAGTAGTTTAAAGAAGAAAACAAAAAAAATCAACTCATTTTTAAAAAAGAAGAAAAAAAGGCTTGCAAAAAAGGAGGAAGGATGATAAAAAAGCAAAAGAACTTCAATCGGAGTATAGCGCAGCCTGGTAGCGCACTCGTCTGGGGGGCGAGTGGTCGTGGGTTCAAATCCCGCTACTCCGACCAGCCATAAAAGAACCGCCTTTTGGCGGTTTTTTTTATGGCTAG
>JAGCKR010000033.1 GCA_017647405.1 Alphaproteobacteria bacterium
CTAAGGGTCGTTAGAATTCCGACTTAACTCCTCTTCCATACTTTAATTATACCATGGGTTTGAAATTTCGTGTCCAAAAATTTTCAAAAAAAATAAATGATTTTTTGATATTTTCTTTTTATATATTGATTTTAAAGGATTATTTTTTATAAAAATTTTGCATAAAATTTGATAAAAAATGCTTTTTTTATGTTTTTATCCTTCAAATCTCGGCAAAAAATAGCCTAAAAAAATGCGTCATTTTTTTGCCGACATGCCGGCAAGTCTAACGACCCTTAGATTTCCGATCTTAAAATAAAAAATAACCCTTTAAAAATAAAGGGCTTTTTTAATAATTTTACAACAATTTTCTTAAAAACCTAACTTATTGATAAATAAAGCTTTTTATTTTTACCCCTCTTTTAGAATACACATGTTTTGAGTAATTTTTTGGTTAAATTAGCTTTTTTCATCAATTTGCGATTTAACTTATGGCTACATAATGACCCCTTACTTCCCCATCTACTATTTTTTTCTTATAACCTATGGATAATACTCCAAAAAATATCTGAAATATTCTTTTGGCTATATTTTTAAAAAAATTTAAAAATCTATTTACTTAAAACTTATTTTGTGATATGATAGAAAAACTTTTTTCATTTTAGGAGTTTTTTATACCATGTTATCGCCAAGCGATCAAAAACAATATCAAATCATGTCTAATGATGACGTGAAGGATATGTATAAAAAAACTCTTCAAGATGCACAGGATAAAGCAGAACTATTTTATGCCATTCATAAAAATAAAATTAACCAACCTCACAACAAAGAAAAAACCATTTTTTTATTAAAAAAAGTTATTATTTATAGCGCTCAATATAATCTCAGCGAAATCGAATATCTTTTTAAAATTATTCACGCCAAAAATGAAACTGAGGCAAATCAAATCCTTGTTGATTTAAAAAATCAAGTTATTGAAACATATAAAAATTTTAGTGCCCTTGAAGAAATTGGAAAAATCAGAAGAACCTTATACGGCATCGAGTTTCCCAAAATCTTTAATGGAAGACCAAGAATTTATTTAAAAACAAAGCCGATTTTATCCGAAACAGAGTTAATGCAGGATATTGTTGATTACCTCAACTATCCACTTTTGCGAACCGAAAAATTTTCTTATTCAATTGAAACAAAAAAGCTTGAAGAAGATGGTAATTTCAACCAAAAAGAAAAAACGATTAAACGCATTTGGCTAAAACAAAAACAGGAGATGAAACCTGTTGCAAAACTGCGTCAATATGAACTGGAATGCTCAAATTTTTTAAATCTTCTTCAAAATAATGAAGAATTTATGAACAGATTCTTTCGTTTCATTACAAAAATCCCCAATTCTCCCAAACTTGCCCGTCATTTTTCGGCTTTCAAAAAAAGAAAAGACTTTCCGCCATTCAAACTTGATCCGATTTTTTTACGGCATCTGAAATCCTATCCTTTAAAAAACACAAATCACTTGATTGCGGCACTTCAAAACATTATTCAAAAACTTTCTTCTTTTAGAAGCGAACTTCATGAAATGTTGGTTAAACCACTTTCTGATCCCGAAAATGAAGTTGGAATTGATACAATTATTTTATCCACACTTCCGCGAGATATTTCATCTATGTCTACCTTTGTTCATTGGGAAAGTTGCATGACAAATGGCGGACTTTATTTTCAAGATGTGATGATGCAAATTGGCACCGGTTCTATTATTGCTTATGGTGTTAACAGCCAAAATCCACAAAAAAAATTGGCACGTATTCTGTTAAAACCTTTTGAAACAGCTAAAACCCTGCGCCAACGCATCAATTATATGGAAAATATTGATATTGAGTTTAATTTTCCTGAAGTACAGTTGAACAAAAACCTTCTTTGCGATTACGAGGATATGAATCTCAAGAAAAAAGAACTTTTGGAAGAAGAAACAGCCTATTTAGATGAAAATGATTTAGAACTTAATTCGCAACATGTTGAAAGAATTTACAAAATCGATAAAACATATGGCCTTCAAAATGCCGGATTTAAAGAAATTTTAGAATCCTTTATCAATGACCATTTAAATACCGGTAATACACCAGGCACCTATATGGTTGTTGATTCAATGTATTTGGATTCATTGCAACAAAGCTATCAAATCTATGACAAATACGATAAAGATAATCTTATTAAATATTTGATTTACAACAAAATACCTTATAATTTTGATTCAACAGGCGTTATTCACACATCTCATTTAAACCTTTGCCACGTTCCAAACATCCACTTAAGACCGTTAAATTTAAAAACATTAACATTAAACGGACATGCGCTTCACCAAGACGTTAAAGACATAACTGTTGACAGGCTTTTCATTGAACAGGCAGACACATTTAAAAGCAAAACATTTCCAAAATCCGTTCAAATTAAAAATAGCATCTTTTTTGAAAATACAAAAAAACAATTTGACATGCCTTTTGGTCTTAAAGCTCCAAGCGTTCATGCTTGTGATACAAAATTAACAAATATTGCTCCTGATCTGCAAACAGAAGAATTGCATATTTCCGGCACTCCGATTACAGCGCTTCCAAATATCAAACTGAAAACTCTTGATATTTCAGAGTGCAAAAAAATTAAAAAATTGCCGGAATATATTGTTATTTCTCAAAAACTTAATGCTTCTAAATCAAACATCCAAAGCATCCCTCCCCTTTCAACAATGGTTATTAACCTTAATGAAACACCTTATTTAAATTATCTACCAAACGGAATAAAATTCTCGCATTTAACAGCTATTCATTCAAATCTTTCATCATTACCCAATAATCTTAACGGCATTTCATTAAACTGTTCCTTTTCCCGCATTTGCGAAATACCGCAAGGAACAAAATTTCAAGAAATTACTTTGGATTCAACACCCCTGAGCGTTATCCCTTCTCAAATACAGGTAAAAGCCCTTTCCATTAATAATACACCGGTATCCACTCTGCCGGAAGGATTAAGATTATATAAATTATCAGCTGAAAACTGCAAAAATTTAACAAAATTACCTCAAACAATTACTATTGAAGGATTTTTAAATCTTTCCGGCTCAAGTATTCAACAGTTACCCCCTTTGAAAACTCAACATATCCATTTAACAAGATGCAAAAAAATTGAATACCTTTCTGAAAGCACAGAATTTCAAAATCTTTTTGCAGCACAGTCCAGCTTAAAACAGCTTCCTTCAAATGTGACTGCTAATATTATACTTTGCCCTCAATCACAATTAACATCCATTCCCTCTGGTTTAAAGGCTAACTCTTTGGACGCGAGATACACCCCTCTTGAAGAAATTGGAGATAACGTTTGCATTGATACCTTAAATGTTTCAAACACGCCGATAAAAAACATCAATCCAAGTCTTAACGTTCAATGTTTAGAAGCCATTAATTGCAAAAATTTAACAACTCTTACTTTACCAAATCATAAAATACAAAAAATCAATTTAATGGCAAGCGCGATACACACAATTCATAACATTAACACGCAAACATTAAATATAACAAATTGCAGTCATCTCACTCAATTAAATGATACTGTTGTCTTCAATAATTTATTTGCTGAAAAATCAGGAATTACAACTCTTCCAGATAATTTTTGCGCACAGGAAGTAAACATTTCTCACTGTCCGATTAAAAAATTACCGGAAAATATTACCCTATATAAATTAACAGCTGAAAACACCAATCTTCATTCCCTCCCATCAACGCTTTGCGTTCATGACTTAAATTTAAATAACACTAAAATCACTGTTATTCCTGAAAATATACAAGCTTCAAGAATTTTGTTGGAAGATACGACTGTTCATACCTTATATTATTCACCTCATTTTGAGGAAATTATTGTTAACAAACCAATTAAATTTATTCATCCTTGTATTCCAAATAATATTATTACAGGCATGACAATTTCGCAAATTAAACAAGCAAAACATAATTTTAAACAAAAGCAAAAAAGTCAGCAACGCAACAATCAATCTAAACAATCCGAACGGGAATAATAAAAAAACGTTGAATTCACAAAAAAAAAGTGCTATCTTGCCTGCTCAACAAAATAAAACTAAAGAGTCATGCAAAAACCGCTTTCATACCAAATTTTAGATAAAGAAACTGTAAAAAAAATTTATCAGGATTATTTTATTTCCTGTCAGGTAAAAGCAAAAACCTTTGTTGACAACCTTTCATTACCTCCGCAAGAAGCAAAAATATTCTTAAAAAAATTATCATCATTTATGCTATTTTGCGCTAAATACAATATTTCAGAAGAATATATTCGGAATAATTTAAAAAAAATTCAAACGCTTCCCCTTTTAAATGAATTCATTCAAAATGAAAAAAAACTTATTACCGAAAAAAAACTGCAAGAAAAAAAAATTCTTTTAAAAGGCGAAATTGAACGACGTGTCCGCGATTACCAAACACCCGACTTTTTTAAAAATCATCAACGTATTTATATCAAAATAAATAAAATACCAGATTCATATTCATTCATCCGAGAATCTGTTAAATTTATCAACAACCATTTATCTGAACAAATGGGTATAAGTCTCATTTGTCAACAACAAACGACTTTTATAAAATCACAACAGGGAAAAACAAAAGAAAAAGTTTATTACAAATATATTATAACAGATAATACACATACTGAAACAAAAATAGGAAAATTTTTACATCATTTTTCTCAAAAAACAAATGATTTAATCGTATTTTTAAAAGGTCTGACAGCAAATGAAGTCATTGAATTTTTATCTTACTTTAAAGATGAAAATGAACTTTCTTCTGCTTTTCAAAAAAAATTAAACCTGTTTTTTAAACATAAACAAGCATCTCCTTTAAAATTTACCCCTGCTCTTTTCTCTTTGGTAAAAAAAGGAATGTTAATGCCAGAAATGGAAATTATACCTTATCTTTCCTTTTTTTCAAAAGAACTTTTAAAAATAAAAACAACCATTCAAGAGTTGCAAACTAAATCTCTTGAAAATCCCATAACCACTTCTGTTGAAGGAGATTTAATTCTTTTAAGTATTCATCCAAAAGATATTGCCAGAATTAGCGAATATACAGACTGGGAAACTTGCATGTCATACGAAGGAGAATATATGCACGACCTTTATTTCCAAATCGGATGCGGCAGTGTTGTAGCTTATCTCGTTAATTCAAAAAATCCTTATAAAAAACTTTCACGTATTTTGTTAAAACCTTATATTCAAGAAAATGAACACTTAACTCAAATAAACAGACTTAATATTTTTTATCAGGGAGAAGTCAAGAAAAAATTAAAAATGATTGATTGCCAAATTTCCCTTCTTCAAAATTTAAAAAAAACGAGACAGGAATTTTATAAGATTTTCAATACAATCAATAAAAATTTGCCAAAAATGCCCCAAGAAAAACCTATTCTTTATCTTGCGGACAGTCAATTTGGTATTCAAAATCCTCTTTTCAGGGATTATTTAAACGAACTAAATAAAAAATATTTAAGTGAACCCAATCCAAAGGATGCCTTTTTTTCATTCGGAAGCTACTACCGCGAAAAATTAAATCAGACTTATTTCTTTTCCGATCCCAATAATCCTGAACATTTAATAAAATTTTTAAATATGAACAAATGCCTTTTTCATGCAACAACAAACAATAATCAAACATATATTTTTACAAAACACATCTATGCAAAAGACGTTTCTCATCTTAATTTAAGCGGTGTTCGCGCAGAACAAGTCAGTATTCAGGCTGATAGCTTAAAATGCATTGATAAACGTGGTTTAAAAACAAATGTGCTAACTCTTTTTAACTGCTCCAATGCGTTAAATATACCGTCAAATCTTCAAATAACAGACAGATTAACAATCGAAGGAGAAAATTTAACAATTTTGCCACCGAATATCAACACAAAAGAATTGATTGTTTCGGCGCCGTCACTTCGTTTTATTCCAAATACATTAAACGTTGACTCACTTTCGATTATCAATACAAATATCGAAAAATTACCGCCTTTAAAGTTAAATTACTTAAATGCCAAAGGATCAAAAATAAAAGATTTAAGGAATATACAGGTAAATGAATTTTTAGATCTTTCTTCAACCCCTATTCAATTTTTGAGTAAAACACTCAATGTTTCATTTTTAATTTTAAAAAATTGCCAAAATTTAAAGCAATTACCTGAAAATTTAACAATTCAAGGACTGGATATTTCAAATACCTCCCTCTCAAATATACCCAACATTCATTATCAATGGCTTTTGATGAACAATCACAAAAATCTCGAAACTTTGCCTGACGGAATATCATTTAATGTTCTGGAAGCACAAAATAGTGTTCTTAAAACAATTCCGAATAATATTTGCGCCAACCGTGTTAATATATCAAAACGGCTGTTTCTCACTTACCTAATAATTTAAATATTAATGAATTAAACATTTCTAAAACCGATATTCACACTTTGCCAAACACGCTCATTGTTCAAGAATTAACAGCAAAAAAAACAAAGATTTCATCCATACCAAATAACATCAAAATAAAAAAAATGGATTTAAGAGAGACGCCAGTAGAAACAATTCACTACTCTAAACACATTCAATATATTCAATTAACCCAATTACCCAAATTCATTCATCCAACATTCTCTCCATTTATCTTTGTTGGTTTTGACCAAGAAGAGGTTTTAAAATCTCAACAACGTTATATTCAAACATATCTATGTCCATTCAAAATCAGTGAACAAAAGCCATTGGGACCATACCAAGTAAAACAGTTTAATTTTTCACTCTCACGTTTTTAAATAAAAAAATATAATTCAAAAAAGATAAAAAATGACACCTATATCATCTTCTCAACTTATGAAAAATATTATAAAAAAAAGTTTTACTCTTTCGGGACGTGAACCAAAAGAAAGTGTTTTTATTTATTTAACTTTTCTTTTATTGATTGAAAGTATTTTATTCTTCATCTTCAAAATCTGTCCTATTAAAATGGGTTACCAAATTATTTTAACTTTTTTACCAATTTTACCAATTCCAGCTTTATTTGTCAGACGTCTTCATGATCACAATAAAAACATGGGATTCACTTTTTTACCATTTATCCTTTTTCTTTTGTTATTACCTTTTATAAATTTTAAATCTTTTATCACAACAGAGCAAACTGAAAAATTAATTTCCGGAGGAATACTTATTGAAATAATAACAGTTTTATTTTTTATTCAATTTTTCTTATTTTTTCTTTTTCTGATTTTAAAAGGAAATAAAAATGAAAATTTATATGGTCAACCAAGTGAATATATCGTTAAAACAAATAAAATAATCACAACTCTTATTTTAATTTTTTGCCTGGCATGTTTTCTTTTTCTTATCTATCCATTTAAGAATGAAAAAAAGGTTAATCATGCAAACACTCAAACAGTATCAACGCAAAAAACAAATCCACCACTTATCGAAAAAAACAACAAGAAAACATCTCAAATTGTATTTCAAAAAATAAAGTCTATTCCTGATTTAAAAGTAGATATTGCTCCTAAAAAAGCGCAAAAAGTTGTGGCAGTTAAAAACACATCCATTCACGAAGAAATTAAAATAAACAATATATTGACCTTTTTATTTGATATTTCTATTCAAACCATCAAAAATGAAAAGGAAATTTCATATATGCAGCAAACACCTGATGAACTTATTTTAATTAAAGCTCAAAATGGGGATGTTTTATTTATTTTAAAAGATCAATCACTTCAACTCCTCCTCAAAAAACAACATATTAAATGTCAAAAAGAACTTTGTCTTTTTAAGGCAGATGAATATTTAAACAAAGCATTTCAAAGGTATTGATTTTTCTTAAATTATTTATTATCCTTGATTTGGAAGAATTTTATTGAGAGAGGTCTAAAATGAGTGAAACAAAGAAACAATCAAAAATAAAAAAAGAAACAACTAAAAAAACATCAACAACCGTGAAAAAAAAGAAAACGAGCACAAAAACAACAGCTCGAAAAAAATCATCTCAACCTAAAACAAGCGTTAAAAAAGAGAAAGTTACCGTTATTGAACCCGTTGCTTTAGAAGAAACAAACAATACGCCGGTTGCCGTATCAGAAGAAATTTCTTCTACAACTACCGTTGAAACAGCAATCCAACAAGCAGAAAAGAAAGGATTTTTTAGCCTTTATTTTTCAACTTGGAAAAAATATTTTTCAATTAAAGGACGAGCAAACAGAAGAGAAGTCTTTTTATTTCCGATTTTCAATCTTTTCATCTTTTTAGCATTTTGGCTTTTATCCCTTGCCATAAACTTTTTCTTTGATGAAAGCTTAATCAGTTTAATTTTATTTGTTATTCCATCTGTTTTTGCATTGTTAACCATACCTGCTTCTATCACATTATTAATCCGCAGATTTCATGATTTTGGGAAAAGCGCAACTTTTGCACTCACCCCTTACCTTCTGATGATGAGTATTGTTCCGTTGATGTTATTTATCTCAGTAAATACCAGTCAACAACCAATCATTTCCTCAATCACCTTAGGTATTTCAGTTTCTTTATGGATTCTTTCTTTCATTTGGACGCTCATGTACCTGTTTAGACCAGGTACCAAAGGTGAAAATGCATATGGAGATAAACCTCAAACAAAAACCAGAATTATTTGGCTGAACTTGTTTGTTTTTATACTTAATATCATTTTATATTTGGGAATCGCTGTTTTTTCATTTCTTCAAATGAGTATGAATTTATACTTTGAAA